>JANNCC010000171.1:0-9459 GCA_031386125.1 Chitinophagaceae bacterium
GGTCAATTACTTTTTGTGCAGATTGTTGCTGGCCCGACGGCACTGTAAAAGACATAACATACCTTACCATAAAGCATACAGTTTTGGTTTAGCACAGCCGGTATTATGATGGCAACAGCAAAATAAAAAATGCTGCTTGAAGGAGCAGCATTTGGGATGAACGGTTAATATGCTTTATCACCGAAGTAATTTGTTTCCAGTTTATTTTGGAGTTTTTAAGGAAGTAAACATTTTTTTCACCAGTTCGCTATCATGCTGATACACATCATCCCTGAAATTAAGCTCCCCTTCATTATCCACCCAGGCAGTGTAATAGATAATAAAAACAGGAACCGGATCTTTTAGCCTTACTAATTTCTCGGTAGTTTGATTCATGGCAGAGACTATTTTTTCTGTGGTCCAGGCCGGGTCATTTCTTAATAACCATTCTGCCATTTTTTGTGGCTCACTCAACCTTATACATCCATGGCTGAAAGCTCTTTTATCCTGTCCGAATAAACTTTTAGAGGGTGTGTCATGAAAATACATATTGAAACTGTTGGGGAAAATGAATTTCACTTTACCTAATGCATTGCCCGGGCCGGGCCGCTGGCGGATACCGGCGCCGACTCTTTCCATGTTCTTACCAGCGAGGTAATTAGGGTTTCTTGCTATGGCCGGCATTATTTCGTTCTTGATAATACTTTGCGGCACATTCCAGTAAGGGCTGAAATATATCTGGTTCAGGTCGCCATTAAACATCATAGTGTTGTTGCCCACTTTCCCAACCACTACTACCATGTCAAAAACCGTTTTGTTGCCATCATACACATGCAGCATAAATTCAGGTAAGTTTACAATGATAAGGTTGCCCGTTGGTTTTTGAGGCAGCCACCGCATCCTGTCCATATTCAACAATATGGACATCAGTCTTTCTTTCGCAGATACATTCATATCTTTTATTACTGTAGCAGTAATTACTCCATCCTGTTTGTAACCATGCCTTTTTTGAAATTTTTTTACAGCCAACTCTAATGTATCAGTGAAAACAGAGCTACTGTCATTACCAGGCATGTCGAGGGTGAGTTGTAACCTTTTTTTAATGGCCGGAATGGATGCCAGTGTTTCACCTTTTTTGATTGCTTTTGCTGAGGGTATAATGCCCCATCCGCCAGCTTTAGCAATATCATGATAGAGTTGCAGATTCTTTTTCAGGTTGCCATACATATCGTTTACCTGTTCATAATATTTTTCATCACTGTGTTTTTTGTTCAGCAGTGAATCAGCCATTGAGATCGGGTCAAGTTTTTTTATAGGGACAAACTTCTCCTGTTCTTTCCTTTTTACATATCCCTTTTCATAAGTGCTGTTGATAAAACGGATAAAATGCTCGGTAAATCCAAACTCTGTATTCAAAATACCGGCATCTTTTGTATTGGCATTCATTTTCTCCTGGTTCAGGTATCGTTCTGCTTCTTTATAAAAAAAAGAATTGACAAGAGAAGTATCTTTAAGATGAGTAACAGCATAATCATACTGATTCCAGAAGAAACGGGCCTGTTCTGTTAGCCCTTTTGTGGAAAACCATGCATACTGGTAATTTCTTGCATTATAAAAACTCCGGATACGCAGGGCAATCTTTTTATCGCCGAGTTGCCTGCTGCTGATATAGCTTTCCATTGCAAGACTGTCGAGAAACATATCGTTGTAGGCATTCTCTTTTGTGACACCATAATCTCTCTCCGTTATTTTTCTTGCCTGTACAGAGTCTTCCGTTGGTATTGGTGCGTCAACGTCTTCTATTTCAGGATTGCCGGTTTTTGTGTCTTCATCTTTTTGGGCATTATCACAACTGACAAAAAAAACAGTAGCAGTAATGATGTAAAGGAGTTTAAGTTTCATATCAAAAGTATGTGGTTTAATGAAAGCCAAAAATACAATTCTTAACCCGTTGGCGGAGTTACTTAAATAAATGGCAGTATTTTCTATTTCCGCTTGAATAAGGCGGTATAAATTTTACCAACTCCCCAGTTACCAATAGGGAAGTAGAGGGCAAAAAATAAAGCCATGCCAAGACTGAAATTTTGAGGACTGAATGTGCGGTCAAAAATATTATCCGGATAGGCATAAGAACTTTTGATAGCATAGCCACCAAACTCCAGGAAACCCATAGCCACCAAACCATAAGCATACTGGGTATGAAAAGGCAAGCCCCTTAGCAGTAATGAGATAGGAATCATATATAAAAGGTAACAAGTGATTATCTGCCACCAATAAGTAAATTTGGCTATCTCCATGTAACTGCCGAAATAATTCATAGCTACTCCCCAAGCGAAATACACAACTGCATAAACGAGGATAAGACCCCGGTCCACTTTTAATTTTCCAATTACCCAACCGAGATATGATTTCATCAGTAGTGTTTAATTGATAGTAAATGCGGCATAACGGCCATGATGAGTAATAGAAACCGGGATGCTAATTTTTTCTTCTTTGCAAAACAGGGTAGGAACACCATTGTTGTCTTTTATAATTGAAAAATTATCTTTTCCTTTACTGATAACGGTGGCGTAACAGCTTATAATTCTTTCATTGGTAAGTTTTGGCTGTCTTGCATATAATCCACCACCGCTGTAAAAGCATTGATTTATAAAAGGGTGTACTTCAAAATCAATAAGTCTCGCAATGCTGTAAATGTAGTTATTCGTTATGCTGGTGGTAGTATGATATATTATTTTATTAATAGTTGCCTGTCCGCTATATGGGGTTAGTAACGTACATTGGATTTTTTGCGGAGCAAAAAATCGTCCACCGTATTGACGGGTATAAATTTTATAAGCACTTTCCTTCATGCTCCATAGTGTCCAAACCATTTTATCAGGTTGAGGGGCTTCCTGAACGTATTGCCTTTCCTGCAGAGTAAATATTTTTTCCAGAAACCCTTTTCGTTTCCAGTTGCTTTCTGCAGCTGCCATTGCAATATCTACAATATCATTACCAGTCACTTTTCATTCAGTTTTGTGGTTATTATTTGCATGGCGGCTTTTACGGTCAGCATTTTTTCCATAGACTCATTATCTATTATAATGTCAAAAGCATTTTCTATGTCAAGAATTACATCTACAAGATTGGCAGAATTAATTTTAAGATCTTTCAGAAAATCGGTTTCTTCTGTAAGCTGTTCAAAATTTTTCTCATCCTTTATATAGGGCTTTACAATTTCTTTCAACGTCACTATCAGTTCTTCTTTATTCATTTTTTATATTTTCTGAAAATGATACAGGCATTTACATCGCCAAAACCAAAACTGGCTTTGGCAATCGTCTGCAACTTATCAATTTCTATAAGTTTTTGCGGTATTTTTTCCTGGCTAATAATTGCTGCTATCTCCGGGTGGATGTCTTCACAATTGATGGAAGGAAATATATAGCCATCTTTTAAACCCAGCACAGCTGCCACACTTTCAATAGCACCGGCTGCACCGAGGCAATGGCCAATCATTGATTTCAGAGAATGGATATAAGGAAAATATTTTCCTGTTCTGCTTAAAGCAGCAGCCCAATTTTTTACTTCTGCTCCATCTTTGCTGGTTGCTGTCAGATGTCCGTTTATTAAATCTATTTCATCAGCAGTTATGCCAGCATTCTCAATCGCACCAGTGATGCAGCGTTGCACGGCTGCTGAATTGGGAGCTGTCATAGTTCCATCACCCCGCTGCCCACCAGCATTCACTGCTCCACCCAACACTTCACCGTAAATTTTTACACCCCTTTCTAAAGCACTGTCTAAAGATTCAAGCAGCAATGCACCAGCGCCACTGCCCGGTACAAAACCACTCGCCGATGCACTCATGGGGCGGGATGCTTTTTCAGGTGAATCATTATGTTTATAAGTAATCACCCGCATGGCATCAAATCCTCCCCATAAATAAGGTCCATGGTCGCTGCAGCCACCCACCAACATTCTTTTTGCTTTGCCTGCTTGTATCCTTTCAAAGCCCATGAGTATTGCTTCGGTACCTGTGCTGCAGGCTGATGAATTGGTAGTTACCAGGTTTCCCAATCCTAATATTCCGCTTATGTAGGCCGAGATGCCACTGGCCATTGTTTGCAATACAGCGGTACTGCCAAGTGTTCTTACATTTTTAGCATCGAGTTTATAAATTGCCTCTCTGAACTTATCAACACCTGAAACTGCTGTTCCAAAGACAGTTCCGCTGTTCCAATCAGGAGTATCAGATGTGGTAATCGGAAGACCTGCATCTTTCCATGCATCAACAGCAGCTATGCAGCCATATAAAATACCGGAGCTATTAAAATTTCTTAATTGAAGTGATGTAAAATATCGCTGCTTCATTTCTTCCGATACTTCCGGAATACCACCAATACAGCAGGAAAAACTCAAGTCCTCCAGTTCTTTTTGATAGCGGATGCCTGACACACCATTTTTTATGGCAGTGGTAAATGCGGAAATCCCAACAGCATTGGGTGCTGCTACACCGAGGCCGGTAATAACTACCCGGTTATTCATTTTTTTCGTTTTATAAAACCAGAAATAGTACCGCTGCAAACGATTTTATCCTGACTGTTTCTCATTTCAACTTTGCATTTTAATTTTCCAAAGCGGAAGTATTCTTTTTCAGAAGTTACTGTTACTTTTTCTCCCGGAAAAACAGGGGCATGAAAATTAGTTTCAGTAGAAGTAAATGCTATTTCCGGAAGTACAGGCAGCAACGAATCTTCTTTAACAACCACAAGATATATACCCAGGCAAACGACACCAATTTGCGCCATGGTTTCAATTAAAATAACTCCGG
Source organism: Chitinophagaceae bacterium (assembly GCA_031386125.1). Classification (GTDB taxonomy): domain Bacteria; phylum Bacteroidota; class Bacteroidia; order Chitinophagales; family Chitinophagaceae; genus JJ008. The sequence goes on from JANNCC010000171.1 coordinate 4,796, forward strand.
GTGTTATCGGAAATTTTTTAAAATGACCAGGGTAAAAGAATTCATCCTCTTTAAAAGTGTAGCTGCCTTTAGCTCCGGTTTCTGTTACTTCAGTCAGTTCATCTACAAAAAGAAAAGGAGGCGAGTAGGGGAGTGCTGCTAATATTTCTTGTTTAGTCATTGTTTAACTGATATGTTCTCCGCCATCTGCAATAATGATACTGCCATTTATCCAGGCGGCCTCATCTTTACATAAAAGATAAACAACATTAGCCACATCATCCGGAGTTGTTAATCGTTTAAAAGGGTTTCGGGCCAGTGTGTGTTCTTTAATTTGTTCATGTCCCGGAATAATCCGGAACGATTCCGTATCCGTAACACCTGCCTGTATGCAATTTGCTTTTATTCCATATGGGGCATATTCAAGGGCAATGTTTCTTGTGATTGCTTCTAAAGCAGCTTTGGCAGCAGATACAGCCGCATAGTTTTTCAATGCTTTACTATTGCCTTCGCTGGTAAAACTGATAACTCTTGCATCAGCAGCAAATAATTGTTGTTCGAATAAAATTTTTGTCCAGTCGTGCAGGCTGATGGCCATGGCATCAAGGGTTACAAAAAAATCATCATTTTCTAAACCCGGCTTTTCTCCAGCAAGCATGGGTTTTAAATTCCCTTTTGCAATGCTGTGAATAAGCATCCTTATTTTCCCTTGCTCACCGAGTTGTTGACAAATGGCTGCTACAATCGTTATTCTCTTTTCAGCCAGTATAGCATCTTCGTTAAACGATAATAATTCAACCCCGGTAGCTTTTATTTGTTCAAATTCATTTTCAATGGAAGCGGTATCTGATTTTCTGTTGCGATGTACTATTATAATATTACAGCCATGTAAGGCTAGCTTTTTTGCTGTAGCCAACCCTAAGCCGCCTGAGCCGCCGAGAACGATGGCCCAATAGTTTTTATTTGCAAATTCTTTTACCATTTTAATAGTATGCTTTGTGCAGAGAACCCGGGGCCAAAACTAAGCATCAATCCTTTATCGCCTTTTGGAATGGATCTTTCTAAAAACCGTTCTAGTACATAAAGTACGGTTACACTCGACATATTTCCATATTGTTTCAGAATTTCCCTGGTGTCATCAATATTTTTTCCAAGTGAGCCAAATAATTCTTCCACCGTTTGTATTATTTTTCTTCCGCCGGGATGAAAAATCAAGTGATTGATTTCATCAATGTTAGACTGGTGTCTTTCCAGAAAAGGGTGTACAATTTTTGGAAAATGAGTTGAAATAGTTTCCGGTACAGTTTCATCCAGTATCATTTGCAAACCTGTATTGGTCAGTTTAAACCCCATCATATACTCTGCATCATAAAAGTGATACATCTCTTCACCAATAATTTCAGGGCCATCATCTTCCGGGCAGGAAGAAAGTAATATGGCCGCCGCACCATCGCCAAAGATAGCTGCACTTACAATATTGGCCATCGAAAAATCATTGAGTTGAAAAGTAGCCGTGGGTGATTCTACCGCCACCACTGCTGCTTTTTTTCCGGGATTTGCTTTTAAAAAATTTTTAGCATATATAATTCCTGAAAGACCGGCAGCACAGCCCATCTCAGTAACAGGCAACCGCACAATGTCCTGTTTCATTTGTAGGCTGTTCACTAAGTAGGCATCCACAGATGGAATCATTATTCCGGTGCAGCTTACGGTTATTATGTAATCAATGTCCTGAGCTATCCAATTGGCTTTGTCCAATGCATTTTGTAAACACCGTTTTGCCAGCTTTGTACATTCCCGTACATAGATATTGTTCTTTTCTTCAAAAGAAGTAGCGGTAAATACTTCCATCGGCTCCATGATGGAATACCGCTTATCCACCCCGGCATTGCTAAATATCTTAATCACTTTACGTATCAATCGTTCATCCTGACCCGCCAGCCATGTTTCTATATATGGCAATATGTCGGCAGTAACACGGCAATAGGGAGGCAATTGTTTGGCTACTGCTTTTATTTTTACACTCATTTCTTTTTTATTATCCATTGATACCGGAAAGCCCACTTCCACTGAATGGTACTAACGGTATTCTGTATTTTTTTTCCGATGCTAATTAATTCATTTTTTTTAAATGCCCGTAAAACAGAGACAGCACCATCTTTTCGCACCATCGGGTTAGAAATAAAAAGACATATTAATTTAAACAGGTAATAAGCTGCTTTACTTCTGTGCAAATCATTTACAATTACTCCTTTTTTGGCTTTCTTCGTCACCACTGCCAATAAATTTTCTATTTCTTCTGACGTAAGATGATGAAGAAATAAAGTGGCAAGTGCTATGTCAAAGTTCAATGCTAAAAATTCATCAGCCAGCACATCCATTTTTATGTACGTAATTTCCGGGTAGGCAGTTGATATTTTTCTTGCATAATTTATGGTATATTCATTCGCATCAATTCCGGTAAGTTTGAAATTATACTTATGTTTTCTTCCATAGTCGGCAACAGCCCGCAGCATATCACCACCGCCGCAGCCTAAATCAATGATGGAAATAGTGGCTCCCCGGGGTTCCTCTTTCAGCAGATTTTTTAAACCATTAATGGTTACATTATTTCCACCCAGCCGTCTGTTAACAGCCGCTATTTTATCTAATGACTCCCGGAGCATTTCTCCTTCTATCAAAAAATTATCCATGATTTCAAGCTCGGTACTTCTACAGGTGGTATTGATAAACATATTATATTTTATTATTCAGAAACACAATCAGCTGTATCCTGAATAGAAAGACTCTTCTTAAACAGAAATTTTCAATATTTGTTTGCATTAAAATGGATAGGCATTCTTTTTTTGTAAAGGACCTTTTTATGGCTAACTGTCCATCTTGCTTAGCCAGCTTACTAACAGGCAGCAAAAAAGCGGTTAGCTTAAATAGAAAAAGGGCAAGTCGACTTCTTTCTAATTCGCTGCAAATAAAAGCAGTGGTAACATTGGTTAATTTATTATTGATAAATCCGACAAGCTCCTTTTCCGAAAAATGATAAATAAAGTGACTGGTAACTAAAATATCACAGTCTGCTGGTGTAAAAGAAGGATGTAAAATATCTGCTTGCTGAAATGTTATTTCCTCGAATCCGGCACATTTTTCCCCGGCATATTTTAAAGAACTATTATTGCCATCAATACCAATAACAGAAAAGATGGCTTTCTTTTTACGAAGAGTTTTTGCAATGGCCAATAGCAAATCTCCACCACCACATCCCAGATCAATAATCTTTAGTGGTTTTTTATCCTTGTCGTACAGGTGGATTATTGATTTTACTGTTGAACGGTGATTGCCAAACCACTTGTTAATCCATCCAAGGCTTTTTAAGGCTTTGTGCAATGGTTCGCCATCTAAAGAAAGATTATCTAATTGTTCCTGTTTATCAGACCGGGTTTTCATGCTCCTTACATTAATGGTTTGCCATGTGTTTGCCGGATAATAGCTGGCAAGACCCCAGGTATATGCGTTGCGCCATACATCATTAGTTGCGCCAGGCTCTCTTTTCCAAAGAAAGTTTGCAAAACCCTTCCGGTCGAAATTCTCTTTTTAAATTCCTTTCTCCACAATGTTGAGTAGGCATTTTCCAGTTCTTGCCTTGTTGTTATTTTTTTATTAAAAAAATCAATGATAAGCTCTGCAGCTATTTTAGCACTATGTATAGCCATGGCCATTCCATTTCCGCTCAACGGATGAATCATTCCGGCGGCATCGCCACACATCAGTATATGATTCTCTACTGCTGTTTTATTCGAGAACGAAATCTGGCTGATAGTCAGTGGTTGTTCAAAAACCGGGGAGGAGTTTTCAAATACATTTTTCAGATGCTTATTTTTATAAAGCACTTCCTGTTTATAGGCATCAATATTTTTATACTGCTGAAAAGTTTGATAGTTAGCCAGGAAACAAACATTCAGATTTCCTGTTTCTACCTGTGATACGCCGCAATAGCCTCCTTTAAAATTATGCAGTGCAACGAGGTCTTCCGGAAAATAGCCTTTTAAATGTGTTTTAATGCCAATAAACGGCGATTTATTTTTTATAAATAACCGGTCGAATTTTACATCAAGGTTGCTTCTCTTGCCATAAGCACCTATTACAATTTTTGCTGTAAATTCTTTTCCTTGCTTTGTGGTCATTCTGAACAGGTCATTTTCGAACTGAACATCTGTAACAGCATCCTGTATTACCAAACAATTATTTTCCTTTGCCTTTTGAAAAAGAAAATGATCTAATGCATAACGGCTTATTCCAAAGCCTCCCAAGGGTAGCTTGGTTTCTATTGTTTTTCCACGGGTGGTACTTAATAAAAACCGGGTAATTTTTTTAGCACCGATTGTCAACGGGTCTGCACCAAGATGTTGCAGGTAGGGGAGTACTTCGTTGGATATATACTCACCGCATACTTTGTGTTTTGGGTATTCATTTTTTTCTATCAGGGTTACGGATAAACCTGCTTTAGATAAATGAATTGCATTTATAAGACCTGCCAATCCGCCGCCTATAATGAGTATATCAGTTTTACCGTTATCCAAAACTTAATTTTACAGCTAATAAATAATATTATTCCCTGTGTCAAAGTTATGCAGGGCAGTCGGAAGCTTAAATTCTTTTTAATGGGTTTTTTCATTAATTTAAAAATTTTT
>JANNCC010000201.1:0-2543 GCA_031386125.1 Chitinophagaceae bacterium
CTTTGAAAACATCGAATGCCGTTTTGCTAAATTTCATGCCAAGCAGTTGTCTTGCATACTGATGAATATCGTTCATACTGCCAAATGGTAAAGCCTTTTGCATAACGGCCGCTGCTTCAGCACCTCTTCCCAATTTCTGTAACACTTGTGCCTTAGTGCTCCATGCCTGGAAACTATTGGCTCCGCCAAAACCACCATTGGTGGCAGAGTCGGTCCATAACAATGCTTCTTCAAGATTTATATTATGCTGCACACACCACTGTGCCGCCTGGTCCCAGCTTTGCCAGATGAAACCATTCTCGGTTCTTAACTCCCGGCGAAATGATTCAATCTGCTCTTTCATATAATCCACTTCTACTTTAAATGGAATGGATAGTTTTTCCCATTGCAACGCAACAATAGCACTGTTTTCTGTTTCATTCAGAAATTCATATTTCAGCCACTCCACACTTTTATCCAATGTTTGTGGTTTTACTTTTACCCGCAGGGCATCTTCCTTTTCATTGTAGTAATAGCTTCCCCATGATGTATTGTTCTTTGAAAATATCAATATGCATTCATCCGGGCCATAGGCAATAAAAAAACCGTACTTACCGGCTGGTAGCGACTGCCCTTCTATTTTTACATCGGTTGAAAATTTGAAAGTAGTGTTCTCATTAGCCCCTGCCCTCCACGGTGCTGCTTTGGAACTGCCAAATTGCTGGTCTATAAAACCAGCATGTATTAACTGTCCCCATATTTTTCCTTCACGGCCTTTTACACCGGGGCGGTCGTAGTTGATGGTTACATCGGTGAGGCCAATCCGTTCACCAACAGAAGCTTTTTTATTGCCACCGCTTGGCGACACGGTTAAAGGAATTTGTGCAACTGAAGCAGTAGTGCATGCAACTGCCAGCAAGCATAGTATCATCTGTTTCATATCCTGATTTTTTTTGACAAGCTACCAAAGAAAACAGAAGCAGCTCAACCTATTATTATAAGTGATAAATGCACCGGATGAAATGCTACAGGCAGGGATATAAGGCAGTGGCAACCAGGCATCAGGCTGCTGATAAAAATCTCAAATACATAAAGTATCGTTTAGCAGCCAGATGCATTACAACTAATTAATGTAATTTAGAAGTCCTTTTAACCTCCTAAAATTCGTGTATGAAAATTCTTCTTGCCCTCACACTTCTTTTCCTGTCGCTTCAGTCGCCTGCGCAAATTTTAAAAAGGCTAAAAGATAAGGTGGTGAATAAAGGCAAAGGGGAGGTGAATGATGCGAAGTATGATGCTAAAACGAAAGCCCGTAATTCCGCCCGGAATGAACTGGATGGCATCAAAGCTGAGTTTGATTCTACAGATGTTGATTATGCGATTTTGCTGAGTGATAACTCCGGGTTGTTTGGTGGGCGGGGCAGAGGTGAATTTGGTGCCAAGTTCCTGAAACTCGGGGGGATTGCTAATTCTTTATACCGGGATTTTGATCTTGATGATGAAGAAAATGCCGGCATGAATTTACAAATGGGTCAGTCTGCCTATGCAATGGGGCGTTATGTATTTGCAGAAAAAAGATTGAAGGCTGCCCAAGGATATTTTGAAAAGACATATCGAACCAGCGAGATCGGCTATATGAAAACCATTGCAAGCCGGGGATTGCTTTATACAACAACCGGCCGCTTTGCACAAGCTGAAGTATTTACTGCCCAGGCATTAGATCTGCGGGAATCTAAACTCGGTAAAACAAATATGGCCGTAGCGGCTTCACTTAATAATTATGCAGTGCTGCATTACAGCCTTGCACAGTACAATGAATCAGAAAAAGAATTTACTGCTGCTATTTCAGTGGTGAATGCCAATAAGCAACAAGGGACAATGCCTTATGCAATTATATTGAATAACCAGGCAATGCTCTTTCAATCAATGGGGCGGTATGAAGAAGCAGTAAAATGTTTAAAAGAAGCTCTGCAATTGGCAGGCACACTGGAAGTAAGCAAAGCAAAACATCACTTGAAATTTTTCTCTAACCTAGCATTGCTTTTCCAGCAAATGGGAAAATATCCTGAAGCAGAAGAAATTTACCGGGGTCTTGAAAAACGATTGGAGAAAGGCAAACCTGAATTTGCCAATATGCTCAATAATGTGGCCATCCTCGCCATGCTGATGAAAAAAGAGGATAGGGTAGAAGATATGCTGAAGAGGTCAGCAGAAATTTATAAGTCCACGATGACAGAGAACAGCCCGGCGTATGCAAAGGTGATAAGCGACCTGGGAAACTTTTACCGCTACAAAGGCCGCTATGCGGAAGCAGAACCATTATTGCAAAAAGTGTTGCAGATACGGGAAGGGGCATTGGGCAACGTACACCCTTTATATGTGCAGTCGCAGGAGGATATGGCCATTCTTTTCTGGAAGAAAAAAGATATAGCAAAAGCCTATCCTTTGTATCATGATGCAATGGAGAAGACATTAGACTTCATCAACCGGTATTTTCCACCGATGAGTGAAGCAGAGAAAACAAAGTACTGGGACATGCTGTCGCCACGGTTTCAGCGGTTTTA
>JANNCC010000203.1:0-14521 GCA_031386125.1 Chitinophagaceae bacterium
CCTTCAATCCACCGAGGCCGAAACGAATTTCACCTTTATCATTTACTGCAAAACCTTTTAATGATTCGTTGATGTCTGGCCCCAGTACTTTTAATCCCATTCGTTTACATTCTTCCATAAAGAAAGTAATCTTATCAATGCTACCGGCGTTGTTCAGCACCGCCGACATATATTCAGCAGGGTAATGGGCTTTTAAATAAGCTGTTTGATACGCTACATACGCATAGCAGGTGGAGTGAGATTTATTAAACGCATATTGTGCAAAGGCTTCCCAGTCGGTCCATATTTTTTCTAACTTATCAGCCGGTAATAATTTTTCAGTCGCACCTTCAATAAATTGTGCTTTCATTTTATCGAGTACCGACTTTTGTTTTTTACCCATTGCCTTACGCAACACATCCGCATCACCTTTGCTGAAGCCAGCTAATTTTTGCGCCAGCAACATTACCTGTTCCTGGTACACCGTGATACCATAAGTTTCCTGTAAATATTCTTCCATCTCCGGCAAGTCATACTGGATTGCTTCACGGCCATGCTTACGGTCAATATAGTTGGGAATATAGGCAATAGGGCCGGGACGATACAAGGCGTTCATTGCAATAAGGTCGCCGAATTTATCGGGCTTTAATTCCCGTAAATATTTTTGCATGCCGGCACTTTCAAACTGGAACGTACCGATAGTAGAGCCGTGCTGATATAGTTCAAACGTTTTTTTATCGTCTAATGGAATTTCATCTAAATCAATTTCTACTTCGTGAATTAATTTGATAAGAGCTAAGGCATTTTTGAGAACGGTTAATGTCTTTAATCCCAAAAAGTCCATTTTTAAGATACCTGCATTTTCAATATCGTTTCCTTCAATCTGTGTAAGCCATAGTGTAGATTCTTTGGAAGTGGCTATAGGAATCATCTCCATCAAATCTTTCGGTGCAATGATGATACCTGCGGCATGGATGCCGGTACTACGAACAGAACCTTCCAATCGTTCTGCTTCATGCAATACTTTACTAAGGACTGAGTTAGTATCCTTATAAATATCACGGAGCTTTTTTACATTCTCCATGTCATCATTCCCCATACCATCTTTTTCTTCCAAAGATTTTTCACCATCTTTTATTTTCATTGGGGCATGCAATACTCTTCTTAACTCGGTGCCGGGACGATCGGGTACTAATTTCGTTAATGCACGGCTTTCAGGCAATGGCAGATCCATTACTCTTGCTACATCAGCGATGCTTGATTTGGCTGCCATTGTACCGTAGGTAATAATTTGTGCTACCTGGTTCTTACCATATTTTTCTACTACGTAATCAATTACTTTTTGTCTTCCTTCATCATCAAAGTCAGTATCTATATCCGGCATTGATTTACGGTCGGGGTTCAAAAAACGTTCGAACAGTAAATTATATTTTATCGGATCTATATTGGTGATGCCAATACAATAAGCCACTACCGAACCAGCTGCCGAACCACGGCCGGGGCCGATGAATACGCCTTTGTCTCTTCCGGCCTGGATGAAATCACTTACAATTAAAAAGTAACCGGCAAAGCCCATCATGCGGATGGTGAAGAGTTCAAATTCTAATCGTTCTCTTATTTCGTCAGTTATTTCTTTGTATCGTTTGTCTGCGCCCTGATACGTTAGTTCTTTTAAATACTCCCATTGGTTTTGAGATTCAGCAGATACTTTGTATTTGCCAACTGTTTCTTCTTTGGTATGAACCTGAAATCTTTTTTCAATCGGAAAATTGGGCAGCAGAATGTCCCTTGTTAAATTCAGTAACTCAACTTTATCAACTACTTCATTGGTATTATCAATTGCTTCAGGCAGGTCATAAAATACCTTGCTCATTTCTTCCGTTGTTTTAAAATAAAACTGGTCGTTAGGAAAAGCGAAGCGTTTGTCTTTTACATTAATATCATCATCATTAAAATCCCGCAGGGCAGGAGTGGAAATTTTTTCTCCGGTATTGATACACAGTAAAATATCATGTGCATTAAAATCATCCTGATCCACATAATGTGAATCATTACTGGCAATAATTTTTACTTTGTACTTCCTGGCAAATCTTATGAGTACTTCATTTACTTTATTCTGGTCGGCCATGCCGTGGCGTTGCAACTCCACATAAAAATCTTCCTGGAAAATATTCAGCCACCATTTAAATTCATTTTCGCCTTCTTCTTCCCCTTTTTTTAAAATGGCTTGTGGTACCGATGCACCCAGGCAGCAGGTGGTGGCTATTATTCCTTCGTGGTATTTTTGAATAAGCTCTTTGTCAATCCGTGGATACTTACCATACATACCTTCCACAAACCCCAGCGAAGTAAGTTTGATGAGATTTTTATAGCCCACTTCATTCTTTGCCAGCAATATCTGGTGATGCCGTTTATCTTTTAATTCTTTAGTGAATGTTTTTATGTGGCGGTTTTCGGTGATGTAAAACTCGCAGCCTACAATGGGTTTTACTTTTACCGAACCATCTTCATTTTTATGTTTGTATGCTTCGGCTACAAATTCAAATGCTCCAAACATATTGCCATGGTCACTGATGGCCAAGGCAGGCATTTCATCTTTTATTGCTTTCTTATACAGATTCTGGATAGAAGCTGCACCATCTAAAAGGGAAAATTGTGTATGGACGTGGAGATGAGAGAATTTCATAGGAAAAATGTGCTGATGAGATAATATGCCAATGTGCTAATGAAAACAGCCTTGCCTAACATAAACGATGTTCCTCTTTTTAATACTTTTAAATGCCAGTAAATAAATTAAAAATCACAGTTCACTGGCTCGTAACTCGTAGCTAACAACTCACAATTTTTTCTAATCTTTTTCCTTGTCTTTATCCTTATTCTTTTTCTTAAATGAATATATACTTATCGAGCCACTGCTGTAGCTGCACACCCAGGCTTCCAATGTTTTATCATCTTCAAATATATCAACTCCAACCGGGTGGCCGCCACATGGCAAAGATGCCACTTTCTCAAAGTTGTCTGAATTGATTTTGTACACATCTACAAAGTCGCTGGTGTAACAAGTTACAAAAATAAATTTGTGATTTTTTGATAATACAATCGTTCTGGGCTGTGAATGTGTTTTGGCAGAAAATAATTGTTTGCCAGTCGCTACATCAATGCAGGCAATAGTTCCTAAACTATTATACGAAACAAATAAATGACCGCTGGCATCCATTACAATATGCCGTGGGCTGCTCCACACATTCATTATGCTTTCGCTTTTCCAGGTATTGTTATCCACTACATTCAGACTGGAGCCGCCCATGATGGCGATATACGATTTGCCATTTTTATCATCCACCGCAATACCTCTCGGAATGGCAGACACAGGAATAGTGCTAATGACTTTTCCATAGGGAGATGCATCTGTATTCATTTCGAGTACACTTGTGTTGCGGGAATGCCAGTTGCTCACCAATAAAAATTTACTATCGGCAGTTCTTGAAATTACTTTCGGAGTCTTACCCGTTTCTATCAATGGCACCTGGAACGAATCGGTTTTAGCAGCACCGGGATAAATAATTGTCACTGCTTTTGTTTTTTGCTCCGCAGAAGTAATAGCATTGTTTTTCGAAATATCGTTTACCCAAATCGGTACGATGCCATCAGCATTATGAAGAGATACCCAAAGTATTTTATCATCGTGACTAAAACAGGCTTCTACTGGTTTTTCCTGGAAAGATGCGATGGGACGGCTACGGTTATAATCCCAGCCTTGCCCTCTTGTTGGAGTAAACTTAAATTCACGGGTCAGTTTCCGGCTGGTCTGGTCAAATTCATACACACTCATGCCTTCCAGATTCATAGCATATAGTTTTGAACCACTCGTATTAAAAAGTACTGATTTGGTGCCCCCGGCGGCATTCAGCACTTCTTTTTTCTCATATTCAATGTTGTTGTAGGCTTTTAAAACCGGAATTGGTAGAATAGTGTCTTTGATGACTTTTTTTGCCAAAGAATCATTTGTAATTTCTTTGCTGCCGGAACTGTTGCAACCGGTCGCCAGGATGAATAAAGTGATTAAGGATGGTAGTGTTTGCATGGTAGAAGAAATAGTGTAAATGTTAAAGTTTGACCCTGTAAATTAAGTTGATTTATCTCAATATCCACATCCTGCTAAGAATTCTAAATCACTTAGTTACAGTGGTTTAGTACATCGGCAATTTAGTGCCGGAAAATTCGTTTTAAAATGTGGTTTTTTTCAGTCTTTTACCTATATTTTTGCTCACCTCACTTTGAGGAACTTGTTTGCTTGCTGGCAAACAGGATTTTTAACCAGCCCTTGAAATCATCCTAAAGAAGAAGCCCATGGTTAAGCAAATATTACCAGCTATTGCATTTATCTTTTTATTGAGCAGTTGTTCTACGTTCAAGTCGTTGAATTTTACAAGCAACCGGCAGGTAGCCTCTATGCCTGCTCCAACTACCAAAACTAAATTTATTGATGATATTACTGTAACTCCCCCTGTCACGATTGATAAAACTGAGGTGAAGCCAGAGCCACAGCTGGTATTAGCTGCAACTACAACCCGTGGTATTAATATTGTTGAAACACCCGTAGAAAAAGAAGAAACAGACGTACTCACCCAGCTTATGGCCAGCCGCAAAGCTGATGTAGAAGAGTCTTCATCTGTACAGCTGAAATATGCTGTTTTAATGAACACTGAAGTTGAATCATTACCAAGTAAAACACTGCTGGAAAATGTTGATCAATGGTATGGTGTTCGTTACCGCACAGGCGGCAATACCAAAAGTGGCGTTGATTGCTCTGGATTCACCGTAGCCGTTTATTCTGCGGTGTATGGCATTGCATTACCGAGAGTATCAAGAGAGCAATACCGGATAAGCAGGAAAATTTCAACTACTGAATTAGAGGAAGGTGATTTAGTTTTCTTTAATACAAATGGCAGCGGTGTATCGCATGTCGGCATTTACCTGGGCAACAATAAATTCATTCATGCCTCTGTTTCAAGAGGTATAATGGTTAGCGGTCTTTTTGAACCTTATTATCTTAAGCGTTACTATGGCGCCGGAAGAATTGATGACAAGCAAATAGTCAGTAATTAATCTTTCTTTATTCCCAATCTTCTTTTAATCGTTACTATCACCGGTTGAATATCGGGCGATAATTTCATGTAAATGCCACCTGTGGCATAAAGCAATATGAAGCCAATGCTGCGCAGAAAAATTCCTGCTAACCCGTGTATATTAATAAATGCAAAATGACAAATGCCATAACAGGCCCCGGCAAGCAAGACAGTGTATAATGATCGTATACTAAATGGAAAAAGACGAAATTTTTTCCATAAGAAAATAATGCGGATGCCATTATAGATAGTAATAGAAATAAGATTAGCTATTCCTGCACCAACGATATCAAACTCTTTCGTCATAAAATAACTTAGCGGCATCATAACGAGCAACAGTATCACACCGCTGATCATTTCAAACCGCCAGTAAGTGGAAGTAGCTATTATCTGCGAATTTACACCAGTGCCCATGTCCACAATCTTGGCAAGTCCCAGGAAGATGACAACAAAGTAAGCATCAAGATAAGTGCCTTTTAACTTAAAAGTATTTACTGCATCTGTAAAACTCAGTATTATCAAAGCAAAAAGCCCACAGGCAAAAATCAATTGATTAATAGAAGACCGCTGATAGATACGTTGTATCAACGCCATGTTTTTATCCTTCCATGCTTTGGACAGATGAGCTAAAGAGGCCGCAATAATGCCCCGTTGCGGCACTTGAATCATAGAAGAGATATTCTGTGCTACTGAATAAACGGCCAGCTTGGTCAATGCGTCATCAAGCAGTGCACTGATGACAAGGGAGTCGAATACAAATGAAATAGTAAAAATGAGAGAGCCGGTATAAACAAATGCACAAAGACGTAGAATGCTTTTGGACAACCGCCGGGTAACCTTACTTATTTTAAAAGTGAAATGTATTTTTTTAGTAACAAGCAGATAAATAAGCAGTACAGCTGCTATAAACGGATAGCTGAAGGCAAACAGTTTAATGAAAAGGTCAAAACTATCAATAACACCGGTGGCGAACAGTACAATGAGTACCGTGGTAAATAAACGCCACAATACTTCTTTTAAAAAATTAGTGAAAACAGATTTATGCAACTGCCAGGTATATGCTTCCAGAATGGCATAAATCAGCAATCCAAAACCTAATGGAAATATCCAGTTGTAATACGCTACAATCTCTGGTGCATGAGTTCCATATTTTCTTATTACCAGTTCTTTAAAAAAAAATCCGGCCAATAATACCAGTATAAACCCAATGATACCGGTAATTAATGCAATCGTAGCCTGGTCATTCTTTTTAACAGGGAGATGGTCGTTGTAGTAAGGATAGAATTTGTGGATATATGACGGCATGGACAGGTTAGCAAAAGCCATCATCATAGTGGCAATTGCAATAAAGGCATTGTATAAGCCAAATTCCGGATCCAGAAAAAGACCTTGTTTGGTAAACAGGTAAATATTAAGCAGGCCGATACCGAAGCCGATGTAAATAACAACAGAGGAGATAATGCTTTGCCGGCGGATACTGCTCATGCGGTAAAGATAGGGAATGGTGAAAAGTCAATGGTTAATACGTCCTAGTCGGTTTTCTTTACAGTAACATAAAAATTTTCATCTGCCAGTATTGTCTTTTTCTTCATAACGGATGTCATTGCAGTACTCTTCCATTCTGTTGTTGGCTTTAGCCAATCATTTTCACCCTCCAGTCTCAACGGCATTGCAAAACCGGGAACACAATTTGCCCAGCGATAAGAAAGATTGTCACCCTTTATTTTATATTCTAATTGCGGAATTTTTGTAGTTCTTAAATACTGGTCGAAAATTTTCGATAGATCCTTTCCCGATTTGTTGGAAAAATAAGCTTCCACATCTTTTGAATCAACAGTCTGGTGATAAAAATCTTTGTTTAATCCCCTCATTATTTTTCTGAAAACAGAATCATCATCAATCACCTGGCGGATGGTATGTAAAAGATTAGCTCCTTTATTATACATGTCGCCGCTGCCTTCCTGGTTTACTCCATAAGGTCCGATCAGCGGTTTATCATTGCTGATATTATTGCGGATGCCCTGCACATATTCATTACCGGCTTTTTTACCATACTGATATTCTACAAACAATGCTTCGGAATACATGGTAAAACCTTCATGCACCCACATATCTGCAATATCATTAGTGGTGATGTTGTTGGCAAACCACTCATGCCCACTTTCATGAATGATGATGTAATCCCATTTTAATCCCCAGCCAGTTCCCGAAAGATCACTACCGAGATAACCGTTCATATAATGATTACCATAAGCGGTGGCACTCTGATGCTCCATGCCGAGATGGGATGATTCAACGAGTTTAAAACCATCCTCATAAAAAGGGTAGGGGCCAAACCAGTATTCAAACGCCTTTAGCATCGGCTTTACATCACGGCCAAATTGTTTTTTGGCTTTTTCCAAATTGTAATCAAGCACCCAGTAATCTAAGGATAGATTTTTTTCTGTTTCACCAATATAATTGTCACTGAAATGAACATACTTGCCAATGTAGGGAACGATATTATAATTATTGATTGGATTTTTTACCTGCCAGGTGTAAAGTATAGTTCCATCTTTCTGATCATCTTTTGAATATAATTTTCCGTTAGCAACTGCTACTAATGTATCAGGAACTCTTACCTGTATCAATGCACCCTGATCGGGTTCATCGCCTTGGTGATCTTTGCATGGATACCACACACTGGCTCCCAATCCCTGGCAGGCAACAGTC
This sequence comes from Chitinophagaceae bacterium, assembly GCA_031386125.1. Lineage (GTDB taxonomy): Bacteria > Bacteroidota > Bacteroidia > Chitinophagales > Chitinophagaceae > JJ008. The sequence continues at coordinate 7,821 of JANNCC010000203.1, forward strand.
ATCCACGGACGACCTTTGGCATCTTTGCCCCATATCCAGCCACCATCCCAGGGCGGGTTAACGGCTTCACGGGGTTTGCCTTTGAAGTAAATTTTAATGCTATGAAGCGTAACCGGATGGTGCCGCTGCAATGCTGTTTTAGCGGCTACAAAATTGAAGTTGCCAAAATCAATGATGTAAACATTGCCGTTTCGTTTGAATGGGTTTACTTTTTTATTGTTGAAAATAATACTGTCAATTGCCATTGGATGTTGCAGATCAATCTGCATTTTTTTATTCTTCCCGTCGCTGTTTACATCAAAACTTATCTGGTTCCATCCTTTGATGGTTTTGGCTTTGTAATCGGGGGCTACATAAATATTATAAGACACCACATTCCACCAGGCCCTTTCGGGAGTAATGCTGCCACGAAGTGTATCCTGTCGGGTAAATTTTCCTTTTTGATTTAAAGGCTGTGCACAAGTGCTTTTTGAAAAGCAAAGGGTAACTGCAATAAGTGCGGCATACGAAATATAAATAAACCGGCTGACGTATTTCACGGTGGTATGTTTTGTTAGCGTAAATTTAAGCTTTGATAGTTAAGATGAAAGTTAAAAGTAATTACATAAGAATAGCGGCCTTGTTGCTGATGGCCGTACATCTGGCTGGTTGTTATAATAAGAAGAATAAAGAAGGAAACATATTCCATTATAATGAGTTTAACGGAATATCCTCTCTTGATCCTGCTTTTGCCAAAAGCCAGTCAACCATGTGGGCGGCACATCAGTTATATAATACATTGGTTGAAATTGATGACAGCCTGCATATCATTCCATCACTTGCTAAAAGCTGGGATATTTCAACAGACAGAACGGTTTTTACTTTCCACTTACGGGATGATGTTTTTTTTCATGATGATGGTGTATTCGCCAATGGCAAAGGAAGAAAGCTTACGGCGAGAGATGTGGAGTACAGTTTTTCCCGCATTATTGATAAACAAACTGCAAGTCCCGGTACATGGATATTTAACCGGAAGGTGGATACGATACAACCTTTCAGGGCAATTGATGATACTACGTTCCAGCTAAAACTGCTTCGTCCTTATATTCCTATGTTGGGTATTATTTCTATGCAATATTGTTCGGTTGTAGCGAAAGAAGCAGTAGAAAAATACGGAACAGATTTTCGCCGCCATCCTGTTGGCTCGGGGCCATTTCAATTTGTGATATGGGAAGAAGGGCAGGCATTGGTATTAAAAAAGAACCCTAACTATTTTGAAAAAGACGAGGCAGGAACCAGGCTGCCGTATGTTGATGGAGTAAAGGTTTCCTTTTACGACAGTAAGGCAACAGAATTTTTATTGTTCCGGCAAAAGCAACTGGAATTCATCAACGATATTGAATCGTCTTTTAAAGATGAAGTGCTGACGAAGAAAGGGACACTTCACAAAGGTTGGGAGGGCAAAATTGAGTTGCAGGTAAATCCGTACCTCAATATCGAGTATCTCGGAATATTAGTTGACTCCACTAACGAACTGGTTAAGAATTCACCGATGCGGTCGAAGAAAATAAGACAAGCTATTAACTATGGATTCGACCGCCGGAAAATGTTTTATATCTCCGCAATTCGTTAGGGACTCCTGCCGAATCCGGGTTTGTACCAATTGGGCTTCCATCTTTTGATTCATCGGTAGTAAAAGGATATAACTATAACCCATCTAAAACAAAGCAATTGCTGGCTGAAGCAGGCTACCCGGCTGGCAATGGATTACCAAAAATAAAATTGCTCACCATTGCCATTTATGCTGACATGGCAAACTTTATTGCCAAACAATTAGAAGAGTCGGGCATACCCGTACAAGTAGAAGTAGTTCAAAAATCTTTATTATTAACAATGACTTCCAGTTCCACCGCCGCATTTTTCAGAGGGAGCTGGATTGCAGATTATCCTGATGCAGAAAACTATCTATCAGTTTTTTATTCTAAAAATCCGGCACCGCCCAACTATACAAGATATAAGAGTGAAGCATTTGATGCAGCTTTTGAAAAAGCGATTAAAGAAGATAATGATTCGCTTCGCTACAAACTATATCAGCAGGCTGACCAGATTATGATTGATGATGCACCGGTGGTACCGCTGTGGTATGATAAAGTGGTAAGGTTAGTACAACCGGATGTAAAAGGGTTTCCACCAAACCCTCTTAACTTGCTTGAGTTAAGAAGAGTAAAGTTGAAATAATAAAACCGCCCTGTTATAAAAACAGATGGATTTTTATTAATGTTTTAATTTGTCCTTAAAGACTTTTCGGAATTTATCCAACTTAGGGCGGATTACAATTTTGCAGTACGGATTAGCATCTTCGTTGTTTTCAAAATATTGTTGATGATAATCTTCCGCCGGATAAAATTTGCTGAATGTGGTTATTTCGGTAACAATTGGTTTGTCAAAGGCACCACTTTTATCCAGTTCGGCTTTGTACTTTTCAGCTTTTTCTTTTTGCTCATCAGTATGATAGAAGACCCCACTCCGGTATTGAGTACCCACATCAGCCCCTTGGCGATTGAGTGTGGTAGGGTCATGTGTTTCCCAAAAAACTTCCAGCAATTCGTCGAAAGTAATTTTAGCAGGGTCATATACTATCTGCAGTGCTTCTGCATGACCCGTTTGGCCAGTGCAAATTTGTTTATATGTTGGGTTTTCAAGAGCACCGCCGGTGTAACCAGAAGTGGCGCTGATAACACCATCCAGTTCTTCAAAAATTGCTTCGGTGCACCAGAAACATCCGTTGGCAAAAGTGGCTGTTTCTACAGCAGGCAATGCTTGTTGATTTTTCGGTTCCATATTATTATCCATAGATATTTTAGTTGCGGTAGGTGATTTCTGTGCACAGGAAAGAAGGGTCGTTAGTCCAATAATTGCTGAAGTCACCGTAGTTTTCATAATATGAGGTTTTAATTTCAAGAATGTAAATTTCATGCAATTTACGTTATGAACAAGCCGTTAGTTTGTCAATTAGTTGTCATAAACCACCTTTTGAGAAATCGTTAACACTGATATGAACAAATGTGAACGGCAAAGGTTTATTTATACAATTATCTTTGCGAACTTATAATAAATCAAAACATTTTTTGGAAGACTTTTATGAAAATTTTTCCCGAATCAGCATACATACAACTTGAGTTTAACAAGGTAAAAGACTTGCTGACAAATTATTGCCAGACCGAACAAGCCCGTACAAAGGCACAGCAACTCCGTATACACACAAGAAAAGAGTTTGTAGAAACGGAGTTGAAACAAAGCCATGAATACAGGCAATTGGTCGTCAACAGTATTTATTTCCCCAACGATTATATCTTTAATCTTTCAAAAGAATTGAAACTGTTGTCAATTCCCGGTGCTGTGCTAAGCGGCGAAGAATTACTGCAGCTAAGAAAACTATCAGAGAGCATTGAAAAGATATTTCGCTGGTTTGATAATGAAAGAAAGACGGCTTATGAAGCATTGACTAAAGTTATCAGCAATACATACTACGAAAAGGTAATAGCTGAAATGATAAACGATATACTAGATGAATATGGTCAGGTAAAAGATAACGCATCAGAAGACCTTCAGCATATCAGGATGAGTTTATACCGTAAACGAAATGAACTGCGGAGGCTTTTCGACAAAATTGTTGCCAAACTTAACAAACAAGGCCATCTTGCTGAGATAGAAGAAAGCTTTATGAATGGCCGCAGGGTACTGGCCGTGTTTGCAGAACAGAAAAGAATAGTAAAAGGAATTTTGCACGGAGAAAGCGACAGCCGTAAAACAGCTTTTGTAGAACCGGAAGAAACTATTGAGCTGAATAATACTATTTATGAGCTTGAAAGTGATGAGAAAAAAGAAGTCTATCGGATTTTAAAGGAGTTGACAGCAAAGCTTTCTGTTTATTCATCATTGCTTGCTGCATGGCATGTTGTAATTGGAGAGTTTGATTTTATCAGGGCTAAAGCAAAACTAGCGGCAGAAATAAAAGGAGAGTATCCTGCTGTTACAGACAAAGCTCATGTTCACCTGATAGAAGCTTATCATCCGCTGTTATATCTCTACAATCAACGAACAGGGAAGTCAACGATTCCTGTAACCATCACATTAGATGATACAAAACGAATTTTAGTTATCAGTGGCCCCAATGCCGGAGGTAAAACAGTGACGATGAAAACAATTGGTCTTTTGCAGATGATGGTGCAAAGTGGCCTGCTGGTGCCGGTTCACCCGTCATCACAGTTTGGCATTTTCAAACAACTGATGATTCATATAGGTGATACGCAGAGTATAGAATTTGAGTTAAGTACTTACAGCAGCCATTTATTGCACATGAAGCATTTTATGGAAGAAGCAAATGGCCGTACACTTTTCTTTATAGATGAGTTAGGAAGTGGCAGTGATCCTAATCTTGGTGGTGCTTTTGCCGAAGTTATTTTACAAGAGCTGGCAAAAAAACATGCTTTTGGTATCGTCACTACCCATTATCTTAACCTTAAAGTAATGGCAGGTAAAACAGCCGGTATTCTCAACGGTGCCATGGCGTTTGATGAAAAGAATTTACAACCTCAATACAAACTGTTAATTGGCAAGCCGGGAAGCTCTTACACTTTTGCTATTGCTGAAAGAATTGGCCTTGATAAAAACTTAATTTACCGGGCCAGACAGTTGGTGGATGAAGACCAGTTTCGATTAGATAAATTACTAAACCGTACAGAACAGGATTTGCAGAACCTTGAGAAAAAGGAAAAGGATTTAAGCCAATTAGTAAAGGAGAATGAAAAGCTGAAGAAGGAAATGCAGCAGGTGATGGATAAAGAAAAACATCGTCAACAGGTTGAATTATTGAAGGAGCAGAATAAAGTGGCGGAAGACCGCATTGCTTATTTAAAGGATATGGAAAGAAAGCTGAAGCAAATGCTGTTGGAATGGCGCAAGGAAGAGAATAAGAACAAAGTGCTTAATCAAATGGAAGCCTTATTATTTAAAAAGGATGAGAAAAAAGTAGTGAGCAAGATGCAGAAGAAGATTGATTCAAAGTTTAATGAAGTTGGTGGCGAAATAAATATTGGCGACAAAGTGAAAATGAAAAAGAACCACCAGGTTGGCGAGGTAATGGAACTGAGGGGTAGAAGAGCCGTAGTTAAAATTGGCTTATTGCCAATGCAGATGGATGTAAAAGATTTGGTGGTGGTGAAGGAGAAAGAAGGATAACGGAACCCCGTTCCGTTTGTTTGGTCGGAACAGAGTTCCTGCCTCTAATGAAAAAGCGAAGCCTTACAGGGCTTCGCTGCATATTTAACGAGTGTGTAAGTCAGCTGTTAATATAGTTCTGCAGTTGGTTAATGGTTTCTTTCTGCACTAATATTGTTTCTTTCACCACATCACTCATGGAAATGATACCGATGAGTTTATTATTATCAAACACCGGCATATAGCGGATGCTTTTTTCTGTCATTAATTGCATACAATGTTCGATACTGTCGGTAGGACTTACAGTGGGTAAATCAGTGGACATGATTTCAGAAACCATGGTTGTTGTAGAATCTTTCCCCTTTAATATTACTTTACGGGAATAATCCCTTTCTGTCATTATTCCCAGGTAAATATCATTTTCCATTACAACTACAGAGCCGATATTTTTTTCAGCCATTATCGTCAACGCATCCACCACGGTTATGTCTGGCGAAACGGTTACTGGCATTATTCCCTTACGGGTGATAACTGATGATACTTTATTCATTTGACAACATTTCCAAACGAAATTTACGAAAAGATATAATCTGCTCAAAAACTATTTATCCGGTTCCGGTTTATTATCAATCATTTTTCTGGCAATAAAGGAGCTTGTCATCAGCAGAACAACTGACATTGCAAACAGGGTGGTGCCACTTTCCAGTTTAGATATGATGATACTGGAATCAAATTTCATATTCAGTATCAACACCGCTACTACAAACACATCCAGCATTGACCACTTGTTAATGATTTCCAACGCAGTGGCAACAGTACCGTGCCGGGGCATTTTTCTTCCCAATAATGTCAGGAAAAGAAAAATATACTTAATGACCGGAAAGATGATAGTAAAGAAAAGCAACAGAAACCCGATAAAAACCTCTCCTTTGTCAAAAAAATACCGGAAGGAAGTGCTGATGTAAATGTAATCACTTTTGATAGTGAATGGACCTATTGCAAAACCTGATTGCAATAGCGGGTACATAAAGCCCATAACGAAAAAAATAAGTGAAGCAATCAGTATAATTATTGAAATCAATCTTTTATTGTTACCGGCTTTCATTTATTTAAGATATAAAACATAGTGGAAAAAATCAGTTCCTTTTTATACCTTGTATATTATAGATCAGGCACAGAAACATCATGGATCAAAAACCAGCCACCATAAAAGAGATTGCCAACAGGCTTAACGTCTCTGTTTCCACAGTTTCAAGGGCACTGCATAATCATTCGAGTATCGGTCTTCGAACCAAAATGCAGGTGCAGAAGTTAGCTCAGGAATTAAATTACGAACCCAATCAGGCCGCCATTTCATTTAAACAGGGCAAAACAATGATATTAGGTGTCATTCTGCCCAATTTGGGAGAGGAATATTTTTCAATGGCGATTAATGGTATAGAAGATGTAGCTACACAAAATAAATACACTGTCCTTATTGGTCAGTCGCATGATGATGTGGA
>JANNCC010000206.1:0-2294 GCA_031386125.1 Chitinophagaceae bacterium
GGCAGCCGCGGCTGAAACAATGACGCATTGGTTTGGTGATAATTTATCTTTTACCGATACTTCATCTTTAGAATTCGGAATTAAAAGCCGTGAAATAAAATCTTTTCGCCTTGCAGCAAAAGAAGCAGCTATGTCAAGACTATACGGCGGCATACATTACCGGTTTGATAATGACCACGGTAATGAAGCCGGCATACGGCTCGGAGAATTTATTGTACAACGGTTAAGACTTAAAAAATAATTTTTATAAAATTTACAGCAATGAAACAACTACTGAAACAAACAAGCATCGCTCTGTTACTCCTGCTGCTGATAAAAACTGCTTCGGCGCAAACTGATATTGACGCCGTCATGATGGAAAAAAATGCTTTCTGTGTTGGCCCCATGTACAGCTACAGCAGCTGGAAAAATTATTGGGAAGGAACATTAAAAAGAGATAACCAAAACCTGGGTAAGGTTTCTACACAAATGTTTGGCCTGATGGGTAACTATGGTTTAACGAGAAAAATAAATATTCTCTTTAGTGCCCCGTATGTAAAAACAAAAGCATCTGCCGGCACACTGCATGGTATGAGTGGAGTGCAGGATTTAAGTTTGTTTGTAAAATGGAGACCGTATCAAAAAAAATTAGGTAGCGGCAAGCTTTCTTTATTTGGTATTGTCGGAGTTTCCTTACCTCTAAGCAATTATGTAGCCGATTTTCTGCCTTTGTCAATCGGGCTTCGCAGCAAAACTGCATCCCTGAGAATCATGGGTGATTACCAGCAAGACAATCTTTTTGCCACCGGTTCTGCTACTTATGTTTTCAGAGATAATATTACAATAGACCGCACATCTTATTACACAACCCAATTGCATCTGACAAACGAAGTCGAAATGCCTGATGGTGCCAATTTTAATTTTCGTGCCGGTTTCAGAAACCATCGCCTCATTGCTGAAGCAGTTGTAAATAACTGGACAACGCTGGGTGGTTTTGATATTACCCGCAACAATATGCCTTTCCCAAGTAACAGGATGAATGCAACAACTGTTGGTATTAATGTTAAATATGTGCTTCCATCGCTTCCACAATTATCAATAGTAGCCGGGGGAAATGCAACTGTTGCCGGAAGGAATATAGGACAGGCAACTACTGTTTACGGCTCCTTCTTTTATGTGCTGGATTTTAATTCTAAAACAAACTCATCTGACAAACCTGCTAAAACGAATTAATATGAAAAAAATATTTTTCTTTTCAATATGCCTCATTGCACTATCTGTAATGTTATTTGTTTCCTGCAATAAGGACGTTCAGGGCAGAACAGATGATATTCCTGCCCTCAAACCTGCAAAGACTGATTTAAATGCAGGTACCTGGAAACCGATACTAATTACTGGCCCAACAGAATTTACGGTAGCAGCCCCGGCAGCTACTAACACACCTGACTACATTGCACAAATCAATGAAATAAAAACATGGCAGGCCGATTTAACAGCTGAAGAAAAAGTAATTGTAAAATACTGGAGTGCCGGAGCCGTATTAAGATGGAATGAAATTATGAGAGAGCTGGTAGCCAAACATAATTTACCTCCTTATCAAAATGCTGATGGTACTTATCCTTTTCCAAGTGCCAACAACCCATTAGCTTATCCGCAGTTTCCATTTGCTAATCCGCCTTATGCTGCCAGAGCTTATGCCTATGTTAGTGCTGCACAATATGATGCCTTAGTGGCAGCATTTCATTACAAAAAACTATATAACAGGGCAGCCCCTTATACAGTTGATGCGACTATAAATACACTAATACCAAAATCCGACCTTCCTTCTTATCCGTCAGAAGATGCAGTTGTAATTGGTGCTTCGGTGGAATTATTGAAATTACTTTTTCCCGGCGACCAGGATTTTATTAATCAAAAAGCAGAAGAACATAAAAGAGCAAGATTAATTGCAGGTGCTAATGTTCGCAGTGATCTGGAAGCCGGTGAAGCATTGGGAAAATCAGTAGCGCAAAAATTCGTAATCCGTGCAAGAGGTGACCGGGCAGGTGCTGCTATTGGCACCCCAACTCAATGGGCCCAATTAGAAACAGATTGTATTGCACGGGGAGAAACTCCCTGGTATAGTCTTGAATTACCCAAACGTCCCCCGATGCTGCCTGTATTCGGAAAAGTAAAAGCATTTTTATTTGATTCACTTACTGCTATTTCGCTTCGTCCGCCGCCGCCGCCGTTGGTAAACAGCCAGAAAATGAAAGATGAAACAGAAGATGTATATCAATTTATAAAAAACCCCACAAGAGAACACACTGCAATAG
>JANNCC010000230.1:0-19222 GCA_031386125.1 Chitinophagaceae bacterium
CAGCATTTTACATTCATGAAAAAAAATAAATTTCGCATTACCAAAATAGGAGTTCTCCGGTTTCTTAAACGCCTGGGTATTGGTTTCCTGGGGTTGATCCTTTTATTCTTCCTGCTAAGCTGGATTTTTCCCTTACGGGATAAGATTGAATACTCCACCATCATCACTGATAATAAAGGAGTAGTAATAAACTCCTACCTCACTAAAGACCAGAAATGGCGGATGAAAACGGAGTTGGATGAGATCTCTCCTTTGCTTCAAAGAACCATCATTGCCAAAGAGGATAAGCATTTTTACTCCCACCGCGGAGTTAACCCATTTGCAGTGGTAAGAGCATTCTTTAATAACTTGTTTAAGATGCGACGCACCTCCGGCGCCAGCACTATTACCATGCAGGTGGCCAAAGCACTGGAACCGGGAAAGAGAAACATCTTCAGCAAAATCAGGGAGATGTTCCGGGCTTTTCAACTAGAACTGAAATATAGTAAGAAGGAAATCCTGCAGCTTTACCTGAACCTCGTTCCTTATGGCGGGAATATTGAAGGGGTGAAAGCAGCTTCCTTATTATATTTAAAAAAGAACCCGGACCATCTTTCGCTGGCAGAGATAACAGCGTTAAGCATCATTCCTAACAATCCCGGCGCATTAGTGGTTGGAAAAAATAATGACCTGATCGTAAAAGAAAGAAACAGGTGGCTCAAAAAATTTGCAGATGACAATGTATTTACCCAAAAAGAAATTCAAGATGCATTAGCCGAACCACTGAATGCAACAAGGGGAACGGTACCGCATTACCTCCCCCATCTTTCCTATAAATTAAAGAAACAAGGTGGTGATATTATTAAAACCAATATTGATCTAAACACCCAATTAAAAACGGAGAAGCTTGTTGAAGATTATGTAAGATCACAGCGATTGAAAAATATTAGGAATGCGGCCGTAGTGATAATTGATAACAAAACGCATAAAGTAATTACCTATGTCGGCTCTTCAAATTTCTATGATACTACTGATGGAGGGCAAGTAAATGGTGCTAATGCTGTTCGTCAACCGGGCAGCACATTGAAGCCACTGCTTTATGCGATGTGCTTTGATGAAGGTTTATTGACACCTAAAACAGTAATGACTGATGTGGCTGTAAATTATGATGGCTATGCCCCCGAGAATTATGATGAAAAATTCAATGGCTATGTAACCGTTGAAACTGCATTGGAACATTCACTAAACATTCCCGCAGTAAAAGGATTGAAAATGCTCGGCCATGAAAAATTGATTCAGAAATTATCCAACTGTAATTTTAAACAAATACAAAAAGATAGAAGAAAACTTGGCTTGTCATTGATATTGGGAGGTTGCGGTACTACACTGGAAGAACTGACAGGTTTGTTTTCTTCTTTTGCGAATGACGGGATTCTTATAACCCCTTCCTACACCCAAAATGATACGGCATATAATAAAACAAGGGTGATAAGTCCGGCAGCTACGTTTATGATTAATGAAATTTTGTCGGAAATAAACAGGCCGGATTTTCCATTAAACTGGTCTGCTACCGAAAAGATGCCAAAGATTGCCTGGAAAACCGGTACTAGCTACGGGAAGAAAGATGCCTGGAGCATTGGCTATAATAAAAATTATACGATTGGTATCTGGACAGGTAATTTTTCCGGTGTGGGTGCAGCCGATTTAAGCGGTGCTAATATTGCTACACCGTTGCTGTTTAAAATTTTCAATACGATTGATTACGACAGCGATGAAGAATGGTTTACCCAACCAAAAGATTGTGACATACGACAGGTGTGTAGTGAAACTGGTTTGGCTTCTTCTGAGCATTGTACAAGTTTGGTAACTGATTACTTCATTCCATTGATCTCATCTACCAAAGTTTGCAACAACTGGCAGGAAATTATGATCAATGCCAGTGAAAAAATTTCTTACTGTAAAAGCTGTGCGCCGGAAACGGGTTATAAAAAGAAATGGTTTAAAATAGCGGAACCAGATATGCAATCATGGTTTGAAGAAAACAGGATTGCTTATCAAAAAATACCGCCGCACAATCCTGACTGTGAATTGATATTTAAAGGAGCTGCGCCTACTATTACTTCGCCAGTTAATGGAACAGAATATTTAATTAATAAAAAAGACCCTGAACCACTACAGTTGATTTGTAAAACGGCCAATGATGTAAGTAAAGTGTATTGGTATATCAATAACAAGTTTTACAAAAGCAGTAATGCAGGAGAAAAACAATTTTTTGTGCCGGAAGAAGGGCCGGTGAAAATTTCCTGTACGGATGATAAGGGAAGAAACAGGGATATAAAGATTACGGTAAAGTATGTGAGCTTGTAAACTCAATCCACCTTCTTCACACTCCCAGCCCCGCTTGCACTTTGACTCACTGCTGCATTGCCCTTATACCGCACATCACTGGCACCTGTGGCGTCAGCATTCAGTTTTACACTGGCGAACACATCAGCACTGCTGGCACCTGAAACATCTACTTTCACATTTTCAGATAATAGCTCAAAACATTTTGCATGAGAAGCACCGCTGCCACTGATATAAAGTTCTTTGGTTTGCCCTTTTAATTTCAAGTTACTGGCTCCTGTTATTTCTGCTGAAACTTTTGGTGCTTTTAATTCAAGCTCTACATCGCTGGCACCACTTACATCCATGATAATTTCATCGGTTGAAGAAAGCAGACCTTCACCAATAATATCGCAAGCACCCGAAGCTTCCAGTTTGTTTAATACTGGAGAAGAAACATATACCTTAATATGCTTACTACCGGAAAGGTTGTATCCGTCCTTTGGTTGTATCACTAATTTATCTCCTTCCATCTTCACTTCAATGTATTGCATCAGGTTTTCATCTGCTTCCACCCGTACGCTACGGGCAGAATCCTGTTTTACATATAAATCAATACTACCCCCTACATCAACACCAATAAATGTTCCGGCTTTACGGTTTTCCGTTTTAATAATTCCGTTGCCATCGACTTTATCCTTCATCATATGATGGCAGGAAGTAAATATAGAAACAGAAAGTAAGGCAATTAAAAGAATACGCTTCATATTGATTGGTTTTGTGGTGTCAAAATTAGGTTCAATCAGGAACCTTTCAGCAGCTTTGACGTTTCAGAGTTCTAAAAGGTTACAACCAAATAGTATTTGTGAAAATCTAATGAAACCCGCCACTGTAGCCAATTATAAACTACAAACCTTAAACTACAAACCTTTTTTTATCTTCGCAGCCATGACGGAAAAAATACTGATTCTCGACTTTGGCTCTCAATATACCCAGTTAATTGCCCGTGCCGTAAGAGAGGCAAATGTGTATTGCGAAATTATCCCTTTTCATAAAAAGTTTAAGTTTGAAACCGGTTTGAAAGGTATCATTCTTTCCGGTTCGCCCTGTTCAGTAAATGAAGAGAATGCACCCGACGTTGATGTGCAAAGCTTCGTTACAAAAGTGCCGGTGCTTGGCATTTGCTATGGTGCTCAATTAACCGCCAAACGTTTTGGTGGAAGGGTGGAAAAAAGTAATAAACGAGAATATGGCCGAGCCATTTTGGAAAGAAAGAAAGAAGATGTGCTGTTTAACAAGGTGGATGAAAAATCGCAGGTATGGATGAGCCATGCGGATACGATATTGGAAATGCCGGAAGGGTTTGAATTATTAGCCACAACCGAAAGTATTCCTGTGGCAGCTTTTAAAAAAAACGGAACAGAAACAAAGCCGTTATATGGTGTTCAATTCCATCCGGAAGTTTATCATTCCAAAGAAGGGAAAAAAATTTTGAATAATTTCTTGGTTAAGATATGCGGCTGTTCACAAGATTGGACACCGGCACATTTTATTACTGATACTGTTGAAGCATTAAAAAAACAAATTGGCGATAGAAAAGTAATCATGGCATTAAGCGGTGGCGTTGACTCCACTGTTGCAGCAACATTAATTCATCGGGCAATTGGAAAAAATCTTTATGGCATTTTTGTTGATAATGGTGTGCTTCGAAAAAACGAATTCGAATCTGTTATTAAAACATACAATGAACTTGGCTTAAACGTAAAAGGCATTGATGCCAGACAAAGGTTTTATGATGGTCTTACCGGCAAAACTGAACCGGAAGAAAAAAGGAAAGTCATTGGCAGTCTGTTTATTGATGTTTTCCAGGAAGAGTCGAAAAAAATTGCTGGCGTTGGGCTGTTGGGACAAGGAACTATTTACCCCGATGTTATCGAAAGTGTGTCTGTACATGGCCCATCGGTAATGATAAAATCACATCACAATGTTGGTGGCCTGCCTGAGCATTTGCATCTTGAACTGGTGGAGCCGCTGCGTTCTTTGTTCAAAGATGAAGTAAGAAAAGTGGGACGGGAACTGGGCATTCCGTCTGAAATGATTGATCGTCACCCTTTCCCCGGACCGGGACTGGCCATCCGGATTTTAGGAGAAATTACAGAAGAAAAGGTACAATTGTTGCAGGAAGCAGACCACTTGTATATCAAAGCCCTGAAAGATGCGAATTTGTATGCAACGGTTTGGCAGGCGGGGGCTATCTTACTGCCGGTAAAAAGTGTTGGTGTGATGGGTGATGAAAGGACGTATGAATTTACCCTCGCATTAAGGGCGGTAACAAGTGTAGATGGAATGACAGCTGATTGGTCACATTTGCCTTACGAGTTTTTGGCTAATGTTTCCAACGAGATAATTAATAATGTGAAGGGGATAAACAGGGTGGTGTATGATATCAGCAGCAAACCGCCGGCGACGATTGAGTGGGAGTAGAAAGGTGAATGATCAATGATGAATTGGCGGTTTCTGAAAAAGCGAATTATTTTTATATGAAAAAAGGTGTTTTATTCTTATTGGTATTTGTTTCAGCATTTCATTTCTCCAATGCCCAAACTGATGTTACTAAACGCAAGATCGCCATTTTTGCACCACTGTATCTTGACTCTGCTTTTGATTACAACGATGAATACCGTTATTCAAAAAATGTATTCCCAAAATTCATTAACCCAGGTTTAGAATTTTATGAAGGTGCACAACTGGCATTGGATTCGCTGAATAAAGAAAAGGCTCCGCTGGAAATTTTTGTTTTTGACACAAAATCTTCGAAGGAAACCCTCACTCAACAATTGAGCATTGCTGAGATGGAGGGTATTGAACTTATCATAGCCAATTGCAGCAGTGCTGAAGTAAAAATTTTTGCTGAAACAGGTCTTAAAAGAAACATACCTGTAATAAATGTAAATCTGCCAAACGATGGAGGCGCAGTAGCTAACCCTTTCTTTGTTGTATTGAACCCCACACTAAGGACACAATGCGAAGGCATTTATAAACACCTGCAAAAATATTATTCTCTCAACCCAATTATTGTATTCCGTAAAAAGGGACAGCTTGAAGACCGCATTAAAACTTACTTTGATGATTTTGGAAAAAGCACCGCAGCTCTTTCACTGCAAATTAAATATGTTGAGCTGACTGATAGTTTTACAGTGAACCATTTAAAGCCATACCTCGATACCATAAACCAAACCATGTGCATTGCGGGAAGCCTTGATGAAAATTTTGGAAAAAAACTAGTCCAGCAACTTGCTACCCTTCAAAAACAAAAATATCTTGCAACAGTGATGGGTATGCCCACCTGGGATGGCATTACTTTTAATAAGCCTGAATACAAAGGGATTGAAATTGTTTACAGTACACCTTTTTATAATTCAAAAATTGATAAGCTAAGCCAGAATATTACCAATCGCTTTAATAAAATAATGTTTGCCCGACCCAGCGATATGGTTTTCCGGGGCTATGAAGTCACCTTCCGGTTTGCCCGGATGCTATTGCTGCATGGAAATGAAATATCCTCCAACCTGACCAATAAGTACACTAAAATATTTACTGACTTCGACATTCAACCGGTTCTGAGCAAACAAAATATGACGCTGGATTATTTTGAAAACAGAAAACTTTACTTTCTGAAATGGCAGGATGGTGTCCTTAAAGGAATCTACTAAGCCTTATAGATTTGTCGTTGTTTTGAAAACTGGGCGTAGTCTTAACTAATAATACTCAGATAATTCATCCCCGTACAGCATTGCTTCATTATCCTGTGAAAAGATAGCAGGCTTTCCATTAATGTAATAAGTTCCGCCGGAAGTACTAAACACCGATTCTTTATAGTTTCTTGCATTGCTACTTTCACATCCTTTATCATCGCTATCAGTTGTGGCAAAATCATCAATCAAACGAGTGCTGCGATAAGACACATATAATTTCCCCTGCCGGGCTTTATTCCCTCCCAGTTTACCACCTGGTTCAACTTGCTTGAAAAAACTCTTCATATTAATCCTGTTTACGTCAATGAAAATACATTGACCCGGCTCTCTGGTATTCAGGATTTTAGTATAAAGACATTTACCGGAGAATGTTTCTCCTGGTATTTACTGACAGCCTTTAGTAAGGAAAATGGATTAGGTAAGAAGTCTAAAATGGTAGGTTCTTATAGCTGTAAAAGTAATACCGATTTCCCGTAAATGCAAGCCTGTCGTAGATTTACGACTATATGAAAACAGGAGATTAAGTTTGCAGTATGTTTCCAGCATTGAAAACAACAACCGGATACAAAGTAGTCACTGACTGGCTTTCACTTAAAGGCAACCGTCCTTTCACTTTTCAAGAGCAAGTCTGGCAGCACATTATCAATGGCGAAAGCGGCCTGGTCAATGCCCCAACTGGTTGTGGCAAAACCTTCTCTGTTTTTCTCGGCTCACTTATCCAGTTTATCAATCATCATCCAACTGATTATAAAAACAAGAAGAATAGTGGTTTGCAATTGTTATGGATTACGCCACTCCGGGCATTAGCAAAAGATATTGGAAGAGCAATAGAAGAGGTAATTGAAGAGTTGGGAATAAAGTGGGTAGTGGGTATAAGAAATGGCGATACTGAAACCGCAGAAAGAGCAAGGCAGAAAAAACAAATGCCAGAGGTGCTGCTTATCACTCCTGAAAGTTTGCATTTGTTATTAGCACAAAAAGGATATGCTAAAATTTTTCAATTTTTGAAAATTGTTGCTGTGGATGAGTGGCATGAATTGCTGGGTAGCAAGAGAGGGGTTCAGGTAGAATTGGCTATATCAAGAATAGTAAATAATCAATGGTCAATGGTGAATGAGAAACCTTCAGTGTGGGGCATTTCCGCAACAATCGGAAATTTGGATGAAGCAAAAGAAGTGTTACTATCTCCGTTGAAAAAAGAAGGAATTATAATAAAAGCAAACTTGCAGAAAAAGATAGAAGTCGAATCCATTATTCCTGATGAAATAGAAAAGTATCCCTGGGCAGGGCATCTCGGTATTAAGCTGGCACATAAAATTATTCCCATAATTCAGCAAAGCAGAACCACTCTTATCTTCATCAACACAAGAGGGATGAGTGAAACATGGTATCAAACTCTTCTCAATGTATGCCCTGAACTGGCTGGTTCCATTGCCTTGCATCATAGCTCCATTGACAGAGAATTAAGAACATGGATAGAAGATAATCTTCATTCGGGAAACTTGAAAGCTGTTGTATGCACCGCCAGTCTTGATTTAGGTGTTGACTTTCGTCCTGTGGAAACAGTAATACAGGTTGGTTCGCCAAAAGGCGTTGTCCGTTTTTTACAAAGAGCCGGCAGAAGTGGTCATAGTCCCGATGCGATAAGTAAGATTTATTTTCTACCTACCCATTCTTTGGAATTAATGGAAGCCTCTGCACTAAAGTCGGCAATGGAAGAAAGCCTGATTGAAAGCCGGCCACCAATGATGCTTTGTTATGATGTGTTGTTGCAATATCTTAACACCATTGCTATTTCTGATGGCTTTACCGCTGATGAAACATACACGGAGGTAATATCAACTTATTCCTACAAAGACCTGACAAAAGATGAATGGATACAGATACTTCACTTCATTACCGAAGGTGGCAATGCAATGCAGCAGTATGATGATTTTAAAAAAGTAGAAATAGAAAACGGGGTTTATAAAATTAATAGTCGCAAAGTAGCGATGCGGCACAGGATGCACATCGGTACTATTGTAAGTGACACCATGCTGAAAGTAAAGTTTATTACCGGAGGTTATATCGGGGTAATTGAAGAGTATTTTATTTCACGGCTTGAACCCGGTGATGTATTTACACTGGCAGGAAGAAATTTAGAATTTGTATTAATAAAAGATATGACGGCCTTAGTTAGAAAGTCAAACTCCAAAAAATCAATGGTACCAAGCTGGAATGGTGGCAGGATGCCGCTGAGTACCAATTTGGGAAAGAAATTGAGGGAACAGTTGGCAATTGGCAGCCGCCAGTCAGCAGCCGGTAACCGACTGTTACCCGTAGAACTAGAAGTTTTAAGACCTCTCTTTGATCTGCAACAACAACTCTCCCATGTTCCAAAAGAAAATGAATTGTTGATCGAACAAATTGAAACGAAAGATGGCTTTCATCTTTTTGTATATCCGTTTGAAGGAAGATTAGTACATGAAGCAATGGCAGCCATATTGGCTTATCGCATCAGCCGCATCACCCCTATCACCTTTTCTTTTGCCATGAATGACTATGGCTTTGAATTACTGAGCGACCAACCCATACCAGTTGATGATACGAATGTCTATGAATTATTTTCCCCTGCTGATTTACTGAATGATATTCAGAAAAGTGTAAACAGTACAGAGATGGCAAAAAGGAAATTTAGAGACGTAGCTGTTATTGGCGGGCTTATTTTCCAAGGGATGCCCGGTGAAAGAAAGAAAGCAAGACATCTTCAATCATCCGCTTCTTTGCTTTTTAAAGTTTTCAGTGAATATGATGCTGGCAATTTATTGCTCCGTCAATCCTATCAGGAAGTACTGGATCAGCAAATGGAAGAAGTCCGGTTGCGGGATATGCTGGAACGGATACAGCGATCGAAAATCATTTTCACTTTTCCCCAACAACTTACTCCCTTTTGTTTTCCGATAAAAGTGGATAGTATGCGGGAAGACTTATCTTCTGAAAAATTAGAAGACCGGGTAAAAAAAATGCAGCAGCAACTGGAGGCAGCAAAATAATTTTTGCAGTAGATTTGTCAACCTTAATGCAAAATCCTGTTCCCCATATTATCAATAATAATACCTTTTGGGTTTCACCAGAACGCAGCCTGTTCTGGGAAGAAGAGAATACACTCATTATTGCAGATATGCATCTTGGCAAAAGCGGCCACTTCAGAAAAGAAGGAATTGCTATCCCGCAAAGTGTTTATAAAGGCGACCTGCAACGGCTGATGTCACAACTTTACCTCTTTAAAGTGGACAGGTTAATTATTGCCGGCGACCTTACGCATAGCACCGCCAATAAAGAGCTTGACTTATTTATAAAATGGAGAAAAAATTTTTCACTACTACAGATTGATTTGGTAAAAGGCAATCATGACATATTAGATGGTAGCTGGTATAAGGAAGCTGGTATAAAAATCAGCCCTAAAAAACTGAAAGCAGGCCCATTTCTGTTTATTCATGATTTGGCATTGCATCAAAAGCTAACAGAAGAAGAAAAGAAACTTTACACATTTACCGGTCATATGCATCCGGCTATTACTATTAAAGGACAGGGCAGACAATCTCTGAGGTTTCCTTGTTTTTATTTTACCAAAGACTATTGTGTACTTCCTGCCTTTAGTCGGTTTACCGGCACTTTTAAAGTAAAGCCTGAAAAAGAGGAAGTTGTTTTTGCAATCGTTGAAAATTTAATAATGAAAATGCCTTAATGCTTTTTTCGAAGCTGGTTGTAATCCAGGAAATAGACAAATTTCATTGTTATCTCATTACCATGCCGCAGGTCAAATACTCCTCCTAGATTACGGAGGTAAGAGTTTTTTGCCATACCTATAGGAACATACTCTTCATCACCCAACCAGTTTTTATATCCAAGAATTAAACGGCTGCCAAGGCGAAAATCCCATGTAAGAAAAGCATCGAGATTGAAAATATTGACATTATCGTTCCAATTATTAATAAACGGCCTGTTGGTAAGATTCCCTTTACTATCCACATTATGAAAGCTCAGATATTTTACCTCATTCCAATAATGACGAACCCTGAGAGAAAGATTCAGACGGGAGGTAAAATTATAAATACCTGATAAAACAGTTTCAGTGGTTTTTACATCCCGAAAACCCGTTATGGCTTCACCATTCGTTTCACGAATGAATGCATAACCAAGATTATTGGTTTCTTTATTGGCATCTGCCTGCAGGTCAAGACTAAATTTATTGCTGAAGCGGTAACGAAAACCTAAACCACCCCCTAACAAATTATTATCGAACTTTGGTGCCTGAAGAAATGTTCCGCTAAATCTTACATATAATTTTTTGCGGCTATCAGTACTTCCTGATAATCCAAAGCCATAGTTAAGCGGATATTTGAGATAACGGTCATCAGTACGCAATTCAAAATAGTCGTGAGCCGAAGGCGTCACTTGTGTTTTCAAAGAGACATCCCAGAAATTTTTAAATATTCCGAAAGCAGTACCAGTAATGTCGTATCTGGCATAAGCATACGGCTTATACAAATAGGTAAGCTTATTATCCAATGAAAAACTGTATTGAATAAATTTACCGATAGGTTTAAACTGGTTATAACTTATGTTGGCTCTGTAAGTAACTTCATTTGCAGCAGGAAGGATACTTAAATCATTTGGATCATAATTTTTAGACTCCACATTGGTAAGAGCATAATATCTCCAGCTACCACCTACCTTTCCAAATTTTAGTGTTGTATTGAATCCATCATAAGGATTTGTTACCCATATTTTACTGTAACGGGCTGTTCCGTTAAATGCATAAGTATTTGTCTTATTATATAATACTATATCAAATGCTGTCACATTTGCATCACGGCCACCTGCATTGCGCATCACATTTGTATTGGTCAGGGTGATGGACGATCTTCCTTTGAGAGCCTGGTCAAAGACCAATATGTTATAGTTGGTAAGCTCTGATGTCCGTATGATAGAGTCTTTCCCTGTTACTGTATTACGAATCTTTGCCTCCATTGGCGCAGCAATAGCATTAAAGATGCCTATACCTAATTTATTTTTATTGCGACCTGAGAATTTGGTAGCATTGTATAATTGTGTTGTAGAAGGATTCTTTACAACCTCCCAATTGGTATTACCATCAACAAAATTCCGGACGTTGTAATAGCCTGAAGGCATATTTCCTATTCGCCGTGAATAAAACAATCCTGCCTTATTAAAAATCTCTGTGCCCTCTGTAAAAAACTGCCGGTTCTCCTGAAATTTTACTTCATATGGAGACAGGTTATTTACAACATTGTCAGAAACAACCTGCCCAAAGTCAGGTATCAGCGTTGCGTCCAATGTAAAACTTTCATTAACGCCATACTTCACATCCATACCACCGCTGCCTAACCAGGTAGTAGAAAATCCGCTTCGCTGCGGAGAACTTCTATAACCTGTAGAAACGTAAGGCGAAAAACTGAGACGCAGGGGCGGCTGCAAATCTTTCAATCCTGCATAATTTCCAAACTGGTTTACAAACCCATTTACTGTAGGTTTTACTTCATTCCAGAAACAAGCTTCGTTTGTCCGTCTTATCAATCGCAAAAACTGAACACCCCAGTCTTGCAAATCTTTTTTTGCAAAACGTAAAGAGATATAAGGTATTTTCATTTCTACCGTCCAGCCGTCTTTTTGCATTTGTACTTTACTTTCCCAAACAGCATCCCATGTCTTATCACCATAATTACCAAAGTCACCGGTATAATTAGGCCCCAGTTTTGCATCTGATTGCACATTAGCCGATGTAACTACAAACTGAAATCCGTTCTGGTTATCGTTATACGTATCAAAAAAAATGGAGAAATAATCAACATCCTTTAATTGTTCTGCATCCCGTGCTGTTATCTGTTTTCTTATCTGTGATGGGTCATCATACAGGTAAGCACCGACATAAATGGCGGTATTATCATAAACAACTTTAATCGTTGTTTTTTGGGAAGCCGGTTTACCGGAAGCTGGATAGTTTTGAATAAAATCTGTTGCCTCTCCGGCATCATACCACGCAGCATCATTCAAATTACCATCAATTTGGGGTGCCTGTGTAGCCTTAATAGCCGTCAATGATTTTTCCTGGGAATAAAGGGAAATACCATAAACCAATAATACGGGTAAACAGATAATTTTTCTCAATGTCATGTTCTGACTTTAGCAGTCTGCAAATATAAAAGACAGAACTGAAGGCAGAAAGGCTGCCGCATAAAAACGCAAAAAATGGATTAAAATACCGTGAAAATAACCTAATTCATCCTCTTTTTTAACGAAGTTACCTGCTCCTGCAAGTCAGAAACTATATTACTCAACTGACCCATATCCCATCGTTGTAATGTGTTAGCCCTTGAAATAACCATCTGTGCCTGCCACATTTCCAGAATTTCATCTGCATTTACAGTATAAGGGTGGAAAGAAGGGTTATCGCTTACCAGCGTCAATTTGTTCTTTTGCCGCCCGTTTTTCTGCACCCTCTTATAAACAACTCCTTCATTTCGGGACACCACAATGCAGGCCACATTATTTTTTACTTCTTCCAGGTTTTCTACTTTCTCACCTACAATTACGGAGCCGCTGGGGGTGGGCAACATGGAATCACCAATAATTTCAAAAGCTCTGTAATTGCCACCAGATAGCATAGGCAAAGTGAAAGTATTAAGTTCATCTATAAACTCGGGATCGGCATAACCAGCCAGGTAGCCTGCTGCTGCTTTCACCGGCACAAATGGAATATCTGCCCGGCCGGCAGCCAGTTTCATTGCCCGGCGTTTGGCGAGATAATTACTTTTATTATCACTTAAGTCCTTACGGAGTATGTCGTCCAAAGTAAGTTTGAACATATCACAGACTACTTCCAGCACATCTATCCGGGGCTCTGCCCTTTCTTCTTCGTAAGCTCCCAGCAGGGAACGTTTGATACGCAGCTTATTTGCAAATTCTTCCTGTGTCCAGCCACGGAGTTTGCGCAGATATTTCAGATTTTGATTGGAGATTGCCATAGCCAACTAATTTAGTTAGCTGCAAAATACTAATTATTTTAGATATTCAAAGCTTTCAGGCCACGAATTTTATTAAATAAATCCTCGCACAGAGAAGAAAGAGAGAAAGAGTTAATCGCTTTTTAAAACTTCCTCTTTTTATCCTTTTTGCTCTGGACGATAGTTTCTTTATTCTCTGCGTTTGGATAACCCGGAAAAAACAAGGATTTTTGTATCCGTATGATAAAAAAATCTAAACCCGGTCCTGCTAAAAAATCTTCTCCCAAAAAGAAACCAGCAAGAGTGGTTGAAAAAGAAAAACCAGTCATTCTCATCACCAATGATGATGGTGTTACTGCTCCCGGCATTATGAGCTTGGTGGAAGCGGTGAAAGATTTAGGCAAAGTAGTAGTGGTAGCCCCCGATAAACCTCAGTCTGGCATGGGTCATGCCATCACTATTGGTCAACCATTAAGACTGCATAAGCTTCATACTATAGATAATGTAGAAACATGGTCATGTACCGGCACACCGGTTGACTGTGTAAAACTGGCGGTGGACAAAGTACTTCACCGTAAACCAGATATTTGCCTCAGCGGTATTAATCATGGTGCCAATCATAGTATCAACGTCATTTATTCCGGCACTATGTCTGCCGCTGTAGAAGCAGCTATTGAAAGCATCCCATCTGTAGGGTTTTCATTGCTTGATTATCGCATTGATGCTGATTTTACCGGAGCCAGAAAATACGTTCGCCTGATTGTAGAAAAAATGCTGACAACAAAATTGGATAAGCACACTGTATTGAATGTAAATATCCCGGCCGTGGCGCCTGAGCTGCTGAAAGGATTTAAAATTTGTAAACAAGCATACGCCAAATACGAAGAAGATTTTATAGAACGTAACGATCCGCATGGCCGCCACTATTACTGGCTTACGGGTGAGTTTGTGAATTTTGACAAAGGCAAAGACACCGACGTATGGGCCTTGGCCAATAATTATGTGAGTGTGGTACCCGTACAATTTGATTTGACGAATTACGTTTTAAAAGCCAAACTTGAAAAACTCTGGAAATGATATTAGCAAAAGATAATCTGCGCCTTGGGTTGATATTGGGTCTTACAGGCCCGTTAATCGGATTGATAGTTGTTTACTTTATTAAATTTCCGTCGTTTAGTTTTAAGGAATTTCTAGATTACTTTATGCATGATAATAAGGTAATAACAAATGTTGGCACTTTTTCTTTGCTGGCCAATGCGCTGCTCTTTGCTATCTATGTGCATTTTGATAAGTCGCAAACTTTTAAAGGTATTTTTATTATCACCCTTTTTTATGGCATCGGCATTCTGGTGCTGAAGCTTTTTAATAACTAACCCCTTACTGGTATGAAGTACTACATCATAGCCGGTGAAGCTTCGGGTGATTTACATGGCAGCAATCTTATTAAAGAATTAAAAAAATCAGATGCCTCAGCAACTATCCGCTGCTGGGGTGGTGATAAAATGCAAGAGGCCGGTGGAGAACTTGTAAAGCATTACCGGGAACTTGCCTTTATGGGCTTTATCGAAGTGCTGATGAACCTGCGAACCATTTTCCGCAACCTGAAATTTTGTAAAGAAGATATTCTGGAATACAAACCGGATGCACTCATCCTTATTGATTATCCCGGTTTCAATCTTCGCATTGCCAAATGGGCAAAGCAACAGGGATTTAAAGTTATTTATTACATATCGCCGCAAGTGTGGGCCTGGAAAGCAAACAGGGTGAAGACGATGAAACAATGCATTGATAAAATGCTGGTGATACTTCCGTTTGAAAAAGATTATTATAAAAACAAATGGAACTGGGAGGTGGAGTATGTGGGGCATCCGTTAGTTGAAGTAATACAAAGGCACATGGCACAAGGTACAAGTGAACAACTTTCCGAAAAGCCAGTAGTTGCTTTGTTGCCTGGAAGCCGTAAGCAGGAGATACTAAAGAAACTTCCCATTATGCTGGAAGTGAGTAAAGCCTACCCTGCTTACCAGTTTATCGTTGCTAAAGCTCCGGGGCTTGATGAGCAATTTTATGATGACCTGCTGAAACCGTTTTCTAATGTTTCTTATGTGACGAATAAAACCTATGATTTACTGATGCAGTCGAAAGCAGCATTGGTAACATCTGGTACTGCTACATTGGAAACGGCACTGTTTGCCGTACCAGAAGTTGTTTGCTACAAAGGCTCGTGGCTTAGTTACCAGATAGGCAGGCGATTGGTTAATGTAAAATACATATCCCTTGTCAACCTCATCATGGATAAATTAGTGGTGAAAGAATTAATACAAAGCAACCTTACTGTTGCAAACCTTCAACAGGAATTAGAAGAATTGTTAAACGATGAAAACAGGAAGAAGCAATTGCAGAAAGATTATGCAAGCCTGAAGCAACTGCTAAGCGAAGGTGGTAATGCTGCGGCAAAAGCGGCGGTTTCCATTACCGGTTTTCTTAACTCAGCAACTTAATAGCAAGAATAATCAGGCAGAGCAAGAAGACGAAAATGCTGATACGGTTGATACCATGCATGTAACCAATCCATTTATCTTTCGGACGGTTCGGGTCTTTCTTTCTCAGGTAGAGGTATTCAGATATTTGTTTCCAGACTCCCATATAAACAAAGTTATAACCTAATAGAAACAGTTTTTATTTAAAAAAGTTTCGGGTTAAGAATGATTTATAAGAACTCTCTTAGCATGAGTTTGCAGGAATCTCTGAATCCCCTATTTTTGCTGCCCGCAAAGGGGGTTTAGCTCAGCTGGCTAGAGCGTTTGCATGGCATGCAAAAGGTCACCGGTTCGACTCCGGTAACCTCCACAAGTCCTGCTTCGGCAGGATTTTTTTATGACTACTTTTTGGGTATATATAATTTATAGCTGTTCCTTGAACAAATATTATGTAGGGTATACTTCTGATCTGGAAAAACGATTGGCTGACCACAATAATGGGATATCAACATTCACATCGAAGGCTACTGATTGGGAATTGAAATTATCCGGGGCTTACCCTTCCAGGCAACAAGCCATGCAAAGGGAAAAAGAAATTAAAAGAAAAAAAAGCCGAAAGTATATCGAATGGTTAATTGCTACTGGCTAGAGCTTTTGCTGTCCCGATAGTCATCGGGAAAAAGGTCACCGGTTCGACTCCGGTAACCTCCACAAAAGGAGGCTGTCTCAAAAGGCCAGCCTCTTAAATTTTAACAGCCCCATTTCCTCCCTTTTTGCCAATATTGTAATTTATATTTATGGCAAGATTTTACTTCTTGAAATACATAAAAGCAATATTAATCCTGTTTTGTTCGCTTATACTCCGTACTTCTTTTGGGCAAACTAATGCTACAGCTTTTGAACTGATTGATAAAAGGGTAAAAAGCATCCCTGCTTCATCTCCCGATACGTTAACAAAAAAACTTACTGCTTTCTGTAAAAATGAAAGAGAAAAGGCAAGGGCTATTTTCAAATGGATTACGGGGAATATTGTTTATGATACAGATGGATATCATAACGTTGAAAAAATTTATGACGGTCTTTGGAGACCCGATATTTCGCTGGATGATTCAGCCATACAAAAAGATTACCACGACAGGATTGTGCAGAAAGTATTGAAAGAGAAAAAAGCTATTTGTGATGGCTATTCAAGGTTATTCAAATCACTTTGCGATAATGCCGGGATAAAGTCTGTTATTATTACGGGTTTCATCCGATGGTCATCTGATCCTATTGGCGTTGCTACCAACCGGGAGCATGCATGGAATGCAGTTTTTATTGACAATGCCTGGCGGCTGATTGATGCTACCTGGGCAAGTGGCTATTGCAACGCCGGTGTTACTGAGTTTACAAAATTTTATGACGATTTTTTCTTCTTTACCGACCCGATACATTTTTTTAATGACCATTACCCGTCGGATAACAGATGGTCATTAATGCCCGTTACTCCAAGCCTGTACCAGTTTTACAGTTTCCCGTTTTATTACCCGACTTTTTACAAGAGTAAAATCATTTCGCTAAAACCGACAACCGGGCATATTGAAGTGGCTGACAGGAATAAAAGAGTGATTATTGAAATAGAAACCACGGGGGTTACAAAAGATATGTACGTTTATGAAACACCCTACGCTGAAGACCCCGCAACATCAAGTGTAAAGACTGATTCCCTGTCAGAGAAGGAATTTGAGGAATTGTATAAGCCAAAATATCACATCAATGGAGGCAAGGTTACTTATGTTTATGACATTCTATCCGGCAATGCGGAAAAACTGCATGTTATGTATAATGACAAGCTGATACTAACTTATGGTTTAAGAATCATAAAACAACCCCGCAATGACAACCATTAACTGCGTTTAAAAATGGCAAAAGCAGTTAAACTCTCCGACACAGAACAAGTGACCCGGCACATTAAAAAACTGGAACCTGATTTGGGTAAAATCATTGAAGCTATCCGCAAAATAATTTTAAGCACCGATAAGGAAATCAGCGAACAGATAAAATGGAACAACCCAAGTTTTTATTACAACGGAGAAATGAAACCTTTTGACCCGAAGGAATATAAAAGGGATCTTATTGTACTGAATCTCTATAAAGGCAGGATAATGCTGGTGTTCCCCAGCGGGGCAACAATAAAAGACAAAACCGGCCTGCTGACCGGCGATTATAAAGATGGCAGAAGGTTTGTCATTTTTACTGATATAAGAGATGTAAAGGCGAAAGAAAAGGGTTTGCAAAAAGTGATAAAGGACTGGCTGAAACTGGTAGATAAATAATGTTTGCAGAGTAATGACTCTACCTGAGGTGGCGTCAGGTTTATGCGAGGAGGTGGTAGGTTTATCCGAGCAGGCGGCAGGTTTATCCGAGCAGGCGGCAGGTTTATCCGAGGAGGCGGCAGGTTTATCCGAGGTGGTGGTAGGTTTATCCGAGCAGGCGGTAGGTTTATCCGAGGAGGAGGCAGGTTTATCCGAGCAGGTGGTAGGTTTATGCGAGGAGGCGGTAGGTTTATCCGAGGAGGCGGTAGGTTTATCCGAGCAGGTGCTAACTATACCCGAGCAGTCTGAGAATAAAAAAACGTATTGTGCTACTAACAATACAAAATGTATAACACTAAGTTGCTCGTTTTCAATGCTACTGTTTTTGTGGTACTGCGTGTTATAGCATAAATTTGAGAGTTATGCGCAAGCTTTTTTAATTTAGAAACTAGAATTAGAAAATCATGGTTAAAGGTTTCTGTATATTAATCTTATCGTGTCTTTGCTTTTCATTTGAGGCTATATCCCAGCCTAAGAAAAAAGATAATACTATAATTATCTCTCAGGCCGTGTCTTATCAAAAAATTAAATCGATTCTTTTTTCACGAGGATATATTCTTGAACCGTCTGCGGATTCAAGTTTAATATCTACCCAGGAAAGGGATTTAGGAAGAGAAGCAGTCGCTTTGAAAATTTCAATCTTGCGAGAAGATTCGATTACATATTTAAAAGGACTTATTAAATCAAATATATCCGTCTCATTAGGGGGATTCAAAGGGGAGAGTGGATTTAGCCCAATTTACTTCGGAGGAATGAAAGGTAGTGGGTTGAGACTCGCTTGGGAAGAACTGGAAGCCATTGGTAATTTGTTGACAGATATATCACTTAAATACCTTCGGCAGTAACGTCTGAAAGCAACAGTGCCTGCACACATCAGGTCTTGTGCAATTGGGGCAGGACGTTGAAACAATCATCGGCTGTTCTATTGTGCGGTATATCCAGCCTGACATTATAAATTGAGCGATAGAATATGACACCGACATTTTATCTTTACTCATCACCGTAAGCTGCCTTAGTAAAAAACAACCGGTGTAGTTGTAAAAATAGTGCCCCGCATTTCGGCTGGTAATGAGTTTGATAAAGCTGGCTTTTAATGCAACAGCTACTTTGCTGTAGTCTGGTTGCCAGTTGTGGATGGGGTGCAGCATTTTATCAAACCCCAGTATGCTCTTTGTACGCAGAAAGTTGTAACAAAACATAATCAGGTTCATTTCCCCATTTACTTACAAGCCGGGCTGTATTGTCTGCACTCACCTGCTCTTCCAAGTGTGGCAAAATAATTTTGATGACGGTTGCTTCTCTGTATATATTCCATATCACAC
>JANNCC010000236.1:0-17668 GCA_031386125.1 Chitinophagaceae bacterium
GGTCAATATAGGGTAACAGAAAAGAAAGGCCCCCCATTAATATACTCGCCGGAAGAATCCAGATAATCAGCGTTAAAACAGCCAGCGGCACACCACCTCTTTTATAACCAATCAGTGTCAATGTTTGAGTAGAAGAAGCGCCGGGAAGCAACTGGCAAAACGCATTGTATTCCATCAGTTCCTGCTCGGTAACATAAGGCCGTTTATGCACAAATGTTTTCATCATCATACCGATATGAGCCTGCGGCCCGCCAAAAGCAGTAATGCTGTGTAAGAAAACAGCCTTCAAAAATGGAATATGGCGTAGTAGCATGGAGGTTTAAATATAAATAAAAAGGAGAAGATAGGTGGCCACGAATGCTAGGAGTAAGTTGTGCTAACAATTTTTCCAGTAAATTCATAAAAAATAATTCATGGGCAAAACACTTCTGTTAACTACGTTAATTATTCTATCAACACAACTATCTGCACAAACTGAGATTGAAAAACTGAAAACAAAAGCATCGGCTGCGGCGGATAAAATCGAAGCAAAGTCTATAATCTGGCGCAGAGATTTTCACCAAAACCCCGAGCTTGGCAACAGAGAAACAAGAACGTCAAAAATCATTGCAGAGCATTTAAAAAAATTGGGCTTTGAGGTAAAAGAAGGTGTTGCCAAAACCGGAGTAGTAGGAATATTGAAAGGAGCTAAACCCGGTCCTTGCATTGCCCTCAGGGCTGATATTGATGGATTGCCAGTAACAGAAAGAGTGAACATTCCTTTTGCATCAAAACAAAGAACAACCTACAATGGACAAGAAGTGGGAGTGATGCATGCCTGCGGTCATGATACACATACGGCTATACTGATGAGTGTGGCAGAAATTCTTGCAGGAATGAAAAGCGAAATAAAAGGAACGATTAAATTTATTTTTCAACCAGCCGAAGAGGGGCCGCCTGAAGGTGAAGAAGGCGGAGCCGCATTGATGGTAAAAGAAGGAGTGATGGAGAATCCAAAAGTGGATGTGATTTTCGGACTGCACATTGAATCGGATATTGAAGTAGGAAAAATTGAATACAAGCCAGGTGCATTTATGGCGGCTGCCGATTGGTTTTCTATAAAAGTAAAAGGCAAAGGTAGTCATGGTTCGCAGCCGTGGAAAGGAATTGACCCGATACAAATTTCTGCTCAAATTATTGATGGACTCCAAAACATAGTAAGCCGTCAAATGGACCTAACCCAAGCACCGGTGGTAATAACGGTAGGGAAAATCCATGGAGGAGTGAGACAAAATATTATTCCGGAAGAATGCCAATTAGATGGAACAATAAGAACACTTGACAGCGATATGCAAAAAGAAGTTCACCAAAAAATAAAATGGACGGCTACAAAAATTGCAGAAGCTTCGGGAGCTGTTGCAGAAGTTTCATTCGACACAAAAACATTAGTTACTTATAACACCCCGGCATTAGTTAAAAAAATGATTCCCTCATTGGAATCAGCAGCAGGGGCTGCAAATGTTAAGGAAAGGAATTGGGTGACAGGAGCTGAGGACTTTTCGTATTATGGAACAAAAGCTCCGTCTTTCTTTTTCTATCTCGGCGGAATGCCCAAAGGCAAAGACCCGGCAAAGGCACCACCACACCATACCGCAGATTTTTATGTGGATGACAGTGGAATGAAAACCGGCGTTAAAGCATTTTGTGATTTGGTGTTTGATTATATGAATATGAAATAGAGTTAGCCACCGATTACACCGATTAACCCGGATGAATACAAAGAAAGAATACAATCTACCCCGAAAATTGCGTTAGCAATTCTAATCAGTGTTAATCCGTGGCTTTTATAAAATAAATAATATGAAAAAAGTAATCTTTGTTTGTTTATTTTACCTACCACTTATTGTAGTTGCACAAAAGAAGGATAAAAAACTGCAAATAAAAGTGCAGGAGGCCATTTTCGGATACAATGGGGACATTGGTATCTATGTAAAGAACCTGCGAACTGGCAAAACTGTTTCAATAAATGCGGATACTATTTTCCCAACAGCCAGCATTGTAAAAGTGCCGATACTGCTTGGCATTATGGATAAAATACAAAAAGGCGAATTACAGTATGACTCATCATTGATCTATAAAGATTCGTTGCTGTATGAAGGTGTGGATATTCTCGGTTCATTTAAAAGCGGTGAAAAAATTCTATTGAAAAAAGTTTTAATGCTGATGCTAACTACCAGCGACAACACAGCAAGCCTTTGGTTGCAAAGTTTAGCAGGAAAAGGAACAAGAATAAATGAAATATTGGAAAGCCTAGGAATGAAAAGTACCAAAGTAAATTCCAGAACACCCGGCAGAGAAAACAATAGAACACAATATGGCTGGGGGCAAACCACTCCTGCAGAAATGGGACGCATCTTTGAAAAAATTTATCGCAATGAAATTTTTTCATCAACTGCCTGCGAAAGAATGATGCGATGCCTCGGCAGAAATTATTGGGATGAAGACGAAGCGATTTCACAAATACCACCAACGATAGAAGTATTTAGCAAGAATGGTTGTGTGAATGCTTCAAGAAGTGAAGTGCTGCTGGTAAATGCCCCGAACAACCCTTATATCTTCTGCATTTTTACCAAGAACAATAAAGACATAAGCTGGAAACATGAGAATGAGGCATGGGCGATGGCAAGAAAAATTTCGAAGCTATTGTGGGATTATTTTGAACATAGAAAATAATTGATAAGAACATATTAATGGTTTAATATTTAGTAACCCGTTCTAAAAAACTCCCAACGTCATCAGCCCGGATGGTTCCATAGTCCCAACCATACTTACCGCTCAACGGTATTATTAAAGTTGTCTCGCCTTGTTTTGAAATTAGTAACCATGCGACTTTCTGGTCTTTTTTTAAGATTTCAATCTTGCAAGCCCACAAAGGATGTTGGTTGAAATCAGTTGAAATTTTTCCCTTGTTTAAGGCCGAGGCAAACTCGTTGAGAAGTGTCTGCTTATTTATAAGCATCATAGATTTTACAAGGCTTTTAGCATTGGTATTATCACCGGGGTAAATATGAAGTTCAACAATTTTGTTGCTGTTAATATTTAGTATAGCGTTTATTTTTTTTTCTTTACCAGCCAACGGTCCGAATGTGTGTAGGTAGATTACTGTAAGCCCAAGGACAAGAGGGAGAATAAAAAATTTGTTTTTTCTTGCAGCTGGTACAAAAGCTAGCACAACTCCTATCAGGGAAAACAATATTCCTATAAACAGAAACATGAATTCTTAATTTACTTAAACAACTGATACACCACCCAGCTCATCAAATAAGCCAACCCGGTCATGTAGATTAACTGGATAATTGGCCATTTCCAGCTTTTCGTTTCTCTCTTCACCACCGCCAGTGTACTCATACACTGCATCGCAAACACATAAAATATCATCAGCGATAAACCAGATGCCAAATTAAAAACAGGTTCTCCATCGGGCTTTACCGCCGCTTTCATTTTTTCTTTCAACAACAAACTTCCGTCATCATCATCACCCACACTGTAAATGGTGGCCATTGTTCCCACAAAAACTTCTCTGGCAGCAAAAGATGTAATCAATGCAATACCTATTTTCCAATCATAACCTAACGGAGTAATAGCCGGCTCAATCGTTTTTCCGAGTATTCCTGCATAAGAACTTTCTAACTTGTCTGACTGATATTCTTTTTTCAATTGACTGCTATCTGCACCGGATAGCGATATGGCTTGTTCATACCGCTGTGAAATTTGCTGCATTCTATTGCCCGGCCCAAAAGAACACAATGCCCACAGCACCAGGCTGATTATCATAATTACCTTACCGGCATCCATTACAAATATCCTCACCTTGCTTATCATGGTCGGCAATACATTTGCCCATCTTGGCGAACGATAAGTTGGTAATTCCAAAATAAAAAAACTCTTCTCATTTATTTTAATAAACCATTTGGCTATGTACGAGACAATCAATGCCATAACTAATCCAAGCAAATACAATCCCATCATCACCAAACCCTGCACACCAAGAAATCCAAGCAAATATGTTTTAGGAATTACCAGTCCAATCAAAATAGTATAAACCGGAAGCCTCGCTGAACAACTCATCAGCGGAGTTATCAATATCGTCAGCAGCCGTTCTTTTTTATTCTCGATATTTCTTGCACTCATAATGGCTGGCACTGCACAGGCAAAACCACTGATCATCGGCATCACACTTTTTCCATTTAGCCCAACGCTTCGCATCAACCTGTCGGAAAGAAAACTTATTCTCGCCATATAGCCGGTATCTTCCAGCAAGGTTATCAGCCCGAACAAAATCATTATCTGCGGTACAAAGATTAAAATGCCACCAATTCCTGCAATTACTCCGTTTATTAATAAGTCGGTCCAGCGGTTATCAGGTAAAGCAGTGGAAAGCCCCTGGCTTAGTTTGGCAAATCCCAGCTCAATCCAATCCATGGGGAACTGTGCCAGCCAGAACACACTTTGAAATAATAAAAATAAAACGCCAATCAAAATCACATAACCCCACACCCGGTGCAACAATAGATTATCCAGCTTTTCCGTGAACAATGATTTTTGTAATGGGTCAGGTTCCGAAACCGTCTGTTGCATAATGTGTCGGATGCGACTGTATCGTTGCAAAATTTCTTCTGCCTGTGTCTTCGTCGGATTGAATTTATTTTTCAACTCAATTTCTTCAATCTTCTTTTGCATCGTCTCATTCAACTCAAACGATTCATGATTGATGAGATAATGAATAGCCGTGTAATCGCTTAATTGGGGAAACTGTTCTTTAACCGCAGTTATTGAAGCCTCTGCTAATGCTTTATTATCAATAAAATCCCTGACTGGCGAATGATATAAATGTTGTGCCGTTTGTTCAATTGCTTTTTTCAATTGGGGAATACCCTTGTTCTTTCTTGGATTTACGGCAATCACAGGTACACCCAACTCTCTTTCTAATGCAGCGATATCAATCTTAATTCCTTTTCGCTTGGCCATGTCCATCATGGTCAGGGCAATTACTACCGGCAGTTTCAGGTCAATAATTTGGGTGCAGAAAAGAAGGTTTCGCTTCAGGTTGCTGGCATCGGCCACGGCCACCACCACATCAGCTTTCAGTTCTTTATCCTGGCCAAGGAGCACTTTATAGCTTACCCATTCATCCTCTCGTCGGGGGTAAAGGCTGTAGGTGCCCGGCAAATCAATGACTTCAACATTTACAGAAGCTGATAAAGAAGAGGAGCCTGTTTTTTTATCCACCGTTACTCCGGGAAAATTTGCTACCTGTTGGTTCAGCCCTGTCATGCAGTTAAAAAGGGAGCTTTTTCCGCTGTTGGGATTACCAACCAAAGCAATATGTAGTTTGTTGTTTTTCAACCTCAAGTATCTTCAGCAAATGTAGAATGGTAAAGGCAAACAGCCTTACGAATTGCGATTTTTGGACAACTGTATCGGGAGAAATCACTGGTCATTGTTCCGGGGATGTTGAAGCTGTGTCATTTTAACATCAAATCGTCTGAGTTATTCCATATAATATGTGGCTACTCCAATAACTTTGAAGCACAACATCTATTTATGTATTCCAATTTTTCAAAAGTATTTGTCGCAGCAATAATCTTTGCTGCCTGCTCTGCACCAAAGAACATTGCAAAAACGGATACCCAAACAATAGATAATATTAAAGCCCATATTCAATACCTCGCTGACGATAAGCTGGAAGGAAGACGAACGGGTACAAATGGCGAAGAGCTGGCGATGCAATATATTATCAGCCAATTCAAAGAAATTGGGTTAACGCCAAAAGGAACGGAGTATTATCCGCAAAGTTTTATTGTAAACGACGGAAAACAAATGGATGCCGTAACAGAATTGATAATAAACGGAGATAAACTTGAAACCGGAAAAGATTTTTTCTTGTTTCCTTTTAGTCCCGACCAAAAAATTGAAGCCCTGCCCTCTGTCGCTTTGCAAGAAGTCGGTATGCCCTGGTTTTTTGATTTAAAAGAAGTGCTGGAAGAAAATAAAAACAATCCGCATTTTGATTTGGTTGATTACATCCGTACCAACTACAAAAATATTAATGACAGGGGTGCTGCCGCCATGATTTTTTACAATACATCTTCCATTGATGATAAGTTGGCCTTTGATCCAAAAGATAAATCAGAAAAATTGGCTATTCCTGCTGTGTATGTTACAAAGGAAGCGGCGAAAAAATACTTTGCTGATAAAATGGCAACACTAAACATCAAACTCAGAACTTCCATCAGCGAGAAAAACCGTCTTGGCCGCAATGTGATTGGTTATATAGATAACAAAGCTGCCACAACAGTAATACTTGGTGCTCATTACGACCATTTGGGCTATGGTGAAGATGGTAACTCGATGATTAGGACGGGTGAGAAAAACATCCATAACGGGGCTGATGATAATGCAAGCGGTACAGCTGCATTAATTGAATTGGCAAGAAAACTAAAAACATCTAAAGCCATCAGCAATAATTATCTGTTCATTGCCTTCTCCGGGGAGGAGTTGGGTTTGTTTGGATCTAAATATTTTACCGAAAACCCAACCATAGATTTAAAGACGGCGAACTACATGATTAATATGGACATGGTGGGACGATTGAATGACAGCAGTAAAGTATTAACCATTGGCGGATATGGAACTTCGCCGGAGTGGGCAACTGTAATCAGCAAAGATTATTTTGATTCACCCAATGCTATAAAGAAAACAGCCCCTGCATTAACTATTAAGATTGATAGCAGCGGCACCGGCCCCAGCGACCACACTTCTTTTTATAGGAAAGATATTCCTGTCTTGTTTTACTTCACCGGTCTGCATACTGATTATCATAAGCCATCTGATGATGCGGACAAAATTAATTATGCAGGAGAAAAGGTAATTATCGAACATATAATTAACCTGATTGAATCACTTAACAAGAAAGGAAAACTTGCTTTTCTGAAAACAAGAGAAACACAAACTTCCACCAATGCAAGGTTCAGTGTTTCGATGGGCATTATGCCAGACTATACTTATTCGGGCACAGGGGTAAGAGCTGATGGAGTAACAGACGGTAAGCCAGCACAAAAAGCCGGGCTAAAAGCCGGGGATGTTATCATTCTGTTAGGAGATAATAATATTTCCTCTTTAGAAAATTATATGCAGGCTCTTGGTAAATTCAAAAAAGGGGAGAAGACCAAAGTGAAATTCAAAAGAGGAAACGAAACTTTGGAGGCAACGGTAGAATTTTAAGTTGTAAATTGAATAAGAATTTCAATCTATGGCAGACCGCAACCCCAAACTAATTCTCGATACAGACCGGCTTACTGAAGATTTTTTTGATGATACCCGGCTGCTCGGCATTATGGCACCAGTGAAAGATTACCAATTTTGTTGGCACCTCAATAGTACAACTGGCCTGAACTTCCGCAACAACAACGAACTTGAAATACAACTCACCAAAAAGAAGCGGAACTATTTTTTTGCTGTCTATGAGTACTGTGAGTCCACCCGTTTCTTATCGCATTATGTTTACAACAACCAGCATGACGGCGAATATTTATTACCGGAATTCAAACATCTGGATTTTCTGTGGCTGATGAAAGGCGACGAAGTAAGCGACGAATCATTACAGGAAACGATTCAAACTATAAAAGAAATTAACAGTGTGCAGTTGGTATTGGAGCTGACCAATGAAAAAATAAAGAATAAGGAGCATTTAGTTTTCTAAAAGCAAATCTATGTGGGAAGAAAAGGGCAATAAACTCTATAAAAAATTCCAGTTCAAAAACTTCAGCGAAGCATTTGCCTTTATGACAAGGGTGGCAATTGAAGCAGAAAAAATGGATCATCATCCGCTATGGACAAATGTTTATAATACGGTTGAAATATGGCTGAGTACACATGATGCAGGAGATATTATGACTGAAAAAGACCATAAACTGGCAAAAAAAATTGATGAAATAACAGAATGCTGATAGTTATGATGTTGATGATTACCGCAGAGTAATGATCATAAGCCATCTTAACCATCATAAGAATGTGCGTTTCACTAAAATCACTAAACTGCCTATTACATCTACTATATTAATGGTTCGCCCCGCTGCTTTTGGCTTCAATGAAGAAACAGCAGCCAACAATTATTTTCAGTCACATCCTTCCATCAGTAAACAGGAGTTGCAAATAATAGCTCTGGCCGAATTTGATAACATGGTGCAAACTTTGCGAAGCCATGATATTAATGTACTGGTAATTGAGGACAGCAAAGAGCCACCGAAGCCCGATGCTATTTTTCCTAACAACTGGCTTAGCACTTCACCGGATGGAATTGTTTCAGTGTTCCCGATGTATGCACCCAACAGACGGATAGAAAAAAGAAATGATATATTAGAACAGATTGCAAAAGATTTTGTGGTCCGGGATGTACAGGACTGGAGCGAATACGAGGCCGAAGAAAGATTTTTAGAAGGAACAGGTAGTATGATAATTGATTATGAAAACAAATTAATCTATGCTTGTGTGTCCGAACGGACAAGCCTACCGGTGCTGGAAAAATATGCCTCAATCAACGGTTTCCAGGCCATTGCTTTTCTGGCTACGGATAAAAACGGGATGCCGGTGTATCATACCAATGTAATGATGACACTTGGCAAAGATTTTTGTGTATTGTGCGAGGAAGCGATTGAAGAAGAATGGGAACTGATTGCCGTGCGGCAACTATTAGAATCTACGAACCATGCCATCATTGCTATTACCCGTGACCAGATGCACTCCTTTGCAGGTAATATGATGCAGGTGAAAAATAACAAAGGAGAAAAATTCCTGGTAATGAGCCAGACTGCTTTTAATTCCTTACGTAAAGAACAAAAACAAATGCTGGAAGCCTATTCAACCTTATTATCTGTTGCCGTGCCTACTATTGAAGAAGTAGAAGGCGGCAGTGTGCGGTGTATGATGGCGGAAATATTTTTGGAGAAAAAATAAATTTGACAAGGGTATTACTGTTTCTTCAGCCAATTCGTTTATAAAGTTATGAAGCAATTATTTTTTTTGTTTTCGCTTTTAGCAGCCATAACCTTAGTTAATGGGCAAGAACCTGATTCATCTAAGCGAAGGGCACCTGCCAGCTGGAAAAAAATGGAACTTGCACCAAGAGTTGCATTCGGAATACAAAGTGCTTTTTATTTGGAAGCAGGTGCTGTGTTACAACGTTATTTTTATGATCCAAGGCATGGGTTTTCAGCCAACGCTGTTTACACTTCTGTAGAATGGACACCTGCAAAAGGGAATGAGAAAGCTATTATTGGGGTAAGGGCAGGTGCTGAAACGGTTTATAACGGAGGGACAATGGGAATGGAAGTAAAATATATTACAAACAGGGACGAGCAAGATTTTGTTATCACACCCAAACTAGGTTTTGGTATCGGATTGGCCACTCTTTTCTACGGTTATAATTTTTCTACCAATAAATATCCTTTTTCAAGAATTGGAAAACACCAGTTTTCGCTGGCCATTAATACAAATCTTCTTTTTTATCATTCTAAATATGAAGAAAATAAGTAATCACTGGAAACAGTAATAAATCAGGGATTATTTCTCGGATAAATAAACAAAACCGAATCCGACATTACTGCCGAGCCAAATACCCCTATAGCCCCTTTTATCTTTGTATTCAGGAACACCGGCTCTACAAACGGATTTTGAATGGCCTGTAATTGCTCATCAAGGTCTTTGTAAAATTCGGCTGAATTTTTATCTAATGATTGTATGAAAACCCAACCAGTGTCATTTCTTTTGTATTCATAAGTTACTTCCACGGACATGGTTATCTTTTGCCCATCCGAATTCTCATCATTAAAAATAATGCGGCCAATATCTTTTACCAAAAATTTTTCTGTGGGACCCGACACACAGGTATTAATAAACTTATCCAGCACATGTGCATGGTGCCTAGATGTATCAATCATCCGGTTCATTTGAAAACGATAGTAATCGGGTGAGCCTAGTTTATCAGTAATGCTGACAATAACACCGTCATGGCTGCCATACACATCAAAAAAGGAAGCTGTATATTTTATAGAATCAATTACTGCGGCCCGTTGGTTAATAGTAGTACTGGCCGTATAAGTTTTTCCTTCGTAAACAACTTCTAATGTATAAGTGTTTCCATGTACGGCTGCAATGTTACCACGGTAAAATGGTTCCCACCGGCAACGGAATTTATTAAATGTGGAATCAGGTGTAAGTACATCAACGGTTGCACCACTGATAATTTTTACTACAGCACCCCTTGCAAATACCTCTTGTGGAAAAACCTTTTTGCTGAAGAAGGGGTTGCTTTTACTTACAAAAATCTGTGGCACTTTTCCGGGATACAACATGCCTTCTATAAATACCTGGCTAAGATGACCGGGTGGAAAGTTGATAGTTATATCTTTTTTGCAGGCATTAAAGGATACGGTTGCGATAGCTGTTAGTAAAAAGATTTTATTTTTCATCTCATTAAAATTTAAAATTGAAGGATATGCTTGGTATAATGGGCAGTAGCGAAACCTGCTTTGCAGTTGGGTTAGAAGTCAATGCGTCAATTTCGAAATAAATAAAATAGGGATTCAGCCGGCTGTAAGAATTGTAAACACCGAAAACCCATTCCCTCTCATATTTTTTCTTAAATATCTTAACCGTCTTTTTATTGGAAGCCGATAAATCTAACCGGTGATAAGATGCGAGCCGATAATTATTTCTTCCTTCATACACATAATAGTTGCCTTCGAAAATGGTTCCGGAATTAAGGGTACTTATTCTACCGGTGGGTGCAGTAAAGGCGGCACCGGTAGAAAAAACAAACACACTGCTGAATGTCCATGTTTTGGTAAACTGGTAGCTGGCTGTTATCGCCAGGTTATGACGACGGTCATATTTGAAAGCAAATTCTTTTCCAAAATTTAAGTCTTTAAACTGCTGTGTGGTTTTTGACAAGGTATAAGAAACCCATCCGGTCAGTTTACCGGTATTCTTTTTAATAAATAATTCTGCACCATAACTTTTCCCTTTGCCGGAAACAATGAGGCTGTCAAGGTTCACATTTATCCTCAATTGTTTTCCTTCGCCAAATAAAACCTGGTTGTCCATATTTTTATAATACACTTCTACACTGGCTTCAATTTCATTTTCTTTAAGGTTTTGAAAATAGCCCAATGCATATTGCGTAGCGGATTGTGGTTTTATTTTATTACTGCTCGGCACCCAGATGTCGGTAGGCAAACCCGCCGTTGAATTAGGAATCAGGTGAAGAAACTGGTTCATTCTTGTATAAGATGCTTTGATGGATGAAACCGGGCTTACCGATAATTTTGTAGTGATGCGGGGTTCAATAAAAGAATATGTTTTTCCGGAAGCCGTATAGACCGGAACCCTTACTCCATAATTAACACTGAATTTTTGTGATGCATCAAATTCATCACCGAGGTAAAAAGCCATTTCATTGGAATTAAGTTTATTGATGCTGTCTTTGTTGATGGTAAGCCGGTTTCCCCGTCTTGGTATCCGTGCAGAAAAAGAGGCGGGTGATAGCTGATGCCCGGTAAAAGTAAAGCCTGTTTTTATTTTATGCTTTGTATTGGGGGTAATAGTGAAATCCGTTTTTGCAGTAATGTCTTTAACGGCAGTGTAAAGCAGGGAGTAAAAATTGTTCTGCGAAGTGGATAATGAAAGGTTGTAATCATTATAGATAATAGAAGTATTGGAAAATATTTTGCTTCCGAATAAATGATTCCAACGAAGTGTACCGGTGCTGTTGCCGAAATCGGTTGTATAGTTTAAACTATTTATGTTGTTATATGCTGCATTATCATTTCCTTTAAAAAAACTAAGGAACAAGTGGTCTTTTTTCCCCAGTTCAAAATTCATTTTTGCATTTACATCATAAAACTTATACGATGTGCTTTTTGTTGAAGCCTTCCCTGAACTCGTTGCTTTCAGCAGCAAATCAATATGACTTCTTCTGGCCGATACAATGAAGGATGATTTATTTTTTTGTATCGGGCCTTGCACCGTAAGATTATTGGAAAGCAAGCCAATACCACCTTCCACCTGTAAATTTTTCTTATTGCCTTCTTTCATGGTGATATTTAAAATAGAACTTAACCGGCCACCATACTCTGCCGGAAAACCACCTTTGATTAACTGCACACTGTTAATCGCATTTACATTGAAAGTGCTGAACAAACCAAACAGGTGATTGGGATTATACACCGTGGCCTCATCTAATTGTACTAAATTTTGGTCCAGGTTACCGCCCCGTACATAGAAGCCGGTTGTTCCCTCCTGGCCGCCCTGTACGCCGGGCAGTAACTGGATAATTTTCATAATGTCCCTTTCGCCAAGCAGCACCGGCAAATTTTTTATAGCCCTGA
The DNA here is from genome assembly GCA_031386125.1 of Chitinophagaceae bacterium. Classification (GTDB taxonomy): domain Bacteria; phylum Bacteroidota; class Bacteroidia; order Chitinophagales; family Chitinophagaceae; genus JJ008. Next base: position 12,426 of record JANNCC010000236.1, read on the forward strand.
TGGGAACATCTATCACACCCATTTGTGCCTTTTGTACGTTGCGGTTGTTTTTTCCGGCATTGATGATGACTTCGCCCAATGTACCTACAGAGTTTTCCATCAATACCTCCAACTGTATATTTTCTTTTGCTACAATTTTTTTGGCCTGTATGGAATAGCCACTAAAAGAAATCAGCAACTCCACCGTATCTGCTGCGGCAACCGTTAATGAGAAAAAACCATACTGGTTTGTTGATGTTCCTGTTTTAGCACTAACATTATACACGGAAGCCCCAATCAATACTTCTTTTGATGCTGCATCTTTTATATAGCCACTAACGGTTATTTTTTGTGCCCGGGAAACGGCTGAGCATAAGAGGATTGCTATGAATAGTACCACTACTTTCATAAAGAATAATTTTTCTGTTATAAATTTTTAAAGTAGCTCCCCGGCATCGGGGGAGCTATGAGAACCATTAAACTACCATCTGCTTTTCAACTATTAAAAAATACCTGTTAATCTTGGTGATAATGAACAAACACTTTACTATACTAAACAGATATCGGAAATGTATCATTTGGTTGGGCAGCTTTAAAATATTATCTTATCCAGTTGCTTTTCCCAAGTCATCACCCCCTGTTTTTTGCAACTCTTTCACCCATATTTGTTTTACAGGCTCAAGCTTTTGCTGGCAGTAACCCGTAAAATAGTTGTGTGATTGTAAAAATGTAATATTGAGCCGGCACCATTCATCTTGAGGTATTGGTTTTTTAAAATATGCCTGAAGCTCCTGTTTTAAATAGCTGCTTCTCTTGTGGAAAGTATCATTGCCCAGATGAAAAAGATCCGAGTCACATAAAATCTTTTCAACAAGGTTTAGCGGTACCTGTGGCATTTTTGTTGCCTGAATGCAGGAGGAAACTTGAAGTATCACTTCGGGATGAACATGGTGCTGGTATAAAAAATCCGATGCCAGTTTTATGCTTTCTTTCTCATGACATTCCGCCACTCCGGTGCTAAAACCAGTGTCATGAAACCATGCTGAAATTAATAGAACAAATTGATCATTCTTATCCAATTGATAGTATCCTTCTATCTCCTCAGCCGCATTCACCACCTGGATAGTATGCCCCAGGTTGTGAAAAACAAATAATGGATTTACTTTATGGTAAAAAATGTCTGTTACTACTTTCCTTGCATCCTTTATTATTTGTAATTGCTGTTCGTTCATAACGGGTGTTCAAAAAAATAATAATAGTTATGAACAGGCAGATAACAGGAGCAAGTCATTTGGTTGGGTGATTGAAGAAATAGGTGTCAAAATTTTATTGTCACCCCTGCACCTATTCCAAAACTGTGAGGAAAAGTTTCCACCACATTATTTTTTGTAATGGGAGAAATAGCTGTCCTGTAAACTGGACGAATATTGATCGATAGTTTTTGATTGATTTTATATTTTATTTCAGCATCCGCAACAAAGGACCAATAAAATGGCTTTGTCCCGGTAAGTTGTCGCACCACAACAATTTCACGGTTGAAGGGGTCTTCTATATCCACCTCTAAATTTGCTTTGGTAATAAAGTTTGCTTCGATACCTGCACCCGGAGTAATGGATATTTTTTTATTCGTCAATGTATGTTTAATTACTAATGGCACACTTATATGTTCTAATGTGTGCTTGGCTTCTGCAGTAGTCAGGCTGTCGCCAACGGCAGGTTGGGGACCAAAGCCCGGTTTAAAAAATGCATAGCCGGATGAAGTAATGTATTTGTATGCCACATCACCCGTTGGGTCAACAAAGGCATAGGTTTTTTGCGGCTTCATACCGATGGCACTGTTAGAATAGGTGATACCAGATTGCAACCCCCATTTTTGTTTTATCTGACGGGTGAATAAAAGGCCTAAAGAAAAAGAAGGCTCATGTGCTTCCCTGAATTTGATACTGTTTACTGCGTTAGGTTCGTCACTGTCAAGTTTGTAACCAGCCTGTTCGTAAGATGCAAAGGAGGTAGCCATCCAGAATGGCTTGAACGATTTTACTTTTTTATTTTTTGCATCACTGACAATATTTGCTTTCAAAGGAGAGTTGCTGACACTAATAGATGAAAGCGGCTTAATACTTTTTATAAACCTGTTGGTTATTACTGAAACACTTGTTCTTTCATCCAAAGAAGTAATTCCTCTTTTTTTAATTTGCCAATCAGCATTGTAACTAACGGCATCAGTAATTTTTTTAGCCGGCTGTGATGAAGCGATTGAAACAAACGGCTCTTTATTTCTAATGAATGGAATAGTCTGGTTATCTGGATTATTGCTTTTGGGCCATGTTATTTTCTTATCAATACTATTTTTATCCGATAGAAGAGAACCACCCGGAACATTGGTAATTTCTTTTTGAGTTTGTTGACTCTCTGCATTCTCTTTTTGAATAGCAGGTTCAGATGAAACAACAATATCTGTGTTTGAATTAACCGGAGTATTATTAGTTGGATTAACAGTTTCAGTTTTATCTTCTGCTTTATTATTCTTAACTGGTACAGAAGTTTTTTCGGCATAACGACTGCCACCAGTTTTTATAATGCCTGATTCATACAATACAAAACCTGCCAGCAGCAGCAATAAAAGCAATGCTGCTCTTTTCCAGAGCATAAATCTTTTCTTGTATTTTTCCGCATCTTGTTTATCAAGAATTGCGTCAAGGTTTTCTTTCACCCCGGAAGATGGAGTTTCTTCATACCCATCTAACCCTGCCCGGAACAATTCATCTATATCGTGTAAATCTTTGTTCATACTTCACTATTTATAATGAACTAACTTTTTTTTTACCATCAATGCCTTTTGTAAAAATACCCTTGCATCCGAAAGGTTTGATTTGGATGTGCCTTCTGATATGCCGAGAGCTTCAGCAATTTCCCGGTGCTTGTATCCTTCAAAAACATACAGGTTGAAAACGATACGATAACCAGCAGGCAGGGTTTGCACCAATGAGAGCAATTCTTTCGCATCCAGGTTGGAAGAAATATTGACACTGTCAATTGCATCATAACTTGAAGTATCAAGCCTCATAACGGATTGCAATGTTGATTTATTCCGGTAGCGGAACAAAGCACAGTTCACCATTATTTTCCGTATCCATCCTTCAAAAGAACCATTGCCTTTAAAAGTGCTGATATAAGTAAACACCCGTAAAAAACCTTCCTGTAAAACCTCTTCCGCCTCCTCCCTGTTGCGGGCATACCGCAGGCAGACCCCCAGCATTTTGCGGGCAAACAGGTTGTAAAGCTTTGTTTGAAAAGCCCTTTCGCCTGCTATACAACCTTTTATAAGTAGTTGTTCTGTGTCGGCCAAGTGGTTGGTTTTGCCTGTATAGATATACAGAGATTAAAAAATGGTTGGGTCAGTAGTATAATTCCTATGTGATGCTAAGCCGGAGTGATAAAGCCGATGGATAGTTAAGATAGAACGAAGAATTGGGGGAAATATTGAAGGGGTAATGCAAGGTGTATAATGGCGGAGGTTTTTTTGGAGAGGAAATAACTTCAGCAGCTGGGCAAAGGTGTGGGATTTCAAACTCCTTCCGCAAAACTATTTATTAGACCCAATCTTCTAAACCATAAAATATAGCTTAATCAAATTATTTTATGCATCAATACAGGATAATCTTTAAACCGTATCAGAGCATTTTTCCTTACACTCGAGCCCTTCTTTTTTAATCTTGCTTCAAACTTGCTGAAGCCTTTGATAATTTCCTTTATAAGTATCGATGTATTTATGACGATCACATTGTTTATTCGATCAAAAGGTTTTTTAAAACTCTTGTCATTTGTCAATGCATATTTCCTTTTCGAAGAATAATTATGAAGTAAAAAATTTCTAAAATGCCTGTATAGATTGAGACCCGCATATGTTGGAATATAGGTTGTGATAAATTTTTCGCACCTTTTATTTAAGATTTTTTCTTTGCGATAAGTAAATGCAGCCGTTTGGTCTATAAAAGAGATGCTCAAAATAAATGTGGAAATGGTTCTCGTTCTATTATGTTTAATATCCCCTAACCCATATGTTTTGAGGGAATGAATAATGCTATTAATAACTCTATTTTCTTCTGCTGGTGTCATATAAATTAGATCGTGTCGACGTTAAGGCACGAAATACATAGTTTTGTCATTACACACAACACTCGAATTTACACAATCCCGGTGTAGATAATTATTGGAAACAAAATACAAAATATACTGGGGTTTATTTCACCCAAACCCTTTTCTCATTCGCCGCCATCATCCTTCCTATCGGCACAATGCTTTCACCAAAAATCTTTTTCACCTCTTCCAAACTTTCCACCTTCACACTCACCAGCAATCCCCCATTTGTCTGCGGGTCGGGCAATAATGTAAATGCTTCCATTACATTAACTCCGGGCATAAATTTTACTTTATCGCTGTAGCCATTCCAGTTTCTTGTAGTAGCATCAGGAAAAATGCGTTGGCTGATATATTCCTTCACTCCAGCAGCAATCGGTAATTTGTCATAATATATTTCAGCACTCAGTCCGCTACCTTCGGCCATTTCTATTAAATGGCCGAGCAAACCAAAACCGGTTACATCCGTCATAGCAGTTACGCCTTTTATCTTACCAAGCTCCTCGCCTGCTTTATTCAGCATGGTCATCTGTTCAATCATTATGGGCAAATGTTCCTCTTTCAGTAAACCTCTTTTTTGTGCCGTAGATAAAATGCCAACACCAAGCGGCTTGGTGAGGAATAAATAATCACCTTCCTGTGCTGTATTATTTTGTTTTAAATTTTCTATTGGCACAATGCCTGTTACCGCTAAACCAAATATCGGTTCCTGCGAATCAATACTATGTCCGCCAGCTAATGGAATACCAGCTTCGGCACAAATGTGTCGACCGCCTTCAATTAGTTTTTGTGCTAACTCCACCGGCAGCTTCTCCACTGGCCAACCAAGAATTGCAATAGCCATTAATGGGTTACCGCCCATAGCATACACATCGCTGATGGAGTTTGCGGCAGCTATTCTTCCAAAATCAAATGCATCATCTACAATCGGCATAAAAAAATCGGTGGTAGAAATTAATGCCATGCCATTTCCCAAATCATACACCGCTGCATCATCTTTACTATGATTGCCAACTAATAATTTATTATTATCTGGCAGCACAAAACTGCTTTTTAGTATTTCATCTAATACTTTGGGAGCAATCTTGCAGCCACAGCCTGCACCACGGGAGTATTGAGTCAAG
>JANNCC010000240.1:0-6472 GCA_031386125.1 Chitinophagaceae bacterium
AATAAGAATATTATGATGGTAGAAGGTGAAGGTAAGGAGTGCCAGGAAGAAGACCTTATCAAAGCAATAGAAGTAGGACATGAGGCTATCCGTGTGCAGGTAAAAGCACAGGAAGAATTGAGAGCATTAAAAGGAGTTACATCCAAGAGAGAATATGCCAAGCCACTGCATAATGAAGAGTTGCGGGAGAATGTTAATGCTTTTGCAAAAGTAAAAGTATATGAGGTAGCAAAAGGTGCTTTGGCTAAGCATGACCGCTCAGATAAATTTGCTGCATTCAGGAAGAACTCATGGATTACCTGCGAAAAGAATACATTAAAGAAGAAGGTGGAAGCCTGCCGGATGATGTGAAAAAATGGGCTAAGACTTACTACGCCGACTTACAATACTATGTTGTCCGGGATATGATTTTGAACGATAAAATTCGTTTAGATGGCCGTAAGTTAGATGAGGTTCGTGGACTGAATATGGAAGTCGATGTGCTGCCTTCTCCGCACGGTGCGGCATTGTTTACAAGAGGTGAAACTCAATCGCTTACAACGGTTACCTTAGGTACCCCATTAGATTCAACTTTATTGGAAAGTGCAGCGATTTCTGACTATTCTAAATTCTATTTACACTATAATTTTCCGCCGTTTTCAACTGGTGAGGTGAAGATGATGAGAGGTGTTGGCCGTCGTGAAGTTGGTCATGGTAACCTGGCAATGCGTTCCTTAAAAAAAATGATGCCGGGTGGAGATTTCCCTTACACGGTGAGAGTGGTGAGTGATATCCTTGAATCAAACGGTTCATCTTCAATGGCTACTGTTTGTGCAGGTTCTCTTGCATTGATGGATGCAGGAGTTGGGATTCCTAAACATGTATCTGGTGTGGCTATGGGTTTGATTAGCAAAGGCGACCAATTCGCTGTGTTAACAGATATTTTGGGTGATGAAGACCATTTGGGTGATATGGACTTTAAAGTAACCGGAACAAGAGATGGTATCTGTGGTGTACAAATGGATATTAAAGTTGATGGTCTTAGCATGGATGTAATGCGTAAAGCATTGTCTCAGGCTAAAGAAGGCCGCCTGCATATTCTGGATGCGATGTATGAAACTATACCGGCAGCAAGAAGTGATGTGAAGCCACATGCACCTAGAATGGTGAAGTTGTTTATTGATAAAGAATTCATCGGTGCCGTAATCGGGCCAGGTGGTAAAGTGATACAGGAAATACAAAGGGAAACCGGAACTACGGTGAACCTGGAAGAGAAAAATAACATGGGTGAAATCAGCATCTTTGGTACAAAGAAAGAAGGTGTAGATAAAGCAGTAACCTGGATTAAAGGAATTACTGCGGTGCCTTCTGTGGGTGATGTGTATGAAGCAGTGGTAAAATCGATCATGCCTTTCGGTGCATTCGTAGAGTTTATGCCGGGTAAACAAGGATTGGTTCACATCAGTGAAGTAAGCTGGAAACGTTTAGAAACACTGGAAGGATTGGTGCATGAAGGTGATGTGATGAAAGTAAAACTGATTGGAACCGACCCTAAATCTGGTAAGTTCAAATTGTCGAGAAAGATTTTGATGCCGAAGCCTGATGGACAGGGACAATCGAGACAAGAAGAAGGACATAATTAAATAACAAAACCCTGAGAAATCAGGGTTTTTAGTTTTATACAATGAATCAATACATACAAATAGAATTTCAAAGCATTTCATCAGAGCAATCTGATTTGCTGGTTGCACAATTAAGTGAAGTTGGTTTTAGTGGTTTTGAAGAGGAGGCGAATAGCCTCAAAGCATTTATAGCTTCAAACGATTTTATAGTAGCCACCGTAAAAGAAATTGCTGTTAGCCATAATCTTTCTTTTGCTCAAACTACCATTGAAGAAACCAACTGGAATGCTGTGTGGGAATCAAACTTTCAACCAGTAGTGGTGGATGATTTCGTTAGTATCCGGGCAGACTTTCATGAACCTATAACGGGAGTAGAGCATGAAATTGTGATAACTCCCAAAATGAGTTTTGGTACGGGGCATCATGCTACCACATTTATGATGATTCAGCAGATGAGAAAAATTGATTTCGCTGGCAAATCAGTTTTTGACTTTGGTACAGGCACGGGTATTCTTGCCATTCTTGCAGAAAAATTGGGAGCCGCTAAAATTTTTGCGGTTGATTATGATGAATGGAGTATTGAAAATGCAGAAGAAAATTTAAAAAGAAATAACTGTTCGAAGTTTGAATTAAAAAAAGCAGACAATGCAGCAAGAGAGGAACAGTACGATATTATTCTTGCCAACATCAACAAGAATGTGATACAGGATAATTTCCCCTCATTAGTAGAACTATTATCTCCAAACGGTGTTTTATTACTTAGTGGCTTATTAGAAACTGATGAAACGGATATTTTAACCGAAGTCGGTAAATACCCATTGATTTTCAATGAAAAAATTGCCAAGAATAAATGGATGGCAATAAGGTTTAGCTGTTAATACAGCCTTACTTGTGTATTAATTTAATGTTACGACTTTCATTTTTTACTTATTTTTGCCCTTCCCCAATAAGGGTTCTATGAACGAACTTCTTCTTCTTGTTCTCGCATATCTGATTGGCAGCATTCCTACTTCTGTATGGGTGAGTCAGCATTTTTTTGACATAGACATCCGTGACTATGGCAGCGGAAATGCCGGTGCTACCAATACCTATCGGGTACTCGGTCCGAAGTGGGGAACTATTGTTATGGTGACAGATATGGTAAAGGGGATTGTAGCTGTTAAACTGGCCCTATTATTACCTGCTTATGCCGACAGCGAGGTAAATCTTCAGAACCTTCAAACTGGTTTGGGTCTTGCTGCCGTAGTGGGGCATATATTTCCCATTTGGGCAGACTTTCGTGGGGGAAAGGGTGTGGCTACTTTGTTTGGACTGGTGCTTGGCATTTCTCCTTTTACTGCTATCGGTTGTGTAGGCATTTTTTCAATTGTACTTTACCTCACCCGGTTTGTTTCATTAAGCTCTATTCTTGCCAGTATTGCTTTTCCTGTTTTCATTCTTGTAATATTTAATGTGGAAAATCCGGCTTATCGGATTTTTGCTATAGCCGTTGCACTGATGGTGTTGTTGACACATCAAAAGAATATCAGTCGTTTATTAAGTGGTAGCGAAAGCAAAGTACCCATTATGAAAAACCGTGACCGTCGCCGCCAGCGACGCCGGGATGCTGCAAATCAACAGGATTAAAGAAAATTTACCTAAAAGCAATGAAATATATCATCATTATGCCAACTTGGTATAATGATTGAATGTCTTAGTAAAAAACTAAACAAAATGATACGGAAAATTACATCGGTCTTTATTCTATCTGCCTTGTTAATTGCCTGTTCCCAAAATGCATTGACTGGTAAAAAGCAACTGACATTATTGCCAGAGTCTGAATTGCAATCAATGGCAACTGGTGAATATCAGAAATTTCTTTCTACTAATAAAGTAGTAGGAGCAACTACTAATAAGGATGCTGAAATGGTAAGGAGAGTAGGGAACAGAATAGTAAAAGCCGTGGAAGCTTATTATACTGAAAAGGGGATGTCAGATAAATTAACTGGCTTTAGTTGGGAAACCAACCTGGTAGATGATAAGACAGTTAATGCCTGGTGTATGCCCGGTGGAAAAATTGTTGTTTATACTGGTATATTACCTGTTACACAAAATGAAGCTGCATTGGCGGCAGTAATGGGACATGAAGTGTCTCATGCATTAATGCAGCATGGTAATCAGCGGATGAGCCAGGGGCTTTTGCAGCAATTAGGAGGAGTAGCTTTGTCTGTAGCTGTTGCTAATAAACCACAAGAAACCCAAAATATGTTTTTGGGTGCCTACGGTGTTGGCACCGCAGTGGGTGTCTTACTTCCTTTTTCCCGAAAACATGAACTCGAAGCTGATCGTTATGGATTAATATTCACTGCAATGGCAGGTTATAATCCACAAGAAGCGATTGGACTTTGGGAAAGAATGGAAAAGCTTTCTGCAGGCCAGAAACCACCTGAATTTCTTAGCACCCACCCGACAGAAGGCCGCAGAATTGACCAGCTGAACAAATACATGCCTGAGGCATTAGAACGTTATAAACCAATGGCCAAATAACCCAGTTTTCACTAAAACCCCGTCTCGCCTTAGGCGAGACGGGTTTTTTATTTGTCTAAATGCTTTCATTACCAGGTATTTTCCTTTACCTTTGCCCACCCCTGCAATGAGAACTCTGTTATTTATCCCCCGAACCGGGATAGTTTACAGGAACCTTTAAAATCTCTTCTAAGTATGTCACAAACTGTTTTTGAAAAGTTACAACTGGCAGACGAAAAGAATCTTTTAATTCAGGGTTTGCCCTCATCCATCGAGAAACAATTCAGCAAATTATCCTTCTGCAAAAACATGACGCCGCTGTTAAAAACACGGAAAATTGATTTTGCGTTGGTCTTCGCCGTAAGCGAAAATCAGCTGAACGGTATTCTTAAAGATGTGATGCCTTCACTGAAAGACGGGTCAAAGTTCTGGGTAGCTTACCCAAAAACCACCTCCAAAATCGTTACCGATCTAAACCGTGACCGCAGCTGGAACAGGCTAACCAACGATGGCTATGAAAGCATCGAAAGGGTAGAGCTTGACCATGTGTGGAGTGCTATGCGGTTTGTAAAAGGCGACGAAAATGCAAGAGATGGAGAAGTAGTCCTTTCTCGTAAAAGGGAACCGGCCGCAATGGCAGAATAACACCAGTTATAGTTGAAATGTATTTAGGTTTGTTGCCAAAGTAACAAACCTTTTTTATTTATGGCATTTCTGAATATAGAAATTAAGGCAAAATGTAGTAATGCTCCTTTTATCCGTAATTACTTATTATCAGCCAAAGCTGACTTTAAAGGGACAGATGAACAAACGGATACTTATTTTAATGTTATTAATGGAAGGTTAAAACTCCGGGAAGGAATTATTGAGAACAACCTTATCTATTACGAAAGAACCAATCAGGCTGGCCCCAAACAATCTCACTTCAACCTGGTGAAGGTGGAAGATGCTGCAGGGCTAAAAGAAGTACTGGAAAAATCTGCTGGTATTAAAGTAATAGTAAAAAAGAAAAGAGAAATCTATTACATCAATAATGTCAAGTTTCACATTGATGAAGTGGCAGGGCTGGGTTCTTTTATAGAAATAGAAGCCGGAAACAGGTTTGAAGAAATACCGAAGGAAAAATTGCAAGAGCAATGTGATTTTTATGTAAAAGAGTTTGGAATTAATGCTGATGACTTGATTGAAGTATCTTATAGCGATATGTTAGCAGGAAAAGCTACCTAATAATCACCGCCCCCATTTTCTTTGTCAATTCCATTTCCATTTTCTTCAGGTGTTCATGTGTTTGATGTAACATGCTGTATTCTTCCGTAGAATGTTGTTTTTCCATATCCAATTGATTCTCCAGCAGCATCCGTTTAATTTTGCGAAGCTTCAGGTAGCTTACAACTGACTCAACTTCATCATTGGTCTTATCTTCATCCATTTTCAAGAAGCTCATTAGTTTTTCATCATTACCCGGGGCAATGGATTTTATAAAGTCCTCATAACTCTGTTCAAATAAATTTTTCTGATAACCTGTGGATTGACTGAATTCTTTTCGCCAATGATCACTTTCTTCATACGGAAAATTGAGTAACGAAACAGCAAGTGTACTCAGTTTTGTGTCCGGATGATAAATAAAATAATTGCGATTAACTATTTCAGGATTGTTCTGTAATGCTTCTTTGAATACAGCAATCAGCCGGCTAACATCAGCGTTATCAACTAAGCTTTCATCCACCATTTCCTCAAAAATATGCTCGGCTATCAGTTTGGAGTCATCCCATTTTTTTATGCCATATTCTAATAAAATCCGGGCTACCTCCCGTTCCTGCAGATCGTCCTTAAATAGTAAGTTGAATGTAGCATCATCGTAATTTGTTTCTTCTGCCTGTCTTGTATTCTCCTCTATTTTTTTTGCTTCTTCAAAGGGAAGTTTTCTTTCCTGTGTGGAAATCCTGTCCCGGATAAACTTATTGACCAGGGCATGCAAACCAGTTTCGTCAATCTTCAGTATTTCAGAACAATGTTTTATGTAATCCTGTTGCTTGGTAAAATCTTCCGCTTTGTTGATTTTGGAAATGGTTTCGGCCATTCGGTTCACCACTTCCGATTTTTTTATTGAATCATTACCGGCATCTTTCAGTGCTACTTCCAATTGAAAGAGGATAAAGTCTTTCTTATTCTTTTGAATAAAATCTTTGAAGGCTGAAGCACCCACTTTGTTTACATAGCTATCGGGGTCTTCCTTATCGGGTATTAAAACCAACTTTACATTCAGCCCTTCTTCGAGTGCCAGGTCCAGGCCTCTTAGTGCTGCTTTTACCCCGGCAGTGTCACCGTCATATATTATCGTCAGGTTGTTACTGTACTTTCTTACC
>JANNCC010000255.1:0-4915 GCA_031386125.1 Chitinophagaceae bacterium
ACTCTTTCTCCTTGAGAGCTCTACACCAACAACCCGAACTAAAGACTTTCCTCAGCTCTGCGAAACTTCCAGTTTCGCAGTTTTATTCTTTCGCCTCCGGCGATATGATGAAGAGAATTACCGAACGATGACTAGTGCGACGCAACAAAAGCTGATGGTAGCACTAAAGCTGGTTAAAAATTCTTCGTCAAGCTCAGAATTATCTCCCCCTCTTTTCCAGTAAAAACTTCTCCCGTATCACATCCTGCACATTCACTCCACTAATTTTACTTTCCAGCGAGGAAATAATATCGAGGTAAACAAAAGCCTGGCTCTCCAGTGCATTGCCCTCATGCTTTTTCAATTTGGTCATTCGTTAACCGCCTTTCCGTTTCTACGGTAGGCTTCTTTATACCAATGGCTCCTGCTGGCTCAGGCAATGAAAGCTGCCCAACCCCCAGATAATGTCTATGGAATCAATACCAACTACTTCTCTGGTGGGAAAGCAATCCTGGATTATTTGTATTGCTTTTTCATCTCTTGCAGAGCGGAAGGTTGGAACGATGACTGATTTATTGGCAATATAAAAATTAGCATACGAACAGGGAAGCCGCTGATCTTCATAAACTAATTCTTCTGGCATTGGCAGTTCCACAATATTTAATTGCTTGCCGTTCAATAACCGCATTTCCTTTAACTGCTTCAAATTATGCTGAAGCAATGCATAATTCTCATCATTTTTATTTTCTTCGATAACAGTAATAACAGTGTCTTTATTTATAAAGCGAACGGTATCATCTATGTGTCCATCTGTATCATCTCCAATTATCCCTTCATCCACCCACAACACTTGTTCCATGCCATAATAATTGCAAAGAAATTCTTCAATCTGCTGCTGGTTCAAGTGAGGGTTGCGATTAGGATTCAGCAAACAAGCGGTTGATGTCATCACTGTTCCCTTTCCATTAAATTCTACAGAACCACCTTCCATCACAATGCCGGGATTGAAGACAGGAATATTAAAATGCTTACCAATCAATGTTGGCACCACATCGTCCAGGTCAAATGGCGGATATTTATTACCCCATGCATTATAACCCCAGTCAACGATTACTTTCTTTTGCTCCGCAGCAGGGTTTATCAAAAATGCCGGGCCATGGTCACGGCACCATGCATCATTAGTTGAGTGAAAAAAGAATTCGACTTTTGCTAAATCAACTCCTTCTTTTTCCAGATGACCAAGAGCAAATATTTTCATTGCTTCATCGGCCACATTGATACGAACCAACTCTCCCTTTGTTAGTTCCTTAATGAACTTAACATAAGAAGGATAAATTGTATCAATCTTTCCCGGCCACGATGCTTCTTTATGTGGCCAGCTAAGCCAGGTGGCAACATGAGGAGCAAATTCAGCCGGGAAGTAATAACCGAGTTGTTTGGGAGTCTTTGCTTGAGGAGTCATTAGTCTTCGTCAATAAATCGTTTCGTAATGGGTTCGTATGAATCAATTCTCCTGTCCCGCATAAAAGGCCAGTGAGTTCTGTACTGATCTGTTTTTGCCAAATCAATTTCCAGCACTTTTACTTCTTCCTCATCATGTGATGCTTTGTATAAAATAGTTCCAAATGGGTTAGAAATAAATGAACCACCCCAGAATTTCATCGCACCATTTTGCTCCAGCCCTACCCTGTTTACACTTACAACATGCACCCCATTGGCAACTGCGTGGCTTCTTTGAATAGTTTCCCATGCCCCATACTGTTCTGTATTCGTTGCTTCATCCTGTGCGGTGGCCCAGCCGATGGCTGTGGGATAAAACAATATTTCCGCACCCATTAATGCTGTAATTCTTGATGCTTCCGGATACCATTGATCCCAGCAAATCAAGACACCGATTGTAGCGAATTTTGTCTTGAAAACTTTATAGCCTAAATCGCCGGGAGTGAAATAGAATTTTTCATAATAAGCCGGATCATCGGGTATGTGCATTTTGCGATACTTACCCAAATAACTTCCGTCTGCATCAATAACAGCTGTAGTGTTATGATAAAGCCCCTGTGCCCTTTTTTCAAATAAAGAAGCGATGATAACAATACCCAATTCTCCAGCTACTTTTTGCAACGCTTCAGAAGATGGGCCGGGTATTGGCTCTGCTAGTTTGAAGTTTTCATACTCTTCTACATCACAGAAATATAAAGAAGTAAACAACTCCTGCAAGCAAACAATTTGAGCTCCATCGGCTGCTGCTTTCTTTACGCCTTCGATTGCTTTGGTAAGATTTTCTTCTTTTTTGTTCGTACAACTCATTTGTACCAGTCCAACTTTTACTTTGCTCATATAAGTAACTTGTGATGTAAAAATAGTAGATTGAATATTTATCTTATTAATAGATAATCGTCATTCTAAGTTAAGCGATACGATTTTTTATCGTCTGTATCATTAAGCTAAAAATTTCATCCTAAGTTCATTAGTTTAAATCAAAAAGTATCATCATTGGCAGCCACAATGCCTGCTTCATACCTGAATTGCTGCAAAGCCCTATAGGATGAATTATCCATTTTGTTGATTTATTCATTTAAAAATGATATGCAAGCAGCATGGTGAAAATACTTCATTTTCAGAAGAAATAATCACTAGCTGCCAGCATAAAAAAAGCCCCGACGTTTGGCCGGGGCTTGTATTAAACAGATAGTGTTGGTTTTATTCAGCAGCTTTTTCTTCTGTTGTAGTTGCTTCTTCCGTTTTATCGGTTGTGTCTGCTTTTTTCTTCGCTGTACCGGCACGACGGGTTTTCTTCGTAGCTGCTTTCGCTTCACCTTTACCCTTACCATAGATTTCATTAAAATCAACCAGTTCGATCATTGCTGTTTCAGCATTGTCACCAACCCTTGCTCCTAATTTGATAACCCTGGTATATCCACCGGGGCGACCAGCTACTTTCTCAGCTACAGCACCAAACAATTCTTTGATAGCTTCTTTATCCTGCAGGTAACTGAATACCACACGACGCTGGTGAGTAGTGTTTTCTTTTCCTTTGGTGATCAATGGCTCTACATATACTCTTAATGCCTTTGCTTTAGCCGTAGTAGTTACGATTCTTTTATGTTGAATCAGTTGGCATGCCAGATTACTAAGCAACGCATCTCTGTGTGCTTTTTTTCTGCCTAAATTTTTTACTTTGTCTCCGTGACGCATGATGTTTTAATTTGACAATTTGACAATGAGATAATTTGAAAATTAATCTCATTCAAATCCTGGTTAAAAATATTTCGGTTGTACCGTGTCAGGAATTACAACCTACTGTTATCATTAGCTAACTGCCTTTTCCTTGGCTCATCAGCAAATTTACTAATCGACTAATCCTTAAAATTCACTTAAGTCAATACCAAGTTTTACTAAATCCATTCCAAAATGCAAACCTCTTTCAGTCAGCACTTGCTCAATTTCTGCCAGTGATTTTTGACCGAAGTTGCGGAATTTCATCAGGTCTTCCTGTTCGTATTGTACCAGCTCACTCAATGAATTGATTTTTGCTGCTTTCAAACAATTGAAGGCTCTTACAGAAAGATCCAGATCTTCCAGTGGAGTCTTCAACACTTTACGAAGTTGTAAAGTTTGTTCATCCACCAGGTCTTCTTTCTTTTCTTCTTTATTATCGAAAGTGATGTTCTCGTCAGTTATGATCATCAAATGCTGAATCAGGATTCTTGAAGCTTGCTTCACCGCTTCCTCCGGATGAATAGTTCCGTCAGTAGAAACTTCCATGATTAGTTTTTCGAAGTCAGTTCTTTGTTCGACCCTTGTATTCTCGATTGTGTACTTCACATTTTTAATTGGTGTGAAGATCGCATCAATCGGAATATAACCCAGTGGCGCATCTTTTGGTTTATTGTCTTCAGCAGGAACATAACCACGGCCTTTGCCGATTGTCAGTTCCACATCCATTCTTGCAGAAGAATCCAAAGTACAAATCAGCAAATCAGGATTCATAATCTGGAAAGAATGAGTGGCTTCACCAATCATACCGGCAGTAAACTCGGTCCTGTTCTTTATTGACAAAATGATTTTCTCATTTGCCACTTCATGATCGACTGCTTTTTTAAACCGAACCTGCTTCAGGTTCAGGAAAATTTCAACCACGTCTTCGCTGATACCTTTCATGGTGGCAAATTCATGCTCCACACCTTCAATCTTCACACCGATGATTGCATAGCCTTCCAGTGAATTCAGCAATACACGGCGAAGTGCATTACCAATGGTTACACCGTAACCGGGTTCCAACGGACGAAACTCAAACTGAGCTTCAAAATCATTTGCTTTTTGTAAAATGATTTTATCGGGTTTCTGGAAATTTAAAATGGCCATATTGAGATTTTTGTTTTTAGATTTATGATATAGGTTCCTGCGAGTGGCAAACTTGATTCACTACTCACCATTCACCTTACTTGCTGTACAATTCCACAATCAACTGCTCCTTGATAGTCTCAGGAACACTTTCCCTTTCAGGATATGTGATGAATGTACCTTTCAGTTCAGTTTCATTCCAATCCAGCCAGCTGAATTTTGGATTTTTTCCACGAACAACACTGGTGATAGAAGTTCTTCCTTTGCTTCCTTCCTTAATAGTGATAACATCCCCTGGCTTCATCTGGTAAGACGGAACGTTTAATACATCACCGTTTACTTCGATGTGCTTATGGCTCACCAATTGGCGGGCGGCAGGGCGAGACGGAGCAATACCCATGCGGAAAACTGTGTTATCCAAACGGGCTTCACAAAGCTTAATCAGGTTTTCACCTGTTACACCTCTGCGACGGGCTGCTTCTTCAAATGTTTTGCGGAATTGTTTTTCTAAAATGCCGTAAGTGTACTTCGCTTTTTGTTTTTCACGAAGCTGCAAAGCGTATTCACCTAAAGTTTTACGCTTTTTCTTATC
>JANNCC010000289.1:0-4620 GCA_031386125.1 Chitinophagaceae bacterium
TTTCAGCCGGAGACCAAAGCTCATCAGCAGTTTTTGATGACTCATTTTGAAAAGGCGAAATCATTACAGGAAAAATATCCTTTTCTGAATTTGAAAGAGGAATTGGTTTATTTTTCTCAAACCTGATTAATCTTATATGTCGTTTTGTGACGATAAACCTCTCCCGGCCTCAAAATAGTATTGGGAAAATGTGAGATATTAATTGCATTGGGATGGATGTGAGTTTCTAAACAAAACCCTGAAAGAGGGCCATACATATTTTCATTCTTTCCCTTTACCACTGGTATCCATTTGCCGGAATAAAAATGTACAACTGGTTCAGTTGAATAAACCTTCAGGTGAAGGCCAGATTGTGAAGACCTTGCTTCTGCCACCAATGCTTCGCTGTTTTTATCTGTGACAAAGCTTTTATCAAATTCTTCAATTCTCTTTAATCCCTTTCCAATCTGAACGAATTCACTGAAATCAAATGCTGTGTTTGCAACAGGAAGTATATTGCCCGTTGCGACAAGATTTTCATCCTGTTCTAAAACAGCAGCACCATAAATTTTTATTTCATGTTCTTCAACAGTTCCTTTTCCATTATTCAAATTAAAATAACCATGATGGGTAAGATTAACTACTGTTGCTATATCACTAGTAGCTTTATATTCATAGCTTAATTCATTTTCACTAGTCAGTTCGAAACGAATAATAACTTCCAAAGTACCCGGGAAGCCTTCCTCTCCGTCTGTACTGGTATATTTCAATTCAAGCCAGGGCTGCGGTGTTTCTCCTTGTGCAACAAATTGCCAAACCCTTCTGTCAAATCCTGCTTCGCCACCGTGCAACTGATCATTACCTCTGTTTTTTGTGAGATAATATTTCTTTCCGTCAATTTCAAATTCAGCATCTTTTATCCTGTTGGCATGGCGGCCAACGGCAGCCCCAAACCAGGGATATTTGTTCAGGTAATCTTCAGCGAGGTAGTTTTCAACTTTGTCAAAACCAAGCACAATATCATTTACCTCTCCATCGGGCATTTTGATTTTAAAGGAAGTGACAGTTGCCCCATAGTTGGTAATGACAACCTCACTTCCTTTTGTATTCTGCAACGTGTAAAGGCAAACATCCTCACCTGTGATATGCGTAAAACAATATTTGCCGGCAGTATTAATCATTCCTGAAATTATAATGTTTATGCAGAAATTCTTCCATTTTTTGCAACAAAATCAACTGGTTTTTTGCTCTGTCAAAATTTTGTTCGGGGTAGCTAATGCGGTAATATACATCCGCATTCAGATAATCAGATAAAAAGCGCAGGGTCTGCATATATATAATCAACAGGCCTGCATAGTGTATATATATTTTTTCAGATTCGGTTAGCTGTTTATTCATTACATCCAGGTAGCCTGTTATAATGGATTCATAAAATTCTTTGCGTACAACTATAGCATCAAAGTTGGTGCTGTTCTCATCTTCCGGGCAAACCATCGAACGAACCAGGTCTCCAAGGTCTGAGAAAAAATATCCTGGCATCACGGTATCAAAATCAACCGGGCAAATCACCTTGCCGGTTTTATTGTTGAAAAGGACATTGGCAATTTTTGCATCATGATGCATTACCCGTTGCGGAAATTCATCCGACTCAATGATGAGCTCATAGAAATGTTTGTATCGTTCCCTTTGTTTCAATTCTTCAATAATTGGTAATGCTTTGGCCATGCGTTCATAGGATTCACCATTGATCGCTTCTTCAAACTGGCTGTACCGCAAGCTGAGGTCATGAAAGCCTGGAATAACGTTCTGCAGCATCTCCACATTGAACTCTTCAAATGCAGAAGTAAATTTTGCAAAAGTTTTGGCCGTTGCTTTAGCCTGTGCAGGCTTTTGGGCAACGGGAAACATCCGGGCATTATCAATAAACTCAAAAGCCCTCCAGTAATTCTCATTTTCGTCAACAAACAAAGTTGTCATTCTGCCACAATGCTTTGGAGAGGGCAACCGCAATCCCGAAAATTCAAACTCTGCATATTCCCAGATGCGGATATAGTTTTCCTGCACCTGTTCAGGACGGGTAAATACATTCTTATTGATTTGCTGTAATAAAAAATCAGGTTTAAGCTGACTGCTGACTTTATAGGAGTAATTGATTAAGCCACCACCGACAGCTTCCACCGTAATTTCTCCGGCAGAGTGATCGGTTAGGGCCGGTTCATACATAGTGAAAGCAGCTAAAACTTCGTGGGGTATTTCTTGCTTCATAATTCAACTACTTCACTTCGTGTGGAATGTTGAATGTAGGACTAAATGAATTTTAAAATAGCTACAATCGTTTGCGGAAAATTTTTTGGCTAGGAAGAAGGAAAATACAATCAGCTAAGAGTTCAAAGAAGAAAAGAGAAAAAAATTGAAACAAGAGCTTAATAGTCAGAGGTGATTTTTTGGTTAATTTGCTTTCTCATTCACTCATTTATTCTCTTAGCTCAATGTATTCTGTCACCTCTCACTTCCAGACTTTGTATCACACTTGCTTCATAGTCTAACCACTCTTTCCACCGGCTGCGAACCTTTTCTTTATCAACATATGTTTCAGCCAATTCAATAAACAAAGTGTAGTGACCAGCTTCACTCTCCATAAAGCGGCGGTAAAATTTTTGCATGTACTTATCATTAAGCCCTTCGCTTAATCGTTTGAACCGTTCACAACTCCGGGCTTCAATTAATGCCATGGTTAGCATTTGGTCGAGAAAACGGTCGTTGATATGCCCACCTTTTCTTTGAAAAAGCAGTAAGGCATTTACATATTCATCTTTACGTTGCTTGCCTAATTTCAAGTCTCTTTTATAAAGTTCTGCCAATACTAATCTGAAGTGGCCCCATTCTTCTGTGACGATGGGGGAGAGTTCCGCCACCATTTTTTCCCTATCACTATATCGCTGAATTAATGAAATGCAGGTGGTAGCAGCTTTCTGCTCGCAATAGGCATGGTCGGTCAGAATTTCTTCCAATGATTTTTCGGCGAGATTTACCCACCTTGGATCGGTGGGGAGCTGAAGGCCAAGGATGTTTTTGGTGTCCTGAGAGATTTCCATGCGGTAAAATTAAACTTATGCCCTGCATTTCAACTGAAATGCAGGTAAATCGGCTTAAAAAAGAGAGTGAAAGCCTTTGCTGTTAGCTATTACTGCCTTACCTTTGCCGTCTTAAAAATATGATGAAAAAAATCGGATGAAATTCTAAAAAATTAAAAGATGCCTTTAACTAAAGAAAAAAAAGCCTCAGTTTTAACCATGTATGCCGGCAGTGCTGATAACACCGGTTCTATCGAAGGTCAAATTGCAATGCTGACTGAAAGAATCAGCCAGATAAGCGGCCATTTACAGGAAAATAAAAAAGATTTCTCTACGCACCGTGGATTGATGAAGATGGTTGGTAAACGTAAAAGTTTATTGAACTATTTGCAGAAACATGACCTGACTGGTTATCGTCAGTTGATTGAGAAACTCGGATTGAGAAAATAAGGCTCAAGCCCTAAAGGGGAGTATTTGGGAGAGTCTTTGTATCCGGAGTTTAATCAAAAAATTGAATTTCACTATAAGCGATTCCCAACTTCTTCCTGATGTTGGGAATAACTGTTTTTAGACTATCAGTATTTTAGTTTTTTTACTCTTCGTAAATGCTCAGTAATGGATAGAACGTACAAGAGTGACTCAAATTTTCTCTTTCACCGAAAGAAAAAATTGAACAGATCAAGAGATCGCAATGAAGCTGATAGTAGTCTAGCCTCGGGTTAGACAGTTTGGTAAATAAATATCTTCAAAAGTTTGGGCGATCAACTGCCTCAAACACTAAATTTAAACGTATGCTTTCACAACCTTTACAATCGAAATTTACGATAAGTGGTGACCGTGAGGTTATCATTGAGACAGGCCGTTTGGCCCGCCAGGCCGATGGTTCAGTTACTGTTCGCCAGGGCAATTGTATTATACTCGCAACTGTTGTTGCAAATAAAGAACCTAAAGAAGGTCAGAGTTTTTTCCCGTTGTCAGTTGACTACCAGGAAAAATTTGCTTCTGCAGGTTGTATTCCCGGTTCGTTCTTCAAAAGAGAAGCGAGACTGAATGATTATGAAATCTTAACGAGCCGTTTGATAGACAGGGCTCTTCGTCCACTATTTCCGGAAGATTATCTGTGCGAAGTACAGGTGTTGGTTACATTAATCAGCAGCGACCCTGAAATAATGCCTGATGCACTGGCTTGCCTTGCTGCATCTGCTGCATTAGCAGTTTCAGATATTCCTATCATGGAAATTATTTCTGAAGTTCGTGTTGCCCGCATCAATGGAGAGTATGTAATAAACCCGTTCCGTAGTGAATTAGCGAATGCTGATTTTGAGTTTATCATTGCGGCTACCAGCAAGAACATTATGATGGTGGAAGGTGAAGGCAAAGAATGTCAGGAGGAAGACCTTATTAAAGCAATTGAGATTGGCCATGAAGCTATCCGTGTACAGGTAAAAGCACAGGAAGAATTGAGAGCATTGAAAGGCATTACTGCCAAAAGAGATTATGCCAAGCCCTTGCATAACGAAGAACTGAGAGAGAAAGTAAATGCTTTTGGAAAAGAAAAAGTATATGC
>JANNCC010000305.1:0-20411 GCA_031386125.1 Chitinophagaceae bacterium
TTTTCTTCTTTTATTATACTACTGAAATAACCCAGTTTCTCCCTGTCATTTATCACCTTCTCATTCCGCATGGCATCTACTGCGAGTGAAATAGTGGCAATAGGTGTTTTAAATTCATGTGTCATGTTGTTAATAAAATCATTTTTTATTTTACCCAATTTCTTTTGCCTCAGCATAGTGCGGACAGTAAGATAAAATGCAAGCAGGATGATGATGGTAAAAGCAACAGAGGTGATAATTCTCCAGCGAAGTGACTTATAGACGAAATTTCTGATGTTGGGAATTACAACTATCAAGGCTTCCTCAGGTGAAAGATTTTCTCCCGCCGAGCCACTGGGCGGTGTTAAGGTTGCATAAAACCGTTTATTATGTACCGTGTCTTCATTAAAGGTTACAAACTTTTCTGATTGCTGTTCCAAATAATTTTCTATACCATTTTCGCTGAATGAAACAATTCCAAACTCAAACTGAACATCTTTAAGATTATTTTCAAAAAAAGCTTTTTGTAATTTCTTCCTTATTTCTTCGACAGTAAAATCCTGTCCAACTGTTTTAGGTTTAAACAGGTCAATGGAAAAGTCGTCCGGTAAAATTTTTTTATTTCCTCCTGCTGCATAGCTCCCTTTATGCTGCTCTAATTCTTCGGCTACTGTTTTAGTAGCATCGCTGGCCCGCTGCCGGATCTGCTCTTCCCGCAACAGCATCATATTCTTTATTCCTGAAATCTGGCTAAATATAATCCCGATAAGCGATAGGCTTATTAAAACTGTAATAATGGTAAAAGTTCTTTTCACTGGTTGCTGTTATGGCCGTGTAAGATAAAAAACCCTTCTTAGCATACAAAAATACATTGCTACACCTGCATACCCTAGGCAAAAGCAGGTATTTGCCTTTATTTTAACTGCTTTTTAAAAAAATCGTCTCCTGCAGCCAATCTGTAAGAACAACCTCACTGTATATTTAAACGATTTATTTTGAACAGGAATTTTGAAAAAAGATTTTATATCCTAAATTGAAGTATGATTGAGCCAGCACCCGGCATATTACTGATAGCAGACCCCTTTCTAAAAGACCCTAACTTTCTCCGCACTGTCGTCTTTTTATGTGAACATAAAGACGAGGGTAGTTTTGGCTTTGTACTAAACCGCCAGTATGAAAACACACTGGATGAGTTGATTCCTGAATTAGAAGGGCATAAACTGCCTGTTTACTACGGTGGGCCGGTACAATTAGACTCTATTCATTTTCTGCACCAGTACCCCGATGAAATACCTGGCGGACAGGAAATTTTGAAAGGCATTTATTGGGGTGGTGATTTTGATGCTGTGGTTGACTTGATAAAAAAATCGACTATCAATATGGATAAAATCCGCTTCTTTATCGGTTACTCCGGTTGGAGCGAAAAGCAACTCGATACCGAAATGACGGAAAAAACATGGCTGACTGTTAAAGGTACCCGCAAATTAGTCTTTCACGATAATTATAATGAAATATGGAAAGATTCTTTAAAGCATCTTGGTGGCGATTATGAGATGATGGCAAATTTTCCGATAGACCCGCAGTTGAATTAATCACAAACTCCTCGCCTGCTTGATATAAAGATTGCCGGTGTGGGCATCAATTTTAAATTCAATATCCAATCCGTAGTTCCAGAAATCAGTAACACCTCTGGGAATTCCTTTTTCTACTTTATAAAAAAAATGTTCTTTGATAGCAGTAAGATACCGGGCTAATAAAGCTATTTGTTCATTTGTTAAAACCGTCTTCTCTCTACTAAGGCTACTGCGGCCGATATATTCTACCTCAACATCTTTGCTGCCGGTTACTTCTCCTAAACCAATGATGACTTCATCACAGGTTACACTATCTGGTGGTATAACAACACTTACTTCACCCACCTGCACATTAATGGTGTAGGCAGGATAGTTTTCCCGGTACATGTGTTTGGTGACAGCAACGCCATTGGATAATTCTTCACCAAAAGCCCGGTGAACTAAAATTCCCATCGATACTGAATGCTGGTCAATTTTAAAATATTGTCTCTCCGCAAAAGCTCTTTCATCCCAAAGGCTAGCCCATACCGCTTTGATGGCTTTTTCAACAGGCTTGGCCGGGTCTGTTAAACTTCCCGTTTTTGAATCATATAAACCAGCACCATTAAACCCCTTCACATCTTCCGCATTGGTAGAAGACCGGAAACGGTAATTCATAAACTCATCTCCATTGGATGCTAACCGTTGCATTACTGCAGTCAGAAATTCTTTATCTAACGGCGAATCTTTTATAGCAGCCCTTATTTGCCTTAGTTTGCTGTCCAGTGCTTTTGCATCATTTAATAAAGCAGGATTGTTTAATATTGAATCAAGCGAAGCGATAATATTATTATTTTGAAGATGCTGGTAGTAATAATAAAAGGGAATAGCAAATGCACCTTCCGGTATCGGCAGCGGCTTCTTATCAACCCGTATTTTAGTAAGCTCTGCAAAGTTGGCTGCCTTACCTCCTACCAATGAGACATTTTTAAAACTCAGATCTTGTATATTCATCAACTGCCGCCTACTTGTGTCAACAGATAATTGAATTGGCTTGCGGTCTTCTGCCTTTTTCCAAAATGCTTCGGCTTCTGTAATGGTGGCAGTATGGATTAAAAAAGTGTCGGCCGTTACTTCATAGTAAACTAATTTATTCTCTAGTTTCAGAATAGCTGCATCTGTCCAGGCCTTACGATAAGTGGCGTTAGGAGTGCCCCTGTTCTGGCAAAGCAAACTGATATGACAAAGCGGTGTTTGAAAAGGAACCGTAAGCACACCAGACACAACAGGCAACTGGTTGGGCAACCCGTTTAAAATAACAATATCATGCTTATCAAAATTATACTTGTTAAATTCTTTGATATCAACTTTCCTCAGGTAGCCGAACGTTCCTCCTTTATTTAAAGAAACATACTGCCGGCCTTTATAAATATCATCAGATAAAATAAGCAACAACGAGGGGATGGCTGCAAATTTTGATTCCATCTCCGGTGATGAAACCAGCATTTTTATTTTAGCAGGAAAATAAGTGAGGGCAGCTATCTTTTTATATAAATCATTTAAGTCTTCTGCTTTTGTATCATCTTCCGGCATCAGCTCCAGTGCATACACATCCAGGTGGGAATAGTAGTTGAGGTTGCAAAGAATGTATTCTCGCTTTGGATTAGTTTTATAGTTCTTGCTGTTGAAAAGGCGGAGGTCGTCATTATCCCCAAGTGCATTTGTACAAAACTCATAGTGAAAGGGAAACCGGGAGGAATTGGTGAAATATATTTTCTTATCTCTTATGTGATAGACAATCTTAATGGATTCTGCACGGCCGAATTTTTCCGTCAATGGCCTTCCTTTTATATAATTGAAATCTGCGACACAGCCGATGCGGGAAATATAATCTGAACCCCCGCCCTTGTATTCGCAACCAAGCTGAGGCTGGGCTTTGCACCCGGTCAGCAGGAAAAATGTAAAACAGCAAATCAGCAGATTTCTCATACAATAACTTTCGTGGAGAGATGCGAAAGTTAAAGGTATTTCATAAAGAGGATTCTGCAACACCCAATGGGCTTCACCAAAACCCTGAAGGGTTATATTTTATTGACCCAGCCAATCTTTAAACCCATTTACCCGTTCCCTGCTTACAATCGTATCTGCTGTTATTGAAAGGGACAATTCGATCTTTAATCTTCCGCCAAGCCAGGTATGAACTTTGCTTATGGCCTCAATATTTATAAGCAAGTGCCGATTAATACGATAAAATTTTCCGGGTTGCAGCTGTTCCTCCAATTGCGACAGGTTACACTCTAGTAGATGTTTAACATTGGCAAAATCAACCGCATAGCAAAGCTTGCCATCGGCATAGCAATATGCTGTGGCATCTGTTTTCAGATAACTGAGCTGCTGCCCCCGCTTTATCAGTAGCCGTTCTTTAAACCTGGTAGTATTTATTTCCAGCATCAATTTCCTTATTTTTTCAGAAAGGTTCTGCTCGTTATTCAGGTAGAGTTTTTTATGTTTTTTTAGGGCCTCTTGCAATTCATTTTCATCAATTGGCTTCAGTAAGTAATCAACACTGTTTACCTTAAAAGCTTTTAAAGTGTATTGGTCAAATGCTGTAGTAAAAATAACCGGTGATTTAATTTCTGTTTGCTGAAAAATATCAAAGCTCAATCCATCTGCCAATTGAATATCCATAAAAATAAGGTCGATATTTCCGGCAGACTTTAAGTAGTTTACACTTGCTTCCACACTGTCCAGCTTTTTTACCACCTCTATCTCATCATCTGTGCTTTGAAGCATTTTTACCAGCCGGTTTGCAGCCGGCGTTTCATCTTCTATAATTATTACCCGCATACTTAATTTTCTATCAGTGGAATTGATACTGTAAAATTGTTTTCGTTTTCAATAACTTCTACTTGTCCGTTCCCCAACAGTCTGTAACGGTTACGTATGTTTTCCAGCCCGATACCTGTTGATTCAGTTACCTGCTTCTTCTTTTGCAGGTTATTACTTACTATAATTTTTCCATTCTCTATAAACACATTAACCTTTAATGGTTTTTCTGAAGAAATAATATTGTGTTTGATAGCATTCTCCATTAATATCTGGAGAGAAAGCGGAATAATTTTTTTTATCAATCTTTCCTCCGGTACATTAATCGTAATATCAAGGTTGTTTCCAAATCTTGTTTGCAATAAAAAGGCGTAGGCTTTCAGCACATCAAGTTCATCTTTCAATGGGATAACCTGTTCATCCTGCACTTCCAGTATATGACGGTAAACTTTTGACAACTGCTGAACAAAATCAACTGCTTGTTTTGGATTATCAGGTATTATGGAGCTGAGTGTATTAAGGTTATTAAAAAGAAAATGAGGATTTACCTGGGTTTTCAAAGCACTGAGTTGTGCTTTCAGGCTTTCTCTTTTGAGCATCTCTTTTTCCACAACTGACTTTCGTAATTCATTCATGAAATAAATACTTTCGTAAATAGCACCAACTGCCAGTGTGCAAAGGATAGCTGCATTATTTGAGTTCAGAACAACATCCCATAAATTTCGTCCGGGGTACACGACAGGGTCGCTAAGCCTGCAGTAGTCATTCAACGCATAGCCAAGGGAATTGGTAACTAATAATGTAAACAGAAGCATTACCAGTGACTGAATAATCAATCGTTTTCTAACATCCTGAAAGTGTGGATACCTGGTGCGGCTCCATATCATAATATAGCGGCTGCCAAGCCACAATGCAGTAGTAATAATAAATGTTGACCAAAAATTCCGCCAGGTATATAAAGGCACTTTGTTAAACCGCATCCCGAAAAAAATAACGGGTACAATCAAGGAGGTAAGCGGTATCATTATTATTGCCGCCAGCCTGTCATTAAACCCAATTTTACTATTGATCCGCCACATGTTGTAAAGTTATAACAATCAAAATGTGATTTGATAATTTACATTATGGGAAAACCCCGCAAATTTTTCTGCTTTTCTGTAGCATTAGATTGAGAACTATTTATACAATGTTTATTTATCATTCCTTGCATTATAAACAATAACGGCTTCTTTTAATTGAGCTATCTCACCGTTTGCTGATTTCGCTTTATCTATTGCTGCAGTGTTACCCTTAAAAGAGGCTGCCACCACTTCATCAAAATTTTTCTTTGAAACCAGTTTGAGATTTTTACCCTGGCTGTCGTAAATAAAGTAATCTCCCGGACTACCTTCGGTACCGTTGCTAACAATAGCATTAGCCCCATTATAAGAAATTTTACCCGTAGCATCGCTTGCTTTTTGCAGAAAACAAAGTTCTCCGTCACAGATAACACTGAAGAAGTCGCCCCTGATGCAAATAAATTTTGTTCCCTCAATTTCTGCTGACAGGATTTCTGATGCGTCATATTTTTTCTTTTGTCCTATTTCGCTTAGTACTACTACTGAAGCATTGCTGCGGATGTTATCTTTAATAAAACCGGATACTATACTATTGTCTGCCAGAGTAACAAATCCATTTTTAAACCCTTTTGGTATTTCGGTTTGGGCATTTACCTGGAAAAGGGCAACACTGAGAATAATTGCAAATAAGATTTTCATAACTGATAGTTTTTTGTGTTAAAATAATTTTCGACACAATGCTAACCTTGTTATTTGCTGCCTGCAACCGAAAAAGAGTGAGTTGAAGAAAATGAGGAATGAGTTGAATGAACAGGAGCTAATAAGAAAAACCCTCCCGATTCTTCGACTTCGCTCAGAACCTAAGAGGGTTATAATTTGTTTTCAAAATCCCGGATCTGGTTTTTCCAGTTTTTTATTCTACGGCCACTGCGCCTTCTACCAGCACAGTTACCTTATTATTAAGTACTTCTACAAATCCGCCTTGTATATCAAAGTAAGCAAAATGGTTTTGTTTGTCTTTCAGCACTTTTAAACGACCGGCCTTTAAAGCACTTACCAACGGGGCATGCTTTTCAAGCACTTCAAACGAACCGCTGATGCCCGGCATTTGTACACCGTACACTTCGCCACTGTAGAGTTTTCTTTCCGGTGTTAGTATTTCTAAATTCATATAAAACCCCAAACCCCTAAAGGGGCTTTAGAACCCTAAAGTATTAAAAACTTTAAAGTTGGTAAATTAATAATCAACTATTTTATCTATAAAGAACTTACTACTAATAACGACTTTCAGACCTAAGTCTCCCCTTTAGGGGGACAGGAGGTCTTTTACTGCGCAGCAGCCATCAGTTTCTTACCTTTTTCAATTGCATCATCAATGCTACCTACCAGGTTAAAAGCTGCCTCCGGATACTCATCTACTTCGCCGTCCATAATCATATTGAAACCACGGATTGTTTCTTCAATCGGCACCAGTACACCTTTCAAACCTGTAAAGGCCTCTGCCACATGGAATGGTTGTGACAGGAAACGCTGTACTTTTCTTGCACGGCTCACTACTAATTTATCATCATCACTCAATTCATCCAAACCTAGGATGGCGATGATGTCCTGTAATTCTTTATAACGCTGCAACATCAGCTTCACATTGTTCGCACAGTTGTAGTGAAGATCGCCAACAATTTTTGGTGTTAATATCCTTGAAGTAGAATCCAATGGGTCAACCGCAGGATAGATACCTAAGTCAGCAATTTTTCTTGACAATACCGTAGTGGCATCAAGGTGAGCAAATGTAGTTGCAGGAGCCGGGTCAGTCAAGTCATCCGCAGGTACATAAACCGCCTGCACAGATGTGATGGAACCATTTTTTGTAGAAGTGATACGTTCCTGCATGATACCCATTTCAGTAGCCAGTGTAGGTTGGTAACCCACCGCTGATGGCATACGACCCAGAAGAGCCGATACCTCAGAGCCAGCTTGTGTAAAACGGAAGATATTATCAACGAAGAACAGGATGTCACGACCCTTGCCTTGTCCATCACCGTCACGATAATATTCTGCAATTGTCAAACCAGATAATGCCACCCTTGCCCTTGCTCCGGGAGGTTCATTCATCTGTCCGAATACGAAAGTAGCTTTTGATTCCGCCAGTTCTTTCATATCCACTTTGCTTAAATCCCAGCCGCCTTCTTCCATACTATGTTTAAAAGCATCACCATATTTCATAATGCCTGCTTCAATCATCTCTCTCATCAGGTCATTTCCCTCTCTTGTTCTTTCTCCTACACCGGCAAATACGGATACACCGGCATAAGCTTTTGCGATATTATTAATCAGTTCCTGAATCAATACTGTTTTACCAACACCGGCACCACCAAACAACCCAATTTTACCACCTTTTGCATACGGCTCAATCAGGTCAATAACTTTAATACCAGTAAACAACACTTCAGAGGCTGTACTCAGGTTTTCAAATGCCGGGGGCAGACTATGAATAGGGCGGCCTCCTACTTTACTTACCTGTGGCAAACCGTCAATGGCATCACCTGTTACATTAAACAAACGGCCTTTAATGGCATCCCCAACCGGCATAGCGATTGGAATACCGGTATCTACCACTTCCATACCACGAACCAGGCCTTCGGTACCGTCCATAGCGATAGTACGAACACTATCCTCACCAAGGTGCTGCTGCACTTCCAGTACAAGGATGTCGCCATTTTGTCTTTTCAGTTCGAGGGAGTTATAAATTTCGGGGAGTTTGCCGTCAAACTGAACGTCAATTACAGCCCCGATAACCTGTTTTACTTTACCAACATTTGCCATATAAAAAATTTAGAAGAGTGGTTTGTTTTCAGGCGGCAAAGGTAAGGGAGCAAGGGTAATTTGCCAATTCAAAAAAAGGGCTATTTTGAGGTGTGGAAAACGGGTGGAGAGCCGGACATTTAATCAAAAAATGACCATAAACTTCTGCTAAAACAAAGGCGATAGAGAAGAAGGGGTGAGCCAAAGTAAATAAATATAATGGCTTTTTGTAATGGCGAAATATTCCTTACGGAATTTGTTTTGGTAAATTTCATTTTCAAATACAGAAAAGCATTTTTCAAATGCAATGCCAAGGAGAGGATCAAAAAATAAATAATTACCGCTGTACTCCTCTCCATTTCTATCTATACCAATTGTTTTAAAAACATATTCCTGTGTTTTTTGATCAACATTTTCGAAGATGTAATATCCGGTCATATAACTGATAATACTTTTATAAGTCGTGGTAAATTTTTCAACCGGGATTTCTTTTATCGCTGCCTGGCCATAAACAGGAAGCAGGAAATCCTCAGCATCGAAAATAAAATCATCTTCTGTTGATTGTACCAGGTAAGCTGGTGTATAAATAGTAGCATTTTCATTATAAATTACTCTCTCCAGCATTACTAAAAAAGCACTCTCCGCATCCGGGAACTGATCTTTGCGGGCTATCATCAGATTGCCGGGGCCATGATGGAACCAACAGTCAAGAAACCAGTAATGAGTAATTGCTGCATTAATCCCGGCCTTTGATATTTTTCCAATATCTCCGGGAATACCGATTGCTAATTTGAGAAATGGATTCTCCATACTATTAATAATAAGCAAAAAAGGGGATACTGTTGTAAAACCGGACAAGTCATCTCCGGTTAAGTGTCTTTTTTATATCCCAATGCTTCAAAAACCGCATCGCTGGATAAAAGAAGGCTTTCGGGATTTCGCTTTGATGGTTTTACCAGCAAATGCAACGGCCCGCCTGATTGCCAGTTGAGTAAAATGTAGTTTTTTTCACTGATGGCAAAAAAGTATTTTCCATCGTTATAATTTACAAGACTATATACCTGCAAAATAACTTCATCACACAATGGATTTATTTTTTCAAATCCATCAACCGGCTGGTGATCTTTGAAAAAACCATGCGGGCCGTTAGTTTCTTCCCCTGGTTGCTTTTCTCCTCTCCCATTAAAATGTTCAGTAAAGACTTGGAAAAGCCAGTCAGCTTCTTTCATGAAATAATCGACCGGAACCTTTTCATATTCTAATTCATTATACCAGCCTCCGAGGCAGAAATTATTTGTAAGATTGGTTATCGCTTCTTCGTCATAGAAAGCCAGGTTATTACTTTCACTTGTCATTACAACAAGCATCCTTTGCATAAAAGATATCATTGCCTGCTGATCATCCCTGAATTTGTCTTTCTCTGCAACAATTGCAAAGAGTTCACCCGGTAACTCATGGCCGGAAAAAGCTGAATAATCTGTATGGGGGACGGAAGCGGCTTCGATGCAGCGCCGGACAAAATCATCCGTAATATGAAAATCGAATTGGTTGAAGGGATTATTCATTTATAAATAATAAATACTCCAGCAGGTGAAATGATCTTATACCATCAAAACATCGATATGATCATTTATTCTTCTTTGCCCCTTTCGAACGTAAAAAAGAAGCTACTTCTTTATGGCCATTTTTTTCTGCAAGATCAAGTGGGGTCTCGCCACGATAATTTTGTTCATTAATATTCGCCCCGTTTTGAATTAAAATTTTTACTAGTGGCAAATTACCACCAGCTGCCACTAGTCCAAAATAAGTATCACCACTTATATATCTGCCATTCACACTTGCACCCTGGCTAATTAGAAATTCCACCATTGAAATATTATTATTTCCCAAAGAGATCCCTAAAGGTGTGCCAATACCCTGCAAAGTTCCGGTTCTATTAATTTCAGCTCCATGGTTTATAATTAGTTTGACCAGATCCATATCGTTCTTTTTAACGGCTCCCTGCAGAGCAGTTAAGCCTGTACCCCCATCACCCCCAAGACCAATACCTCCGGATTTATTAACATCTGCATTGTATTTAGACACCAGCTCCTTTACGATGTCCCATTTCCCCATTTTTTGTGCAACATCTATTGGGCAATAGAAATCTCCAGACCCATTTACATCCATTCCCCGGGAAAGAAGAGACTCCATTAGAGAGGATTGTCCATTTTCAATTGATGCACAAAGAGCATCTTTTCTGGGATTTTTATCGTAATTCCTAATCGTCTGGCCAATGATATTAGTACCGTTAAAACTAATTTCAGCATTATCTCTTGTTCTTCGAAAAGTGTAACTGCCAGAAGAAACTGTTACATATGTTCCCGTCAAATAATAGTACCCTGGTTTTATTTCATTAAATATATCATTCAACCGGATATCAAGTGCCTCTTCCCTGGTAAGAGGAATTATATCAGTGACATGTTCACAACTTCCTTCCTTACAAGCTGCAAGCCAAAATTTTACACCTTTAATACCCAAGAGGCATTGCCGAAAAGCCTGTTCGCATCGATTATTGCAATCA
This sequence comes from Chitinophagaceae bacterium, assembly GCA_031386125.1. GTDB lineage: Bacteria > Bacteroidota > Bacteroidia > Chitinophagales > Chitinophagaceae > JJ008. The sequence continues at coordinate 10,782 of JANNCC010000305.1, forward strand.
ACTTTTCCATCACCAATTTGGCAGGCTTGCATACAAACGGCATGTTTGTTAGTACATTCTGATTCCAGATTTGATGCATCAGTAGCCAAGTCTGGATTTGTTGGAAGTTTGTACGTAACGTATAAAATATATTTACTTTGAGACAAACCCTTTGTGTTATTGAATAAAACAAAAGCGGTAAGGAGCACAAAGAACAAAAGAAAATTATTAAACCTTTTCATAACTAAATTGTTTACAAATCAATAGATTTTACATTTTTGTTTTAGATCGCCGGTTTCATCAAGACAGCCACTAAGTTGTCGCCCTTTGATAATTGAGTAATAAGTGCTGTACAAATGTGGTTCAAAATAATATGAAGTTCTGCGATGATAATAGAGTAACTCGACCTGGACTTTAAACTGCTCCGAAGCCTTTTCTTTCTTTAAACCCAATACTTCATAAGTCAAGTTCCTGATATTGTTGTCTTGTTTAAGAGGATCTGAGAGTTGCTCAGCTAATTCCATAATCTTCCACCCGGTTGGAAAGATTGGAACAATATCATCCTTTGTGGCATACACATATATTTTTATCCCTTTCTCATCAGCTAATTGCTGAAGTCTTTCGATATTCATAAGAGCTCCATCTCCACCCAAGATTCGCAATGTTTTAACACCTGAAATAAATCCTGAACGAATAAGAACTTCTGCTACTTTAGCACCGTTGCTGTGTGCAACCACATTCTCAATCTTAACTCCACCAAGTTCACCTAAATGTTTAAGACTACTTGAGCTTAATGAATTAAAATCACCTAAAAGGTGGTCAGAAGGATTCCGTTTCAATTCTTTTATAGTTTCAGAAGAACCGAACGCAAAAATGGTATCGTAAGGCGTGTTGATAAATGGGTTTTTGTCATTTGCGTCATAAGCATCTTTAGCAATTTCAGGAGTTTGGAACATTCCAAGTAATAGGGCCGATTTAAAAAATCGTGGATGTGCCGGAACAGGGACTTTGATTTGAAGGATAGATTGAGAAATTCTTCTTTCCATTACACTTTGTCTGTTAAGGAAGACTATTTGCTGTTGTTCAAATTTTGAAAGGGAGTCAATAATCCTGGATTTTAATTTTAACCGGGTTCTCGCATCCTGATTACTTAGTTTATTGAGTGCATCTTGCAGCCTTTGTAATTCTTGTAAATTTTCCAGAGATTCCTGCTGTTTCTTTAAACGATTTACCTGGTCAATTAAGTCTTGTTTTTCTTTCTCTCTTTGCCGTTCAAGAAGTTGTTGATTCAAGCGTTGTTGAGTTAACGCCTGAATCTCATTGTTGTAATTTTGTTGATTATTGCCAGAAGAAGTGCCTAACGGTCCACTACCGCAATTTATACATACCCCCTGAGGTGATGATATATTTGATGTGGTGTATAAAGTACCATGACCGGTACCATCAAAATCTACATATCTTGAGAACTGTGCATGAACTTTACAACTAATCATGATCGCAAATGCAAAAATCAGGGGGAGATTAATCCTTATAATTCTCATGATGTTTTTCCTTTGCATTGATTTGAAGTAAATAATATCCCGTAAGTTGTTTCACAAAACCCTGTAATTGAGTATAGAGAGCTCTGCTCAATGTGTTAAGTTAGGGCAATAATTTTATAATTATTTTTTTTCAAAATATACCCCGAATTGGGTATATGTCTTTCCAAAACCTACTGCTCCAGCTGGCAATAGGTCATATAACCCCTTATCGTTCCATCATAAGATTTAACAGGTAGCATAATTAATACAGACCGGATCACCGAATAAAGCCTTTCATTTTTAAAATCAAAATAAAGGTCCTGTTTTATCCGCAGACGGCTGAATTCACTGGAACTCCTTTCCTGCTGAACAACTCTATACCTGATGATCTTCGATATGTCATTAATATCATATTCAGGAATAGTGTCAGCCGGCATTCTCCAGGTCAGGTATTTATTTACCGGAATCGCTTTGCCAGTTATAGGATCAACAGGCTTAAGTCTTCCTTTCAATACATCCTGGTAAATCAAACTCCCGATATCAGTCCGGAAAACAGTAAGTACACTATCGAATGCAGATGGCATTTCAGAGTTAAAATCATAATCCACTTCATCCGTATTTAACAAGACCACCTCTTTACTTAGTCCCGGAAATTTTCTTTCCATATTATCATTGTAAGCCACATTACACAAGAGATACCATTCAATGGGAATAGTTCCTGCTTGCCTGGCACAAAGAGGTGAAATAAATACATTGTGAATGCTGAATTTTCCGTTTTTATAGGTCAGCGCCTGTTTTACCCTGAAAGCATCGGCTTCATCACAACCGCAACAGGAGTCGGTAGAAAATTTATTGCTTCCCACCCGGTACTTCAAACGATCATAATCGTTTTTCGGTTTTGAATTATCCACGAAATACCATTCTTTAGGATTTTTGTAAGAAGGCAATTCGACACTCAGCCCTTTTAGCCAATCTTGTTTTTCTAATCCGGGCAATGACAAGCTGTATGATGAAACAGCGCTGCTCCCATTATCCTTTGTGTAAGCAGTGACTGATCGATTTTTAAGTTTCTCGAGATACCATTTTTTTAAACTGTACTCACTTATTTTGGGCGACAGGTTTACTACTTTATCAGATTCAGCCGCCCATTGGATGGCCGTATCATGCTGAATGTGGATAATGTAATAAGGATTAGAAATTTGTGAAAATGAACTTAAACAAATAATGTTTAAGGCGAGGGTGGTGGTTATATTTTTCATATAAAATGAACGTTGTCAGAAATTATTATTGTTCTGAAAATGTTAATCTTGGTTTTTCAGCTGCCTATTATTTCTTTTCGATATGAGCCACATACCTGAATCCAACAAACGAATGCACTGCATCAACGGGAAAAAACTGGCAAACGCCTGCCTGCATATAAAACGGAGTACTGTTCCATCCGCCGCCTTTCACGATGAAAGAAATTTTCAGTTTATCCGGTTTTACTTCCACATTCATAATTTCATCACGGGCTGTTAAAGTCCATTCGGCAACATTGCCCTTCATATCATAAAGACCGAACGGACCAGAAGGGTAACTTTTCACCGGCGCTGTATAGAAATATCCATCATCCTTGAATCCTTTTAATGCCATACCTCTGTCATTGATGGGGCCAAAATTGCAATTGTAACCTTTTTTGTCTTTTAAGAAAAGGCTTCTTGTTTCATTGATATCAAATGCCGCAGATTCCCATTCATTACCGGAAGGTAATCGCACAATCACTTCATATCCCTTACCAGATTGATGCATGCCTCCGTTTACCTGATCTGTTTTCCATTGACAAAACGCCATGGCCTGTTTTAAATTGATGCCGACCACAGGATAATTATTATATGAAGGATGAGAAAAATATCTTTTTGCCAGCGACTCATTATAAGAATAAACAAAGTCCCGGATCCACACCAGTGTATCAGGATAAATGCTGATGGTTTCTTTGATACCGAAAAAATAGATCTCATACTTTATTTTTTCAGCATCAATTTCCATTTTCCCCGTAAGCCGTTCGTCTGCTGGAATCATCATCGGTTCCAGGCGGGAATCCTTCCAGTCTATTTTTTGGCTCCAGTCAATGCTGGTAGACCCGTTTTTAAAATGATGCAGTAATGCATGGGCAGTTGAGTCTTTCACATATTGAGTGAATTCACGGTACTCTTTATTAGTTGCTTCAGTCCTGCTGATATAAAAACCGGGTACTGAAACCACCCTTGGGCCATAAAATAAAACTGAATCGCTGCCCGTATAAGAACGGCTGGTAAAACTTTTGGCAGGAATATAACTTACTTTTTGCTGAAGACTTTTCAGCCCCAGTTTCTCCAATCCAGGTTTTTGAGCGAAGGAGAGAATACTTATAAATGCCAGGAAAATGGTGGTGGTGAATTTTGGCATATTAAAAGAACGATACATTTTAAAAATGTTGCTTTAGGAAATGTTAATCCTTTTACTAAAAAGTTCTGTTTCCGTTTTTATCTATAAAGAAATATTTTCCATTTTGTTTCACTACAGCAAAGCCTTCTGAAAATGACTCTGCTGATTCATATCCAACCGGGAAAAACAAACCGTCTGTGGCAAAGAATGTCCATCTGTCTCCTATCCTGGTCGCAGAATAACCTTCAGAAACGTATTCAACCTCATCAAAATTAAAAGGAATAACCGTTTTTCCAGTTTTATCAATAATTCCCCATTTGCCGAATCCCCATTCGTCTTTTAATTGAGCTTTATAACATTCACAATATCGTTCATAAAATCCCACTGAATCATAATTCAATGGTATTATCTCTGTGCCAGTCTTATCAATAAAGCCCCATTTGCTATTTAATTTTACTCTTGCAATACCATTATTAAACAATCCTGCATATTCGTACTTAAAAGGAATTATCACTTTGTTACTCTTGTCAATAAATCCATATTTATTATCCTTTATTGCCCTGGCTAAACCCTCCCCAAATGAGTCTAAACTCTCGTACTCAATGGGAATAACCTCCTTTCCTTTGCGATCAATCAATCCCCATTTACCATCTAGTACCACTGCGATATATCCTTCCGAATCAATAACAAATTCATATTGAATTGGAATTACTTCATTTCCTTCTATATCAATAAATCCATGTTTAGAATCTTGAATAATGGGGTCCCATTTTGAGACATCGGCCAGTCCACCACTAAAACTAAATCCCCATGAATATTTTGCAGGTATAATTTCTTTCCCTTCTTTATTTAAAAATCCCCATTTATTATTTATATTGAATGAAACAAATCCCTCGCTAAAAGAACCAAGACCATCATATTTTGCAGGTACGATTTCTTTCCCTTCTTTATTTAAAAACCCCCATTTATTATTTAATTTGAATGAAACAAATCCCTCGTCAAAAAAACCAAAGTCATCATATTTTGCAGGTACAATTTCTTTTCCTTCTTTATTTAAAAACCCCCATTTATTATTTAATTTGAATGAAACAAATCCCTCGTTAAAAAAACCAAAGTCATCATATTGATAGGGGATAACTAGTTTGCCTTTTTTATCAATTAAACCCCATTTCCCATTCATCTTAACAGCCGCCAAGCCATTTTGGAAGCTTCGGGCATCCTCGTATTCATTTGCATTATTCTGTGCCTTTAGCATAGATGCAGTAACAATAAAAATTGCAAAACAGGCGAAATGTTTTTTCATCATAAAAAATACTATTTTTTAAATGGTATTTTACGTCCACATATACATCCTCAAATCAATAAGTCGTTTCAGCATTTCATTTTCTATTAAATAATCAGCATGGTCTTCTTCAAAAGTATAATTCTTCTTAATGTCTTCTTTTTTCTTCCATTCCTGCCACCAGGCATATAACTCTTCAAATTCTTTTTTAGTGTCCCGGGTATTTGTTGAGTCATTTTCTTCGGTGCTGCCAGGGTTGAACTCTATTCCTTTAAATACGGAATTCGATACATCCGCTGAAACATTCCAGTTAATCTGAGGAAATTTTGGAATTTCCTGCTCTACAAAATCACTGAGTAACTGAAAGCAGGCATGAAGCAGCACACTGTCTTTATCTCGCCAGCCTTTGGAGAGACTTTTTATTTTTAAAAGATTGGCAGGTTGCAATATTGTGGTTTTATATTAGTTACCGCTATTAATTGATACTACCATTTGCGCATTGGGCCACTCTCCTGTAACTAACATGACCTCAATTGTAAGTCTTTTGTATTTTGGGTCTATGGATGTAGTAATAAATGTTGTTTTCTTATAAACATCCTTTCCCCCTGATGTCGGGTGATAACTATCGTTACGGGATGCCGAGGCTTCATCACTTTTCTTAAAAGATATGAGTAATGGCAAACTGGTAAATTTTGCAATAAAAGAAATATACTCTTCTTCTGCTTTAGCATTTGACTTTTCCAGATAAAAAATTGAAAACTTTTGACTTGTGGTATAGTCATCAATCAAACAAAGTTCAGATCCAGGAATCTTGATCCAGGACTCATATCTGGTATAGTCATTATTACTGACAGTAATTGACCCTCTGATATTTTCAAACTTATTGGGATACTCTTTCACCACTGCATTCATTGCATTGCCGAAACCATTAGGAAATACATTTTGTGCATTAAGCAAAAAAGAACTTGAGGCAAGTAGAAAAGCGATCAAAAATTTTTTCATTACTCTTTTTTAAACATGATTGAATTAACCAAACCAATTTGCACTTGTTGTTTATTGCTAGTATATTCTTTTTTTAGCATCTAATGTCTTTTGAACTTCGGCAAGTTTTGTGTTAAATTTCAAGTGGGCTTTTTCAGTCTTTTTCATATTTTCAATTTTTGACAAACATTCAGAATATCTTGTTTGAACCTCTGTGCTGTTATTGTCAAAGTTTTTCCAAAGCACATTGTAATAAGCTGCCGCATTAACCCAGTCTTCCTTGTTATAATATTTCACTGCCTCGTCTGTGATCTTGTTGAAACAACATAAAACGATATTTGTTTTCAACGTGACATCATCGGGAAAATATTCAAGGGCATTTTTAAACCGTTCTATTGCTTTATCATAATTATTGTTGTCAGCGTCCTCAACTCCCTTGTCCCATTCCTTGTAGCCCTTAGCCTCTTCCCGGGCCTTCACATAAATCTTCCTGTTTTCTATATCAGTCTTTGCGTAGGCAACCGCATCATTACAATGTTCTATTACTTTACTCCAGTCTCTTTTATTCCAGGGTATTATTGTTTTTCGATAAGCATCTGCAGCAAACCGGCTATACTCTTTGCCAATTATTATACCTCCTGGTATGCTGGGAGAACTTTCCCTGTTCGAAGAATATCTTTCCTGGGTATTACCCGGCCCTCCTCCGGATTTTCTTAAGCCTGAAAAATCCACTGTAACATCGCCGCCTTTCCACCCGCCCGAAAAGGTGGTTTGTGCATTCAGCATTACAATCGGGGAAAATAATAAAAGGATTACAATTGCTTTTTTCATATAATTTATTTTAATAGTGATTTATCATTTTATTTTTGAACCAATAAATATTGAAGCAGATAGCAAAAAAGGTTGCTTTAATGTAAAGTTCTTCAAGGTAAAATTTTGCATAGTCAATGTTTGGGGTGAATAATTCAACTTTACGCAAACTCCTGTGGTATTATAGAATGGTGATAGGCACAATCCCGCAAAAACAGTTGGACAAAACTGAAGTGGCGACCACTTTAATATTGGTCCATACCCATCATCTCCCTTCCAGTAGAAAGAATATCCCCCTGCCATACCGCCCGCCGTAAAACGAAAAGCAAATTTTGTTCCCAGTCGCATTGTAGGCAGCATGGGGTAATACCGCATAACAAAATAGAATTCATACAATTTTAACGAGTTTTTCTCTACTCCGGGTGTATTGGTATTCTTCAAATCAGGTTTTGAATAATTGAATTGTATCCCGACAGCAACTTTCTTACCGCCATTATTAACATTGATAAAATATCCCAGCGCCGGGCTTTTCTTAATTGACCCGCCGATCCATTCCATCTTTTGCTCCTGCAAAATATTTACTCCCAGCTCTGAAAACCATATGCGGCCCTGCGAAAAAACATTCACCCCAAATTGGCAGAAAAAAACTACCAGAATGATAAGTCTTACAATATTTATATTCATTTTGCTTTGGGACCTATTCATAATTTAAAAAATTGTAGTGCTGATGAACCTTTTTTTACATATTACAATGTCTTACTTCCTTAAAAAATCAAGCAATTGTTAACCACCGCAGGGTTTATTTATTTAATTGTCTGAACTTCTGGTAATATTTTAATGAAGAAAAAGCTAAAACTCCTTTACCGCTTAAAATTTTCAATGCCGCCCCGTCAGAATGATTCTGGCAGTGTGGTATACTATTAACAAAAACAGAAACATCTTTTGTAATTGGGCTTCTGATCAAACCTGATTTAGAACCCGGGGTTACCCTGAATTTTTTAAAAATATTTTCCAGATGATCTGCCGCCGAACCGCAGATGCAACAACCTTCTGGCCATTTTGCTTCCAGGTGTTTTGTGTTATCAGTTTTAAGCATAAATCCTCCAATAACACCATAGACTTCTGTAACACCCGGAAGGGCAAATCCGTTCCACGGCAGTACCCATTTAAATATCGGTTCGCTGGCTATGAAGTCCTCATCCATTAACTCAATACTTTTTTCTTCCTTCATGTTCCAGAGAAAGCTTTCACATTTCTGACATTCAAAATAAATTTCTGACTCTGGTATTTCGGAAATCTTATTGCCGCATTTCGGGCATTGTGTCGAAACGACTTGTGATCCACCCACCAGGAATCCAATTCCAACAATCAGGGATAATACAGACCAGATTATATTCTGTTTATTTTGATATAATATAACTGCCAATACAATAAGTCCGACTCCAAGAATCACATCAGAGGTTTTATAAACTTTTTTCCTAATTACCGCTGTAGATTTATTATTCATGACAATTCCGTTTAAAGTAAGCTAAAGCTAAAAGCCATTGATATAGAAAATAATCCCAACAATCCGGCATTTTTAGCTACCAAGTAGTTGGTATACATGAAACGTTAAAGGAAATGGCTATTTAAGCAAGCTCTTATTGTAAGAAGACTTTGTCAATCCCTGAGGCAACGAAAAGAAAAACCGTGAAGCTTTAAGTTACTGAACCTGTAGAAATTACCATCGGTGTAGACCAGCTGGCGGTCCCAGGCGTACACTGTATTGTCCTCAGTAGAACTCCACCAGTAGCCGTTAGTACTAACTCCGGCGAATGTACCATCGGTGTTACGGAAGCCGCCCGGCAGGGTTGTAAATCCGCTACTGTTTGTGGCTCCGGTATTAGGGCTTGTCCAATGTACAGTGCCGGCTTCTTTCATCGCACCTCCGGCTACAGATGCACCTCCCAAACAGGTTTCTACTGTGGTCCATTCTGCATCGCTGGGTAAGTGCCAGGCCATGGATCATTTACTGCATACCAATTGTATAGCTTACCATAGGTAGCCGCATAGGTGGCCGAGTCATTATTATAATAACAATAAGCCCCGGTGGTTAATGCAACCCATTTTGCATTATTGGTAACCTTTGGAATGGAATCATCATTTCTATACCTGTCCACATCCAGGTTTTTAACAGCCCAATCCTGGCTGCAAATAGTAACAGTTCCAGAAGAGGCTATACCACCTGCCATATTGGTCCAACTAATACCATTGAATACCTGAAGTTCGCCAGTTGGGGCTACTCAATTGTTACACCAGATCATTAACCCCGCTACAGGGTTTGCAATGGCATTCCCTTGAATATGCGACATACGGGGAAGCAAAAGCACCTTAGTTGTAGAACTTATATCCAACTGTGCTGAGCCAGCAGGGGTAGTAGTGCCAATACCTACCTGGGCTTGTGTTGTACTGACCACAAACACCAGAAAGGCGAATAGAAAGATTGTAATGATTTTCATGTTGCTTTATTTATTAGTTGTAACTATTATTTAAGTAACCCCTTGCCGTAAGCATACTTCAGTAACCCCGCCAGGTTGTGGGCTTTTGTTTTTTGCATGATATTCTTACGGTGGGTTTCTACCGTGCGGTAACTTATATGGAGTTCATTTGCAATTT
>JANNCC010000312.1:0-1757 GCA_031386125.1 Chitinophagaceae bacterium
CATTATCATTTTGTCTAATGGAGTCTTTGGCTCTACTGTTAACGCATAACAGGAAAGATGCGGGATGTCTAATGCGATAGCAGTATCTACATTGTGTTTCCACTTTTCGGTGGTCAACTGGGGTGTTCCATAAATCAGATCAATAGTAATATTGTCAAAATGCTGTTTAGACAATTGTAAATTATCTAAAGCCTGGCTGGCAGTATGTGCCCGGTTCATCCATTTCAGGTCTTCTTCAAAAAAGCTTTGCACACCGATGCTAAGGCGATTAATACCAGCCTCTTTCCAACCGGTCAATTTTGTATCCGTGATATCATCGGGATTAGCTTCAAGAGTTATTTCAGCATTCTCTGTAACAGTAAATGAAGATTGGATGGCAGCAATTATACTTCTTAGTTCTTCTTCTGTACATAAACTGGGCGTGCCGCCACCAAAGTATATTGTTTCAACCGGTTTAGTTTCTAAATATTTTTTTTGCAGCGATATTTCTTTCAATAAAGCAGCTATAAAATCGTTCTTAAAACGTAAAGAAGTGGCAAAATGAAAATTGCAATAATGGCAGGCTTGTTTGCAAAAAGGAATATGAATATAGATGCCAGCCAAGTTTGTTTGCGATTTAATGAATAATTTAGCTCCATTCTCCCTTCCCCATTTATGGAGAAGGGCTGGGGATGAGGTGAGAAAATTCAGACTGCAAATATCGGTGCTTCCTTTCTTGTTGCTGAGTATTTATACATCAGCGCAGAATAAATATAGCCTTCATATCAGGGGAGTGGATATTGATTCGGCTACTATCGTTTCAAAAACAGGGTTGCAAACTTCATTTTCATCCAGCACAACTTGCATAGATTATGTTAACAAGCTTCCCGGTTATCTTCAATCAAAAGGGTATGTTACCGCTTCTGTTGACAGACTTCTATATGATTCCTTATCAGCCAGAATAGTATTGTTTATTGGCGAACTTTATCTCTGGGCTGTATTGGATGCAAAAAAAATCGAGCTATCCATTCTGGATGCCATCGGCTGGAGGGAAAAAATGTTTGCCAACAAACCTATTGATTTCACCCAGGTACAGGTATGGCAGGAAAGGATTTTAAACCATTTAGAAAATACAGGTTATCCGTTTGCAAGAATTTCACTTGATAGTTTGCAATTAGAAGGAGATAAGGTATCGGCGCTGCTGAACGTAAGTAAAGGGCCGGTGTATAAAATTGACAGTATCCGATTATACGGGAATGCGAAAATCTCCAATAGTTATCTGCAACGGTACCTAGATATTCCGAATGGCAGTATTTACAACAAGGAGAAACTGCTCCGCATCAATAAAAAAATAAGGGAACTGACTTATGTGGAAGAAGAAAGGCCAGCAGACCTTACCAGGCTCGGTACTGGGTCGGTATTAAATATGTACCTAAAGCAAAAGAAAAGTAGCCAGATAAATATCCTTATTGGCTTCCTGCCCAATAATAACCAGCTAGCTTCAAAAAAATTATTGATTACCGGCGAAGGGAATCTAAACCTTAAGAATGCTTTAGGTTCTGGTGAAACAATCGGGTTTAATTTTCAGGCATTGCAGGTGGAGTCACAACGGTTGAATTTTATTTACCAACACCCTTATTTTTTTCAATCTCCATTGGGTTTGGATTTTTCATTCGACATTTTTCGAAAAGACAGCTCATTTGTAAATGTTAACCTGCAGTTAGGGGCACAGTACATTTTAAACAACAATCAGTCAGGTAAATTTTTTATACAAAAAG
>JANNCC010000331.1:0-5756 GCA_031386125.1 Chitinophagaceae bacterium
CCATAGGTAAAGCCGGTGTACTGCTGGTTTACCAACGAAAAAGTAGCTGTAATAGGTAATCCCAGTATTTGGTCGGGAGATGAAGCCTGAGTAGCCATAGCCCCATTATCCAGCCTATCCTTGTCAAAAGTTACCACATGGTTAGCGGTACGGGAACCAAAGCCGCTTCCGGGTACAATTGCTCCCCCTGCCGTCAAATGATTGATAGTAGTCTCAAGCAATCTGGCTTGGGAAAATCCGACGCTACTGAGTAGCATCAGACCGAATACTAATTTGTAAAATTTAATTTGTGTGCTCATTGTTTTAGGTTTTAAAATTTGAAATATTTTTTAATCACCCGTTCATCTGCCTCCGGCAGGATGAACGGGTGAATTTATTTTATCCTTGTACTACATCCCCTGCACTTAACCTGATTCCGAAGTTGACATTTATTACATTGTTCACACCAACTGGAACTGTAAGCCTACCATCATTAATGCTATCACTACCAGTTATTACATTTGGAGGATTCGCATTTTTCTGACCGGTATGTTCCCATCCGCTTGGTAAGATACCGACAAGAGGGAAGGTAGATTCATTGCTGCCAACCGGGTATGCCACTGAGGTCAGATACACACGGTAAGTAGTATTCGGGTTAATATTATTAAAGTTGAAAGTTCCTGTTCCGCTGCTTACCAGTGTTACACGTTCAACCAAACCAGTTGAAGAATTTACCAATAATATTCTTAATCCAACCGGGATAGCAATTGGGCTGGTACTGTTTACCTGGTTATCGTTCATTGCATTAGCATCATGCCACACATTACCGCTAAGATTAATTAATTTATATAACCCTGCATCAATATTGGTAACATTCTGGCCAGCTGCCACATCAAATGCTGTGGTCTTTCCTGTTGCATCTGCTTTACTGTTGTTTGTAGCATTTATACCACCAACATTTTGCAATGTCCATGGTGCATTTACATCAGGTTGATTGCTGAACTGAACATAATAACCTGTACCCGGAGGCACATTGCTGATCAGGTAATAACCGTTGCCATCTGTAACAGCAGAGCCGATTGGCTGGTTGGCTGAGTTATACAATGTTGCAATGACACCCGGAACACCAGGCTCACCTGCATCCTGAATACCGTCTCTGTTTAAATCGAGCCAAACATAATCACCAACAGTAGCAGGGATTACTGGTTTAAGGCCTGCATCCACTGTCAGGTTTACCTGGCCTGCTGCCAATGTATATGAACCTGTTTTGCCTGTAGCAGGATCCACATCACTGTCTGCTGCATCACCTGCTGCCACTACATCTTTCAATGTAAATACCAGTTTACCAGGCGTAGTGCTAAACCCTACTGTATATGTACCCGGGTTCAGATTGCTGAAGTAATATCCGCCATTCTGATCTGTAATCATTGAAGTAACAGCAACGTTGTTAGCATCGTAAAGAATAACAGTAACACCCGGTATTCCTTTTTCTGCTGCATCTTGTATGCCATCACTGTTTGCATCAAACCATACATAATCACCCAATGCAGCTCTTGCAGAGTAGATACCAGCATCAACAGTCAGATTAGTATTGCCACCGCTGATAACATAAGTACCGGTTTTTCCAGTCACCGGATCTGCATCACTATCAAGATTATCGGCTCCAATATCTTTTGCTGAGAAATTAAATCCTGCCGGCAGGTTACTGAATTGAACTGAATAAGTAGCATCAGCAAGATTGACAAACTTATACATGCCATCTTTATCTGTTACCGTTGTCGCTATCACCGTTCCGCCAGCATTCAGTAATGCTACACTTACACCGGGAACCCCTTGCTCCAATGCATCCTGAACACCATTGTTATTGGAATCAAACCATACACGGTCACCTAATTGTCCGAGTGGTGCTGTTGGGTTAAATATGCCAAGGTCAATATCAAGTCTGTCTTCATTTGCTGCGAGGCTTACCACATCAGTTGTGGAAGTGGCAGCAGCAAGCGGATTACCATCGCTATCAAGATTGCGGTCAGCACCTGCACCTTTTGTAACTACTGCATATCCTGCAGGCAATGTGCTGAAACGTACTTTATAATCACCAGCTCCAAGACCTGTGAAAAGATATTCGCCTAATGCATTCGATAATGTTACAGTTGGTTGCACACCAGCAGTAACAGGGTCTTTATCTATTGGGTTACCGGCTGCATCCAGCAATTCTACTGTTGCACCCTGCACACCCACTTCACCTGCATCTTGCAAGCCATTATTATTTAAATCAACCCAAACCCTGTTTCCTAATGAACCAGTTCCGGCTTGTGCTGAACGGATACCAGCATCTACATCCAGATTAGTTTGACCAGCCACCAGCGTTATGGTGCCTGTTCTTCCTGTTGCAGGATTGGCATCGCTTCCTGTAGCTGCTGTACCTAAACCTTGTGTGGTGAATGTAAATCCATCAGGAATGTTACTGAAGCCAACTGTATAGTTGCCTGCTGCGAGGTCAGTAAATAAATAGTTACCATTCTGGTTAGTAGTAGCCTGTTTGATGGCAACACCACCTGCATCGTAAAGAGTAACTGTTACACCTGACACACTTGGCTCTCCTGCATCCTGAATACCATTCTGGTTTGCATCATGCCATACACGGTCACCAATCTTACCAGTGCCCGGAGGCGTGGTTACCCAATATCCTGCATCTACTGTTGTTATTCTTTGACCAGCTGCCAGTGGAAATACTGCTGATCTTCCTGTACCGGGATCCACATCACTGTCCGTTCCGGATGTAACTACATTAGTATTCAGTTTAGTAGTTGTTGTATAACCGGATGGAGTAACAAATTCAACCTGATAATTACCCGGCACTACATCATTGAAAATATAATAACCATTTGCATCAGTAGTCGTTGTAGCAATTACTGTATTAGTGGTTGCGTTTATCAATCTGACAGTTGTGCCTGAAATACCGGGTTCACCGGCATCCTGCACACCGTCCTTATTCAAATCATTCCATACAAAATCTCCCACACTGCCATTCGTTGATGTCTGTGCTTTAAGACCGGCATCCACATATCTTATCTGGTCGCCGGCATTCACCGTAAAGGAAGCTGTTCTTCCATTAGCAGGATTGATATCGCTGTTGTTAGCAACACTTACTGCTCCATTGTTTGGAGAGAACACCATTGCCGGTGGAAGGCTAACGCCAACTGTATAATTGCCCGGGGCAACATTTGTAAAGAGGTATAATCCGTTTGCATCAGTGTACATACTTGCTACTGCGACACCGCTGCTGTTATATAATGTTACCAATACATTTGAGACACCTGGTTCATTGGCATCCTGAATTCCATCGCCATTAATATCATACCATACACGGTCACCAATACTGGCTGGCTGAGGTTGTGAAAATTTCAAACCTGCATCAACATCTAAACGGGTTTGACCGGCTGTAAGAGTAACAGATCCTGTAGTATAACTATTTGTATCAAAATCGCTGTCTTTCTCTGTATCTGCACCTTGTGTTTTTGGAGAAAGGGTATAATTAGCAGGTGGAGTTACCCGTACTGAATAAGTACCTGCCGGTAGTCCGCAGAATTTATAATTGCCAAACGCATCAGTAGTAGTTGTAGCAATCGGTTGCCCGGCAGCATTAAGCAATACCAACGTTACACCAGCCAGGCCTACTTCACCTGCATCTTGTATTCCATTTGCATTATCATCTTTCCATACACGGTCGCCAAGACAACCGTTTGGAGCAACTGCAGTTAAACAGAATGCATCCAGCTTCATGGTATTGCAGGTAATAGAACTTTGTACCCTTGCTTTAACCGTACCAGCAGGTGCAACAGCAGTTACAGAATAATATTCCAATTGATCATTATAGTCACCTACAACTCTTGTTACAGTAACATCAGTCTGGCCGATAACTACATTGGAAGAGTTTAAAAATATTAAACTGAGTTTAGGGCTGCATGCTATACCCGGTGCATGGGTTCCTGCAAATGCAGAGAATGTAACCGTAGAACCGGCAATAATATTTACGTCCTGGTAAACTTTTGACGTACCTGCACTCCAGTTATTGAAACCATTTGCTACTCCGCAGGCAATATAACCTGTGCCGGTTGTCAATGAGCCACCACTCCAGCTCCAGCCGGTTGTACCGCTTTCAAAGCTTGGATTAACCAAAAGATTGCCAGTACTATTTACACAACTGCAATCAGGCAGTAAGCCAAAGTCGTAAGTGTTATTAGTATCGCCACCAGTAGGTTCTGCCCCACCAGTAAGTGTGATTGCAAGGCCTCTTATTTCATTTCCAACGGCTATTTGGCCATTGTCATCAAGATCTGTATTGTTATCAGGGTCACCGCCATTTACACTGCTGCTCATATAGCCAGCAGGAATAACAACACCTACAATATAATTGCCCGGTGCAAGGTTGCTGAATGTATAGTTGCCATTTATATCTGTCAACAATGTGGCAAGAGAAGCACCGTCAGCTACATTATCATTGTTATCATCTTTATACAGTTTAACAGATATATTTCTGATACCGTTTTCAGATGCATCATTAATACCATCGTTATCAGTATCATACCAAACCCTGTTACCCAACTGTAGATTCACCGGGCAATATCCTGCGTCGACATTGGTGATATTTTGGCCTGATGCCAGAACAATAGTACCTGTTTCGCCTGTTGTTTGGCTGGGATCGCTGTCGATATTATCATCTCCGCCAACATCCTGCGTTGTTACTACAGCACCGCTAATGGATACAGGGAAAACTACTTTATAATTACCAGCAGCTAATCCGCTGAATAAATAATTACCGCTACCATTAGTCGTGGTAGTTGCAATAACAGTTCCTGCACTATTTTTTAATTGCACAGTAACTCCGGTAATTCCGCCTGTTTCTGAGGCGTCTTGTATTCCATCTCCATCAGCATCCAACCATACTCTGTCGCCAATTGACCCTGTACCAGCCGGAGGTGTAATAGTTACACACCACCTATCGGTTTTTGTATAACTTCCGTTACCGCCAAAAGCTACTCTTGTATATTTTGCACCAGCCGGTACTGTTCCAGAAAAAGTATATAACTGTGGCCCTACCGGGGCATTGGCTAATATTTTATCAACCTGGGTATAAACAGAAGTGCCTAATACAACGTTAGATGCATCTAAAAACTCTACTGCTACCCAATTGTTAAATGTATTGTCATGCGTACCGGCATATACAGAAGCATTTATTATTGTACCTGTAAGTAAATCTGTTCCTATTGTTTGCCAGGCTTTGCTGCTTGCAGAAGTATTATTTAAATCCCCGGAAAAAGAACCGCAGGCAACTGCACCGGTACCTTGTGAAAGTGTGCCGCCAGACCATGACCAATTGGTTGTTCCGCTTTCAAATCCTGGATTTAATACAACGTTAGTTCCAGTGCAATTGCAATCAAAAGTTGTATTGGTTAAATTAAACGTTATAGTTGTATCATGGCACAATGTACCTGTCGCATCAGCACTGCTATATGTTTTTAGATTAACATTGTAAGCACCTACAGCTCCTGTCCATGCACCAGAACCTGTACCAGGGCTGTTATAAGGGGCTGTATTTTCAATATTACTGGTTGGTGTTGGACCAGTAATAGTATATTTTACACTTCCCACCGTTCCTGATGTGCCTGCTTCCAGGTTATATAAAGAACCTAGTTGAGCCACTGTAAACGTAGCACCATTTGTAATTGGCAAATCTGCCCCACCATTTAATTCATTGAAATATAAATTATTGACTT
>JANNCC010000350.1:0-11166 GCA_031386125.1 Chitinophagaceae bacterium
GTGGCAGCAGGATTACAATTATCAGCGGCCTCATGAATCGCTGGGAAATGTTCCACCAGCTTTTTTTAATCCGTTTCCCTAGAATTACTAAAAAACAAAAAACTCTAATTTGGAGTGGCCCGGAAAAAGGGGGAGCTTACAGTATCACCGGATGTTTTTATAAATGTCAATTCCACATTGCTGTTCGTTGTATTTAAGTAAGTGACAACTGTTAAACAATGTCAAGCATAATAATATGTCTGTGACATAAGTGTTGCCGGAGTGAATAGAATAACCCTACCCGATAAGTGGTGAGAGTTGAAATTATTTTCTCTCATTTAGTGTTTATAAGCCTAGTTGAAAAGATGTCGCCATCTATCACAACCTGCACGGTATATATTCCTTTGGCTAAATTTTGAAGCTTATTTATCATAAACAGATTTTCCCCTTTAACCAATCTTTCACTTTGCTGGTAAATTGTCTGACCAGAAGCGTTGATTATTCTAATACCTCCGTTTGTTGTTGCATCAGAGCTTATCCGGATATTTATATTATCCGTAACAGGATTTGGAGAAATGTTGACACCTTTTTTCAGCTTGCTATCCAGCTTGATTGCCAGAATAGCACTGTATTTGTATCTGTCATCAATATCCACTTGTTTTAGTCTGTAATAATTAGTCGCTGTAAAAGGGGAAAAGTCTGTAAAGCTGTAATGAGTAGTTTGAGATGTTGTACCTATACCCGCTACTCTACCAATGGGTTGATATTGATTTCCATTGATGCTTCTTTCAATCTCAAAATACGAGTTGTTGGATTCTGATGCGGTAGTCCAGTTAAGAATTACTTTGCTATTTTGTGCAACAGCATTGAAACTGATGATTTCTACAGGAACTATAGTGCTGCGTAATCCTGCTGAACCACAAAAAGTATATGTTCCGGTTCTGTTAGCTACGCTGTTGGTAGCTCCGAATATCCTGAAATAATAACGAGTGCTGACGGTAAGACCAGTAAGGATTAATGTTTCGGTTGCATTGTTGCCACCTAGATCTACACACCCAATATCAGTTAGTCCCGGGCAAGCCGTACCCGAAAATGCCTGAATAGCAATGTCAAAAGAAGCACTGGGATTAACTATAATAGTTGCTGTTGTTGATTGCGGAAAAAAACTAAACCATACATCAGAACCTGTTGTACCAGTAGCGCAGGCAGGTGCAGGGGCACAAGGGTCCATTGCTGTGGTAGGTTCAAATGCAGCCTGGTTAGATAAAGTTGTTCCACCTCCGGGACAAGTTGATATCCAGGACTGGTTGAAAGCAACTGCATTTGAAAACAATGTTCCCCCACCTAAAATTTGTGCTTGGGAACTAATGGAAACAATAATTAAAAAACTTAAAATTATTTTTCTACACATAACCGGTTGGTTGTTTGTCAATATGAAATAGTTATTGTTAGTTTCCTACTGAGCCTGTCCAAAGGTAGTATTATCGCTGAATAGGCTAGCAAGTAATAGTTGTATTTACATAATAATTGGTACAGTTTTCTATTGCTTATCAGTGCAACTTCATGTCAGCACAATTAAAGTACAGCCCCTGTTTCTTCCTTTCGCCACTGTTTATCCATATAAAAAGTTCCAAAAGGCAGAATAGAAGCAAGGCCAGCCTTCAGCATCCATTTAAAATCTTTTTTATATTCTTCCTTCACCATATACGCCAATACAATAAAGGCTACAAACAAAATGCCATGCAGCCCGCCAACAACAGTTACCGCCATCGGCATAGCTGCAAAATATTTTAATGGCATGGCTATTAACAATAAAACCAAGAAAGAAACCCCTTCTGCAAAAGCAATTTTTCTAAACCAGCTAAATATTTTTTTCATCGTGTATGTATTTGTCTCGTAACTCGTAGCTCAAGGCTCGCAGCTTAGTAATCAATCACCTGCTCCTCTATCAACTCAGGTATCACTCTCCATTCATACTGTTGGTTTCTCAATTGTGGCTCAAAACCTGCTTCACGGATGGCCCCTTGTATAGATTTATACGTAAACCGATGCGGTGCACCGGCAGCACTCACCACATTTTCTTCCAACATGATAGAACCAAAATCATTGGCACCGGCATGTAAACATATTTCTGCGGTTTGTTTGCCAACGGTTAACCAACTGGCCTGTATGTTTTTTACATTCGGCAGCATAATGCGGCTGAGTGCAATCATGCGAATATATTCTTCGGGAGTAGTAAGATTATGAACACCACGAATTTTTGTAAGCAATGTATCTACATCCTGAAAGGTCCAGGGAATAAATGCTAAGAACCCTTTCGCTTCATCTGGTTTACGGCTTTGCACTTCTCTTATTTTTGTTAAATGTTCAAACCGTTCTTCAATGGTTTCCACATGGCCAAACATCATCGTTGCCGAAGTAGTGATGTTTAGTTGATGTGCTTCCTGCATAATGTCGAGCCATTCCTGTGCACCACATTTTCCTTTTGATATTAATCGGCGAACCCTGTCAATCAATATTTCTGCACCAGCACCGGGCAATGAATCCATACCGGCTTCTTTCAATGCCATCAATACTTCTCGGTGCGTTGACTTTTCTAATTTGGTAATATGTGCCACTTCCGGTGGCCCGAGTGCATGCAGTTTAATAGAAGGGAACTCTGCCTTTATCTGTTTGAATGTGTCAACATAATATTGCAAGCCCAATTCCGGATGATGACCGCCTTGCAATAATAACTGATCGCCGCCCCACTTCAATGTTTCTTCAATCTTCTTCCGGTACACCGGCATATCAGTAATGTATGCCTCAGCATGTCCGGGTATGCGGTAGAAATTGCAAAACTTGCAATTGGCAATACACACATTGGTAGTGTTTACATTCCGGTCTATCTGCCAGGTTACTTTTCCATGTGGCACTTGTTTTTTCCGCAGTTCATCGGCAATAAACATCAGATCGGCCAGCGGCGCATGGTGATAGAGATGAACTCCTTCATGGACAGACAAAAATTCAAAATTTGATGCTTTCTGATATAATTGTTCTAACTGCATATTCGGTGTCTTCGTTTTTCTACCTTTCCACTTGGTGGAGGGCAGGGGGTGAGGTTGCAAAAGTACACCTGAATAACAGATTATGTGTTGAACGGTTTTAAACAGGGCTGACATTAAAATAAATTTGTATGAACAGGGGCTTGTATTGCATCATTTTGGATAAAAAACCTGTCATACATAAGTGAATGGCAGCTTAACGATTAACCACATGAAGAAAACTGTGCTTTTGCTTGTCTTTGGGATATTGCTACTGGTAGCAAGTCCGCTTGCTGCACAGGAAGAATTTATTGAACCGCCTTCAAGAGATATTACCAAGGTGACTTTTACACAACTCACCGGGGGTATTGTAATCCTTCATGCCAAATTTGGTGCTTTTCCGGACACACTCAATTTTATTCTCGACACTGGCAGCAGTGGTATTTCTCTCGATTCTACAACGGCAGATTACCTGAAACTAAAACCCATACCTACAGACAGAACTATCCGTGGTATTGCCGGCATTCGTAAAGTGAGTTTTTTATATAATCAGCAATTGCATTTTCCGGGTCTTAGTATTGACAGTCTTAATTTTCATATCAACGATTATGGCATACTCACAGCAGTGTACGGAGAACGGATTGACGGCATTATCGGTTATTCTGTATTAAGCCGCTACATTATGAAGCTGGACTACGACAGCATGAAACTTACTTTTTGCACCAAAGGCACTATCCGTTACCCACGGGGTGGTTATTTGCTGAAACCCACCATTAATCAATTAGTGGCTCAGCAATTAAGAGTGAGAGACGAAGCAGCTGTTACATCAAGATTTTTGTATGATATGGGAGCCGGTGTTTGTATGCTGCTAACAAAAGATTTTATTGCCGACAGTATTTTTTTAGATAAAAGAAAAAGGAGGTGGGTAAAAGAAGGAGAAGGGTTGGGCGGAAAAATAGATATGGAACTATTGGTGATGAGGGAAGTAAAACTTGGCCCTTACCGGTTCAGAAATGTCCCTGTTTATATTTTTGATGATGAAAACAATGTTACTTCTTATCCCTATATGGGTGGATTGATTGGCAATGATATCCTACGGCGTTTTAATGTGATATTGAATTATGCCCGTAGCGATATTCACCTGACGCCTAATTCACACTATGGCGATCTGTTTGATTACTCTTATTCCGGAGTAGAGTTGTATTTTATTGAAGGACTGATTATAGTAGGTGATGTGGCCAAAGGCTCCCCGGCAGAAGCTGCCGGAGTAAAAGAAGGCGACGAGATAATATCGGTAAATAAGAATTTTTCACAAAACCTCAACCAGTACAAAATAGCCCTGCAGGCCCCTAATGAAAAAATAAAGCTTATTGTACGCCGCGACAATGCGATGAAAGAAATAGAGTTCAGAGTAAAGAGCATCTTATAATTATTTTCTGCCACAGATTACACGGATTAGCTGCTAGTATAGCCTGATATTAAATCCTGTAAAGAATTTACCTGTATTCATCTGTGTTAATCCGTGTAATCTGTGGCTAACTGTATTTCTGTTGTCTCCCATCCCCGTAAATTTCAATACTTTTACAATCGCCAACTTTTTAATTTAACAGCTGTTATTTAATATATGATACAATTTGAAAAATTTACACTGGCTAATGGTCTCCGTGTCATCGTTCACCAGGATCTGAGCACACCCATGGCGGTGATGAACATTATGTATGATGTAGGTGCCAGGGATGAAGACCCCGAACGAACCGGCTTTGCTCATTTGTTTGAACACCTGATGTTTGGAGGTTCTGTTAATATTCCCAGCTATGATGAACCGCTGCAAATGGCTGGTGGAGAAAACAATGCCTACACCACCAACGATCTTACCAATTACTACATACAAATACCGGCTGATAACCTGGAAACAGCTTTCTGGTTAGAAAGCGACCGGATGCTGTCGCTGGCGTTTGGAGAAAAAAGTTTAGAGACACAACGTAAAGTGGTGATTGAAGAATTTAAAGAACACTACCTCAACAAACCATATGGTGATGTGCAACAGAAACTGCGGGAGCTGGCTTACAAAAAACATCCCTATCGCTGGATGACGATTGGTAAAGAATTATCTCATATTGAAAATGCACAGTTGAGTGAAGTAAAGAATTTTTTCTTCAAACATTACCGCCCCGTGAATGCCGTGATGGTGCTGGCTGGCAATGTAACGGTGGAAAAAGTAAAAGCCCTTGCAGAAAAATGGTTTGGTGATATTCCTTCCGGCGAAATATATAAACGTAACCTGCCGCAGGAGCCGGAACAAACAGATGAAAGAAGACTGGAAATAAAAGCAAACGTTCCATTAGACGCTTTATACAAATGCTGGCACATGCCGGGTCGGCTTGATAAGAGATATTATATTATAGAACTGCTTTCCGATATTCTCAGCGGAAGCGGCTCATCAAGATTATATCAGTCGCTGGTAAAAGAGAAGCAACTGTTCAGCAATATTGAATGCCATCACTTTGGCAGTACAGATGATGGGCTGCTGATGATAGAAGGAAAATTAGTAAAGGGAGTAAAGATGGAGGATGCAGAAAAAGCAGTGGAACAGGAATTGGATAAAATAAAAACTGAATTAGTAAGCGAAACAGAACTACAGAAGGTAAAGAATAAAACAGAAAGTATGCTGGCCTTTGAAGACATGAGTGTAATGAGCCGTGCCGGCAGCCTCGCTTATTATGAACTACTGGGCGACGCAACATTAATGAATACAGAATTAGGAAAATATGCGGCGGTTACTGCAGCAGATATTTTAAAAGAAAGCCAGGCCATTTTCCGTTCTGTTAACTGCAGTACGCTACAGTATCTCTCCAATAATTAACCTGACATTCCAACCAAGAAAGAATAACAATGCTCAACAGAACGATAGCCCCTGAAATAGTAGATGCCGTTAATTTCAATTTAAAACTAAAGCCAGCCGATAAATTTACTTTAGATAACGGTGTAGAAGTATATGCCGTAAATGCCGGTGCAGAAGAAGTGTTGTCTTTCGAATGGGTATTCTTTGCCGGTAACTGGCAGGAAGAACAAAACCTGGTGGCCGCCACTGCTAATTTTTTATTGCGTAACGGCACATCAAAAAAATCAGCCTTTCAGATTAACGAACATTTTGACTATTATGGCTCTTACCTCAACAGGGCCTGCGGTAATGAAATAGCTACAATTACATTGCATTGTTTATCAAAGAGTGTAAAGGAATTATTGCCGGTGGTGAGGGAGTTGATTACTGATTCAGTAATGCCACAGGAAGAACTGGATATCTACAAACAAAACATGAAGCAGCGGCTGAAAGTGAGCCTGAAGAAGAGTGACTTTGTAGCCAGCCGGTTGATTGATGTTTATCTGTACGGTGAAAAACATCCTTATGGAAAATACAGCCGGGCAGAAGATTTTGATGCCGTGAACAGGGAGCAGTTGGTAGAGTTCTATAAAAACTATTATCAACAGGGAAAACTGATTTTATTTGTAGCAGGGAAATTGCCGGTAGATATTATATCAGTATTAAATCAAAACTTTGGAGACTTGCCCAATAATACTATTGCGACAAAAGAAATTATTGCTGAACAAACAACAGAAAAAAAATTCAGGATAACCAATAA
This sequence comes from Chitinophagaceae bacterium, assembly GCA_031386125.1. GTDB lineage: Bacteria > Bacteroidota > Bacteroidia > Chitinophagales > Chitinophagaceae > JJ008. The sequence goes on from JANNCC010000350.1 coordinate 6,644, forward strand.
TGCGGAAGGTGTACAGGGTTCAATACGAATAGCCAGGCCATTCCCTAACCGGCACCACCCGGATTTTTTAAAAGTGCAAATGCTGAATGCATTGTTCGGCGGCTTCTTTGGCTCCCGGTTGATGAGCAATATCCGGGAAGATAAAGGTTATACTTACGGTATTCACAGCTATTTGCAAAACCATATTCATGACTCCGCCTGGCTGATAAGTACCGAAGCAGGCAAGGATGTTTGCGAAGCCACCATTGCCGAAGTGTATAAAGAAATGAAAGACCTGCGGGAAGAACTGGTAGATGATGAAGAGTTGTTATTAGTAAGAAACTACATGATGGGTGGCCTTCTCGGCGACCTCGATGGCCCTTTCCAGATAATTGCCCGCTGGAAAAACTATGTACTCAATAACCTGACGGAAAAATATTTCTACGATTCCATTTACACTATCAAAACCATTTCGGCTGAAGAAATACAACAACTTGCACAGAAATATTTAAAGCCGGAAGATTTTTATGAACTGGTAGTGGTGTAGGGGTTTCAACACAGAATTTTTTGAGTAGGGTGAGTTGAACAGAGAATTTCCAAAAGTCCCTGTGAATCTCTGTTTCTCGGCATCTCTGTGTTGAAAAAACCCGGAACTTCGCCACATGACCTTCGACCGGAAAAATCTATCCAACGATCAGCTTGTTCAATTTTACCGTAGTCTCCTCTGGCCCCGCATGATTGAGGAAAAAATGCTGGTGCTGTTGCGGCAGGGAAAAATTTCCAAATGGTTTAGCGGCATCGGACAGGAAGCAATTGCTGTTGGAGCCACACTAGCTTTGCAGGAAGACGAATGGATCATGCCATTGCACAGAAACCTCGGCGTTTTTACTACCCGCAATATGCCATTGAGTAAATTATTTATGCAGTGGCAGGGAGCACAGGAAGGATATAGTAAAGGAAGAGAAAGAAGTTTTCATTTTGGTAACAAAGAACATCATATCTGCGGAATGATTTCACATCTTGGTCCGCAGCTCGCAATAGCAGATGGAGTAGCATTGGCACATAAATTAAGAAAAGAAAAAAAAATATCTCTTGCTTTTACAGGTGATGGAGGAACGAGTGAAGGAGATTTTCATGAAGCTTTGAATACGGCTGCTGTGTGGGATTTGCCCGTCATATTTATTATTGAAAATAACGGCTATGGATTAAGCACCCCTGTTAATGAACAATACCGCTGCATTAGTTTAATTGATAAAGCCAAAGGCTATGGCATGGAAGGAGTACAGATTGATGGTAACAATATATTATCTGTATATGATACGATAAAAGGAGTAAGGGATTATTGTATAAAAAATCAAAAACCCTACCTTATTGAATGTCTCACTTTCCGGATGCGGGGACATGAAGAAGCCAGTGGTACGAAATATGTACCACAAGACTTATTCAAGCTCTGGGAAATGAAAGACCCGATTAATAACTTCGAACAGTTTTTAATTGAAAGTGATGTATTGAAAAAAATACAGATAGCAGACATCAGGAGTGAATTCAAAGGCAAAATAGAAAGTGAATTAGCGATTGGCTCAGCTACAGAATCTGTAGTAGCAGATACAGAAGAAGAATTGGAAGATGTTTATGCAGAGAAGACCCGGACAGGTACAAAAGTCATTGCTAATGCAGAAATCAATTCAGGCCTTGGCTTTCAAACAGCTGAACTGAGATTGATTGATGCTATAAAGCAAGGGCTTCATCAATCCATGCAGCAACATCCTAACCTGATTTTAATGGGGCAGGATATAGCAGAATATGGCGGTGCATTTAAAATAACAGAAGGCTTTGTCAATGAATTTGGAAAAGAAAGAGTGAGGAATACTCCGTTATGTGAAAGTGCAATTGTTGGTGCAGCATTGGGGTTATCATTAGAAGGATACAAGAGTGTGATGGAAATGCAGTTTGCCGATTTTGTTACGGTAGGATTTAATCAGATAATAAATAATCTGGCAAAAATTCATTACCGTTGGGGACAAAATGCCGATGTGGTCATTCGAATGCCAACAGGTGGGGGAGTAGGTGCCGGGCCTTTTCATAGTCAAAGTAATGAAGCATGGTTTGTAAAAACTCCCGGATTAAAAGTTGTTTACCCATGTACACCGATGGATGCAAAAGGATTATTGATTGCTGCAATTAATGATCCTAACCCTGTTTTATTTTTTGAACACAAAGCATTGTATCGTTCAGTAAGTGGCTCTGTGCCTGAAGACTATTATGAAATAGAAATTGGAATGGCAAGACATGTACGAGAAGGAGATGAAATTTCTATTATCACTTATGGGGCCGGAGTGCATTGGGCAGAAGATTATGCTGCCGAGCATCCTGAAATTTCTATTGATATTTTGGATTTAAGAACATTGGCGCCGCTGGATTACTTAGCTATTCGTGAAGCAGTGCAACGGACAGGCAGAATTTTAATTCTACACGAAGACACATTGATTGGTGGCATTGGTGGAGAGATAGCCGCATGGATTGCTGAAAATTGTTTTTCTATTTTGGATGCACCGGTGATGCGCTGTGCATCATTGGATACACCGATTCCATTTAATATTGAGTTGGAAAATAATTTTATGGCGAAATGCCGACTACATGAATCAGTGAGTAAACTTCTTTCCTATTAATTTTTATTTTAGTAATATTTTTCTATTTAATCAAAAGAATTCCTCGCAGCTTGCTCCGGGGTAATTCATTATACTATGAACAATAGTATTTATTGAAAAAATAGTATCTTAAAGTTTCTTCCGCTCCCGCACAGTCGTTTATTACCTTTATATTACCACCAAACCAAAACCAACATGTCAACCAACCTTGCTGCGCCTGTTAGCCAAACAGAACGTATTGTTATTCTTGATTCATTACGGGGCATTGCTATTCTCGGCATTTTATTAATGAATATTCCCGGCTTTGCATTGCCTGCTCCTGCTTGTTACGGCGATCCTTCTGTACTGAATGAATGGGGAACCATCAATTTTAAAACCTGGTATTTTATCGACTGGTTTATGGAAGGCAGCCAACGGGGAATTTTTTCCATGTTATTTGGCGCCGGCATTATTTTATTTATCACCCGCCAGGAAAAAAAGGCTGAAGGGCTGTGGCCTACAGACTACTTTCTCCGCAGGCAGTTGTGGCTGCTTGTTTTTGGTTTATTTAATGCCTTTGTTCTTTTATGGTTCTGGGATATTTTATTTCAGTATGCCATTATTGGTATCATCATGTTTGCTTTTCGCCGGCTTTCACCCAAAGCTTTAATTATCGGCGCTTTTATTTCATTGCTGTTGATGACTGCAAGAGAAAATGTAGATGCCTACCGGGAACGAAAAATGATTTATAAAGGGGAGGCCATTGCAAAAATGGATACTACCGTTACCAAACTAACAGATGAACAGAAAGCCAGCCTGGGTGCTATGACGGAATTTAAAGAAAGAACGAGTCCAAGTGGAAAGGAAAAGCAAATGCAAAAAAGCCTGAAGGCAGTGCGGGGAAGCTATAGTGAATTTTATGAATACCAGAGTGAAAGAAGTTTTCAGGGAGAAGTACATTATACTTATGATGGATTATGGGATATCATGATATTTATGTTTTTAGGAATGGCCTTTTTTAAAAATGGTGTAATAACGGGCCAGGCATCCACGAAAGTTTACTGGTGGTTGTTTATAGTGGGGCTTGGTGTGGGGTTAACTCTTTCTTACTTCCGGCTACAGCCACTGATTGATCATAAATTCAACCGTTTTGACATCTTAAAAAATGTTCCCTTTGAATTTTATGAAATATCCCGGACGTTCCGTGCCATCGGCATTTTTGGTTTGATAATGCTAATGTATAAATCAGGTTGGTTTAAATGGTTGTTTGCATTGATGCGGCCGGTGGGGCAAATGGCATTTACCAATTACCTGATGCAGTCGTTACTGGTTGGTTTATTTTTCTATGGCATTGGCCTTGGCAATTTTGGTAAACTGGAGCGGTATGAAATGTATTATGTAGTGGCGGCGACATGGATACTACAAATTATCTGGAGCCATATCTGGTTAAGGTTTTTCCGTTTCGGTCCGTTAGAATGGGCATGGCGCAGTTTGACTTACTGGAAAAAGCAGCCGATGAGAAAAGCAAATACAAAAAATGTGATGGCACCATAAAAGATGTAATACACAAAATAACTTCATGTCAACAAATCTTACTCCAGCTTCTATTGTTTCAGCGCCGGTGGATCAAAAAGAAAGGATAGTTATTCTGGATAGTCTTCGGGGCTTTGCTATACTGGGAATATTATTAATGAATATTCCCAGTTTTTCTTTGCCTAATCCGGTGGGAGGTGACCCCTCACTACTTAATGAATGGGGAACTATCAATTTTCAGGTCTGGAATTTTGTTTCATGGTTTCCGGAAGGAACGCAGCGGGCATTATTCTCCATGTTGTTTGGAGCAGGCATCCTTTTATTTATCGGAGGTAAAGAAAAAAGATTGGATGGGTTATTACCGGCCGATTATTTTTTTCGGCG
>JANNCC010000354.1:0-8747 GCA_031386125.1 Chitinophagaceae bacterium
CCTGCCTGTCCTTTTTTGTTTACCGCTAAAAAAGCCACTTGTATATCTTTTGACTTCGCCCCCTTTATTCTCACTATTCTTTCTATGATTTTTTTACAAGCTGCTTCAGGTGATAAACCTTGCCGCATCAACTCCACTACAGAATGTGAGCCGGCCACCCGGATAACATCTTCTCCCTGTCCCGTAGCCGTACAAGCCCCAACTTCGTTATCAACAAACAAACCAGCACCAATAATTGGTGAATCACCCAGCCGTCCCCGCATCTTAAATCCGGCACCACTGGTGGTGCAACTGCCACTAAAGTTTCCATTGGTATCCATTGCCACCATCCCAATCGTATCATGGTTCCATTCGCCATTCTCTAACTTATATGGAGCAAACGGCCCATGACCTTGTTTACCTTCCACATTTATAGCTGGCGGTTTGTATTCAGACATCTTTAACCAGTTTTCATAATTCTTCTGTGCATTCGGTGAAAGCTTTTGTTCTTCCAAAGGAAATCCTTCTGCTACGGCAAACTGTTGAGCACCGCTGCCCACCAGCATCACATGTGGTGTTTTTTCCATCACTCGTCTTGCAACAGCTATCGGGTGTTTTATTCTTTCTAAAAAAGCAACACTGCCACAATTGGAAAACTCATCCATAATGCAGGCATCCAATGTTACAAATCCGTCACGGTCGGGATTGGCACCAAGTCCCACACAACAATTCTGTTCTGATTCGGTCTGCATCACTCCCTTTTCCACTGCATCTAATGCCCTGCCGCCTTTTCCTAATATTTCCCAGGCTGCTTTATTTGCCCTTAACCCTGCATCCCAGGTAGAAATAACAACAGGCTTTCCTTTTATAATACCTGTTTCATCCATTGACCAGGCTCCTTTTGTAAATAAACTTGCGAATCCCGTAAAAGCGGAGGCCCGGATGAACTTTCGTCTATTAATCATTGTTCCTTATTTATTTTCCGAAATTAAGGATTCAGGCACAGTATTTTGAAGACATAAATCTTAAGCATCATTAGCCCAAAAAGATCTTAACAAACTGTGCAGAAACAAAAATTTGATGTTTAAACATTGATTCATTAATTTTGCGCTACAAATTGAAAATATGAAAATAGAAATCATCTCAGGAAGTCCGAGAATAAACAGTCTGAGTCATCGTGTTGCTCTTCACCTTAAAAATTGGCTGTCGCAGAACACCAGTCATGAAGTTGATATAATTGATATGAAAGAATGGAACGTTCCGCAAATTCAGTCGGCTTGGGCCTCTCCGGATAAAGCACCACCGGAGTTTCAACCACTGGCAAAAAGAATTTTCGATGCTGATGCATACATTCTTGTAACACCTGAATATAACGGCAGTTATTCCCCCGCCCTCAAAAATTTACTAGACCATTTTCCGAAAAGACATCATAAACCCTTTGGTATTGCAACAGCATCTCCGGGTGCAATGGGTGGCATCAGGGCTTCGCAGCAAATACTGCAATTAGTTCCTGCATTGTTCGGCATTGCATCGCCATACATGCTGATTGTTCCGGCCGTAGATAAAAAATTCAGCCCGTCTGGAGACTTGCTGGATGAAAGCTTCCAAAACGGAGTTCATAATTTTATTAACGAGTTTTTGTGGCTGGCAGAAAAAGTAGTCGATGAAAAAATAATTGCCTGATTCAAAATGAAAAAAAGAGTTTAGTATGAAAACCATTCTTTACAAGGCGGATACAAGAGGACATGCAAATCATGGATGGTTAGATTCTTATCACACATTCAGTTTTGCTGGTTACCATAATCCTGAAAGAGTTCATTTTGGCGTTTTAAGAGTGTTGAACGATGATACGGTAGCAGGTGGCAAGGGCTTTGGTACCCACCCGCATGATAACATGGAAATCATTTCCATTCCTACCAGCGGCGACCTGGAACATTTTGACAACATGGGTAATAAACAAGTTATCCGCCAGGGCGATGTGCAGGTGATGAGTGCAGGTACAGGTATTCAGCATGGCGAAAAGAATAAAAATCATGATAAGCCAGTGAAGTTTTTCCAGATTTGGATATTCCCGAACAAGAAAAATGTTAATCCAAGATATGATCAGCAAAGTTTTGCTGATGCAGACAAGCACAATAAACTTCTGACTGTTGTATCACCTATCGGAACAAATGATGGCGGTGTACAAATTCATCAGGATGCCTGGTTTAGTTTGGGTAAATTAGATAATGACTTTTCAACTTCGTATGAATTGAAGGATAAAGACAATGGTGTTTATGCTTTCGTTATTGAAGGCGATGTAACAATTAATGGTGAAAAACTGAACAGAAGAGACGGGCTTGGTATCACCGATGTTAACGAGCTGGATATTAAAGCAGATACTGATGCAGAAATATTATTGATGGAAGTTCCCCTGTAAACACCTGTATAAAGCTGGGCACCCCCAACTTCCCGTTTCAAAGTCATACTCTATAACTTCCTAGCCAGTATGGAATAGAGGCTCTTTTGCGTCTTTCTCATTAAATTTGGTAACACATAAATCAACCTGGTATGAAACCTTCTCCCCTTTTTACAAAAATTACCACCTTATCAGCATTCATACTGCTGTTAACTGGTTTTGTCGCCTACCGTTCCGGCGCCTTCGATAAATTATTGACTGGTAAAAAAACAAGTAGTCGCCCGGTAATGGAAAGTAACATCGCTATTGCGTACCAGTTGGATACCATTCCAAAAATTGATTCAGTACCGTCTCTTCCAAGGATAATGTCAAGCTCAAAATCAATGGTAATGACAGATAATTACGAATACATCATCAAAGACGGCAAGCTGAAGAAGAAACTAAAAAAGAAGAAGAAAGGCAACACAGACACTGTTGTTGCAAAACCTGTCATCATATTTTCCGGCTCAAAATCAGGCCCGGTGATAACTCCACGGCTTGTCGCCGATACCGCAAAAAATAAGCAGTAACAAGTAAATAAATTTTCGCTCATGAATTTTTATGCTGTAGCAGAAGCCACCGGGTTAAGTTTACTGTTACTGATACTTATCTTTTTTCCGATGGAAAAAGTATTTGCCGCCCGGAAAAATCAAAAATTCTTCCGTCCCTCCTGGTGGGTTGATTTATGTTTCTTTTTGGGTCAATACCTGCTCTGGAGTGCATTGGTGTTGTGGGCACTCAGCTACTTTAGTTTCTGGCTGGATGATATAGTACCACAAAGCTTTCGCAAAAAAGTGGCAGCACAGCCCTGGTGGTTGCAGGCCATAGAAGTGGTTGTTTTAAGCGACTTCATTATATACTGGGGTCATCGCCTGCAACATTCAGTTGGCTTTCTCTGGCGTTTTCACAAAGTGCATCACAGTGCCGAACACCTCGACTGGTTAGCTGCCCACCGGGAGCATCCGCTGGATAGCATTTATACCATTGGACTCATCAATTTGCCTGCCTTTATATTGGGCTTCCCGTTAGAGACTTTGGCCGGCTTTATTGCCTTCCGGGGCATTTGGGCCATTTATATTCATTCTAATGTCCGCCTTCCTATCGGACCATTAAAAATGCTGATCGGTGCACCAGAACTTCACCACTGGCACCACGACCTGGACCGTAAGGCAGGCAACTATGCCAACATTTCTCCGCTAATGGATATTGTTTTCGGCACTTACACCTGTCCCAAAAAGGAACCTGATGCGTTCGGCATCAAAGAACCTTTTCCCAAAAATTACCTGGGGCAAATGCTTCACCCTTTAGTTCCGGATAAAATCGGGAACAAATTACTCAGGAAAAAAGCCGAGGGAACTACTAAAGAGAACATACAATGAAACGAACCAGCCTTACTCAGGATTAGCGGTTTCCCAGCATTCTACTCCTTTTTCCGCCTTTCAAAAAACAAAGGAACTTTAGGAAAACTTGAGTATTTTTAATCCTTTAAAAAACTAAAAAATTATAAAAATGAAAAGAATATATTCAATAGCTTCTGTATTATTTCTGGTAATGGCTGTAAGCTGTGGAAGCAAAGATGAAGAAGTAAAGACCGAAACACCGGCTACTACACCAGCTAATACTCCAGTAAATACTGTCACTTCTGATATTCCAGTTAACAGCACAACAGTACCAACAGTACCAACAGTACCTTCCACAAACACCACCCCAACAAATACAGTAACAACTACAAACGGAACACCAGTAAATATTACACCAACAATAACACAGCAATCCCCTGTAGCCACAACTGCAAAAGGGATGAACCCAGCACATGGACAACCCGGTCACAGATGCGATATTGCAGTAGGTGCCCCGTTAAACAGTGCTCCAAACCCGTCCGCTGCCACAACACCAACTATAAACACTAATCCTGCACCGGCTACTATGTCACCCTCTATCGTTAATACAAGTCCGAAAATTAACACTACGCCACCAGCCCAGCCTGTTGCTGCTGGTATGAATCCTGCACATGGTCAACCCGGTCACCGATGTGATATCTCAGTAGGAGCTCCTTTAAACAGTCCTGTCACTCCGAATTATACTCCTCCCGCTACTAAACAAGAAGTGCCGGTCAAAAAGGACAATTAATTAAGATTCACTGTCCCCTGTAACGAGCAAATAAACTTATTATTTATTTTAAATTAACCTCTATGCCCCGTCCCGACCTTTCGAAAATACCGGTATGGTATCACGGTTATATCAAACAGGTAGAAGGGAATGACCCGGTTACTGCAATGAAAAAGCAAACTCCGGTCATGTTACTTTTTTTCGGAAGCATTGCACCTGTAAAAAGAGATTATCGCTATGCAAGAGGCAAATGGACAATAAAAGAAATGTTGCAGCACATTATAGACACCGAGAGAGTTTTTGCCTACCGTGCCCTCTGTATTGCCCGTAAGGAAACTGCCTCTCTCCCCGGCTTTGATGAAAATAAATATGCTTCTAATTCAAAAGCGAAAAAAAGAGATTGGAAGAATATGATGGAAGAATTAAAAGTGGTTCGCCGCTCCACAGAAATATTGTTAGACTCTTTTGATAAAGAGCAAATGTCAACATACGGAGTTGCCAATAACAACCCGGTCTCAGTATTGGCCATTGCCTTTATCCTCGTTGGCCACATCAATCATCATATAAACGTAATAAAAGAAAGATACTTGTAATCAAAAAGCCCCTTGCTGATATGCAAGGGGCTTTTAAATTTATTTTCTTTTCTGTTTAAAACCCTTTCTTAGCAGGTTCTTCTTTTGTCTTTGCTTTCGCCAGGTTCTGCTGACCAATCATGTCATTCATCACCTTGACTGCCTGGTCGAGGTAAATGTCATCTTGTAACCCTTTAATCCATTGGGCAAAACGATCTTTCTTATTCTTATCATTATCCCAGCGGTTCACTTCTTTTGGCAACGCAGATACATCTAATGAATCTTTCAACTTCATCAACGATTCCATTTGCTTAAACGTGGCCCGGATCATTGTTTGTTCTTTACGGTATTTATCAAGCTGCAAGGAATACTGCTTGTCATTTTGTTTTGACAGCCAGTCAGAACTTTCCTTTATCATTTTAAACGTAACATCATTGGCTAACCGCTGACTGCTTAACTGCTGAATGATTTTTAAATCATAGCCAGAACTCCAGTTCGTATACGTCGCCTTATTGATCTCATCCCAAGGCAAAGCATCGGGGTCATCTTTCTCTCTCACCTTCAGGTGTTCCAGGTTATCTGGTAAAACAATATCGGAATAAACACCTTTTAATTGGGTCGAGCCTCCATTGATGCGATAAAATTTTTGTAACGTCAGCTTTACAGTTCCCAGTTCTGCACTTGACACAGAAAAACCATTTTCGTCCAGGCCGATATTACGCTGCACAGTTCCTTTTCCATATGTAGAAGTGCTACCAATGATAACACCACGATTATAATCTTGTATAGCAGCAGCAAAAATTTCGGAAGCTGAAGCACTGAACTCATTTACCATGACAGTCAGCGGACCAGTGTACAGTACATTCTTATCTTTATCTTTCAAAACACTGGCTTTGTTTTCCCTATCCTTCACCTGTACTATCGGGCCTTCATCAATAAAGAGACCGGCCATTTGAACCACATCATATAAAGAACCGCCGCCATTATTGCGCAGATCAATTACAATGCCGTCCACCTGCTCTTCTTTAAGCTTCTTTACTTCATTAGCTACATCCACATAGCTGCGGGCACCGTTTGGATGTTCAAAATCTGCATAAAATTCCGGCAGAAAGATGTACCCGATTTTTGAACCGCCATTTTTTACAATAGCACTGCGGGCAAATGTTTCATCTTGTACTATTTCATCACGGATAAGTGTTACTATTTTTATAGCCCCATCAGTCTTTTTAATGGTGAGTCTTACTTCTGTTCCTTTTTTACCCCGGATTACTTTTACGGCATCAGTTACCACAAAGCCGGTCAGGTCAACAGGTTCTTCTTTTCCCTGTGCCACTTTCATGATTATATCGCCGGGTTGTATTTCGCCTGATTTGGAAGCCGGACTCCCTGTCAGCACACTGCTTACTTTAATATTTCCATCATCATACTGCAATGATGCACCAATACCAAAGAAGCGGCCACTCATCTCTTCATCAAAATATCTTTTATCCACTGGTGGAAAGAATTCAGTATGCGGATCCATCGTAGTAGTGATGGCATTTACAAACACATTAAACTTATCATCATCAGTAAATTTGAAACGGTAACGGTCAAAAGTCCTGTCCATAATCCGCTTCACCCGGTCACGGGCATCTTTTTCCAGTTCTTCATCAGTTTTAACCACAAAGCCATCCTTACCTTTATTCTTTTCTCTGGTATCCAATAAATCTACATACCGCTCCAGAGTCATAAATTTCAGTTTCTTTCTCCAGCGGTCTTTTCTTTCTGCATCAGTAAGGGTAAAATTTAATTTATCGGCATCCAGGTTCACTTCTTCATTGGTAGTAAAATCAAATGCTTTGGACAATGTCTCGGTATAAATTTTCGCAATTTCTTCCATTCTTGCATTAAAAATTTTTCCTGCTTCCAGAAAAAATTCAACCGTTGAGCCTTTTAATTCATCGTCAATCTTTGTCTCAAATTTTTTCAGTGCATCCATATCGCTTTGCAGGTACATATTTTTTTCCCTGTCGAGGTCACCGATAAATTTTATGAACACTTTTTTGGAAAAGGCATCATTAATATCCTGTGGATTATAATGGGCCTGCGAAAGCATTTCGCCAACTAATTTCAAAATCTGCTCATACTTGGAGGGGGGGGTAGAAGTGTTACGGGTACCGGTTCCCATCGTCTTGAAGGCAAGAAATGAACCTGCCACCACCATCATAATCACAATCGGAAGTCTTTTCATATTCAAAAGGTATTTAACTGCATTAGGCATAATTCAAAAATAACGCAAAAACGTTGTTTTTCTTGCCTTTATGTCCTTTTAACAAGGGTTTTTGATGAATGGCGGGAAAGAATAAAGCCTTTAACTTTTATTAGAATGATGCAGGCTGTCCTATAAAAGTAAAAACTCCATTCCGCCTGAGGCGAAACAGAGTTTTTGGGGTAACCAATGGGGCTCGAACCCACGACCCTTAGAACCACAATCTAATGCTCTAACCAACTGAGCTATGGCTACCGTTTACGAGCAGCAAAAATATAGAAAATCAGGCCCCGTACCAAAAGCAGATTTTGAATACGGCACTGCTTTCAGTTTCTTTGCACTTCTTTAAAAAATATAATGAACTATTGGTATATTCTTACTCCACTTATTTCTGCTTTTACAGGCTGGGTTACTACCTGGGTGGCTATCAAAATGCTTTTCCATCCACGAAAACCCGCAAAAATATTAGGAATAACTATTCAGGGAATTTTTCCAAAAAATCAGCAAAAAATTGCTGAAAAATTAGGAGAGGTTGTCAGCAACGAATTACTTTCTTTTAAAGAAATTGAAGAAAAAGTAACTAACCCGGATAATCTTGAAAAACTTAAACCTGAAATAGAAGCTCATATAGATAATTTTCTCCGGGTAAAACTAAAGCAGTCTTTCCCAATGTTCTCTATGTTTATTGGCGATAAAACAATAAACCAACTGAAAGAGGCCTTCCTTACAGAACTGGAAGAATTGTTCCCTGTACTAATGAAAAACTATATGACTAAATTGGAAAACGATCTTGACCTGAAAGAAATAGTTACCCAAAAAGTATCCGGTTTTTCAGGTGAAAAATTAGAAGACATGCTGAATAAAATCACCAAACAGGAATTTAAATTTCTTGAAGTAATAGGTGCTGTTTTTGGCCTTTTGATAGGCATTCTGCAAGTAGTATTCACAATTATTACAAGTTAAAGGCGCAAACCCCGAACTTTTCCCTCCTGTGGTTGTCTTACTGCCATTCATCAAGTTGTCATAGTTCTGTCAGCAAGTTCAGACACCTTTGCCCGTCTAAATACTAAATTCTGATAAATGAGAAAATTGTTTTTTGCCTTATCCCTTGTATTACTGTCACTTATAACATTTTCCCAACGCCCACAAGGGGCTGCAAATAGATCTGGCAACGGCCAAATGCCTACTGGCAGATTTTACGGCAAAGTAGTTGAAGCAAAGTCAGGAAAGCCAATTGAATATGCTTCAATCCAACTTATCCAGAATAAAATGGATACTGTTACCAAGAAAAGAAAAGAAGTTGTGATAGCCGGAATGCTCACCAAAGCAAATGGTGAGTTCAGTCTGGAAAATGTCCCGGCGATGAGTCCATCAAAATTAAAAATTACGATTGTTGGTTATA
>JANNCC010000379.1:0-4862 GCA_031386125.1 Chitinophagaceae bacterium
GGCGATGCCTATTTATGTCAGATGCCATCTGATGCAACAAAAATTAAACCATTGTATCAATTCCTGCTACAGGAAAACTTCAGGGTAAATGGGTTGGTGCTGAGTTGTGTAAAACAAAATATTGTTCTTAGCTGCATCATGTATGATCTTGACATGACCAAAGAAAACGGAGCCGATTCTTTCCGCAACCTGTTTCAAAAAGCCGACTACTATGATGATTTTTTAAAAACGGAGTACAGTTGTGTTGACCGGCTGGAAGAATAGTATGCATCGGGCCGCTTCTTTTGTATTTTGCTATTCAAAAGAAGCCAATAGCGGCCTGATGCGTTAAATGCTTAAAACAATCTGCTTTCCTTTTTATACTTTTAATATGCCTTGAAACATTTTTTAAAGTATATTATTTTAATAGCCTGTTGTTGCATTGCCCAATGCCTGCAGTCGCAAACCACACAGATTATCCGCTATACCACCAAAGAAGGGCTACCGTCCAACTCTGTTTACCGCACTATTATTGACAAGAAGGGATTTCTATGGATAGCTGGTGAAACCGGCGTAAGCCGTTATGACGGGAGAGGGTTTAAAAACTACACCACTATCCACGGCTTGCCTGATAACGAAGTGACTGAACTGATGATTGACAGCAGCGGGTTGCTGTGGGTATTACCGTTCCGGAAAAAACCGGCGTACTACAACGAAAAGAAAGACCGCTTTGAAAACAGCGACACCAACCCGGAAATTAATAAAATTGAAATGGGCAACACCAGCTCCACCAGTGTATTGATGCACGGCGGAATTGCTTTTTGTAACAACGAACGGACGCTGTGCATTTATAAAGACGGTAAGACAACAAAGTATCCAAAAATATTTGGTGAAAAAATAAGACCCCGGCCGGACAGGATAATAGACTATCAGCCGGGTAAATATCTTATTGTTTGCAGCGACTCACTTCGCTATATGGAAGAAGGGAAAATTACAAAAGCTGTTTACTTCGGGTATTATTATAATTGGTCGGAGTATTTTAATAACACCCTGTATATTTCTCAGCCGGAAGGCATCACAGCATTTACACTCAACAACAATGGCGAATTGACCAATACCAAAAAGCAACAGTACCCGTTTTTATTAAAAGTAATGAGCAGGGCCGGCAAAGACCTCGCCGTTACTTCTGCCAGCGGCAACACCTATATCGTAGATGCGGCCACACTGGCATTAAAGGAAAATATATTCAATGAAATCATTGTCCGCAATGTGCTGGAAGATCACAATGGCAATTACTGGCTCTCTACCAAAGACGAAGGCCTGATAAAAATTCAGCAGAAAAGAATTTCTTCTTACACGGAAAATAAGGAACTGGTAAAAAACTTTAATGCCGTATTAAAGACAGCGACAGGTAAGATAGTGGCCGGTAACAACAAAGGCGAATTATATATTTATGATGGCCTGTACGGGGCAAAAAAAATAATACTGAACACCCCGGAAAACAGTTCCGATACCTGGGTAAGAAATATACTGGAACTGAAAGATGATATTTATGTAGCCACACAAACAGGTTCTTTCCTGATTGATAAAAAATCATTTGTTATTAAAAAATCTTTCCTGGAAGGTGCTAACAAGTCCACCAAGGCGGCGTATAAAATAAATGATTCAACATTGCTGCTTGGCGGGCATGCACAGTTGTTCGAATACAATACCAGCAATGGAAAGCTCACTGACAGTGTGTTGAAAAGGGTAACCGCCATCGGTACGGATGATAAACAACATATTTATATTGGCTCTATTGATGGACTCTATCGCAGGGACAAAGACTCTCTGTATTATTTTGGCAACAATTACAAAGCATTGACCTACCGGGTTGTTTCTATTGTAAACACCAAAGACGACCTGATATGGATTGGCCGCAGCTCCGATTCATTATTGGTACTGAAAGATGACAAACCAGTCGCAAGTATTCCACTGGGAACAAACATACCCGGCACTGTTTGCAAAACGATGTACAGCAACAAGCCCGGCGAAATCTGGATAGGTACTGATAAAGGACTGAACAAACTAAGCTACCGCTTCATCAATGAAAAGCTGGTGTATAATAATATATATTTCAGCACGGCGGATGGACTGATAGGTGAACAGGTGAATGACATTATGATCAGAAATGATACGGCGTATGTGGCCACAACTGGCGGCATCAGTTATTTGCCGGTTCATTTACAACTGCCTTTGGCAGATATTGCCACCTTCATCACCCGGATTTCGGTGAACAATATTGACACCGCTATTTTATCTTCTTACACCCTGCCATTTTCAAAAAATAATATTCGGATAGAATTCTCCGCTGTTGACCTTACGGGCTTTAATCCTTTTTTTGAATACAGTATTAACAACAGGGATTGGGTAAGGGTAGAAAATAATTTACTGTCGCTGCAAAACCAGCCACCGGATAATTATACAATACGAATAAGAAGTATAAAAAGAGACGGAACACCTTCTTCACAATTTGCTACTATCAATTTCAGAATTAAAACACCTTTTTGGAAAAGCAGTTGGTTCTGGGCGGCATTGGCGTTGACAGGTTTTGCTGCTGTCTTATTTTTTAACCAACGGAAAAACAGGCTGCGGCAAAAAAAGGCAGTGGATAAAATAACCACCGAGAAAAAATTAGCTGAGCTGGAAATGCAGGCACTGAAAGCACAAATCAACCCGCATTTTGTTTTTAATTGCCTGAACTCTATCAAAGGCTTTATCTACGAAAAGAATTATGCGCAGGCCGATAAATACCTTGACAAGTTTTCTGACCTGATGCGCAGTACCATTGATAATTCTGATGCATCTGTAATTTCATTAGCAGAAGAAATAAAATACTTAGATAATTACCTGCAACTGGAAAAACTCCGGTTCGCTGAAAAGTTTGATTATACGATAACGGCGGATGTAGCAATTAATAAAGAAAAAACATTTGTGCCCGCCATGTTGTTGCAGCCGTATGTGGAGAATGCCATCCGGCATGGTATACGGTTTTTGGAAAATAAAAAAGGGCAGATAGCTATTTCGGCAACCGTTGAAAATGATATGCTTGTTTGCACCATTGATGACAATGGCATTGGCCGGGAAAAAGCAGCGAAACTGAAAAGTAAAAATCATATAGAGTACCAGGGCCGGGGGATGAGCATTTCCCGGAGAAGGGCGGAGTTGTATAACATTCAACAGACAATAACAGATAAGAAAGATGAAGCAGGAAACAGTCTTGGAACTGCTATCATTTTACAAATACCAGTAGAACTAAAACCATAGTATGCCAACCACCAGCTGCATCATTATTGATGATGAAGAAAAAAATATAAAACTCTTGCAGCATATGCTGGAGATGCACTGCCGACAGGTAAATGTGATGGCCACCAGTGCCGATGCAGCAAAAGGGTTGTTGCTGATAGAAGAACTGCAACCGCAATTGGTTTTCCTGGATGTGGAAATGCCGCACCTCAATGGCTTTGATTTGCTGAAAAAGCTGGAGCCGGTTTCTTTTGAAGTAATTTTTGTAACCGCTTACAGCCATTATGCAGTAGAAGCATTTGAACACCACGCCACCGGCTACATTACCAAACCAGTGAATGCAGAAAAATTAGCCGCCGCAGTTAACACTGCTGTAAAAAGAATAGCAGAAAAATCAATTAATAAAAATCTGTTTTCGCTGCTGGAGCATAACAGCAAACAGGCCACACCGGATAAAATTCCCTTATCCACCACCAACGGGCTGGTGTTTGTAAAAATCACCGACATCATGTATTGCGAAAGCAGCGGTAACTACACTCATTTCTTTTTATGTGATGATAAGAAGATTGTGGTAAGCAGGCAACTAGGAGAATATGAAAAACTATTACCAGAAAACAATTTTACCCGTATCCACGATAAGTATATTATTAATCTCAACTACATAAAAAAATACATAAAGGGCAGCGGCGGCGAAGTAGTGCTGGAAAATGGAAAGGAAATACCTGTGGCTACGAGACGAAAAGAAGATTTTTTGGCAAGGTTTGAGAAGTGGATAAAGAGGAAGGGGTGAAGTTAGGCTTTCCGGTGGTGGGCTTTTGGAACACTCAGCAGTCTGTCTACTCTAAAATTTATGAATTACTCAAATGTATAAACTCACACTATCCTTCCATTAATCCAAAACTGGTATTCTCTGCTTCGCTTTAATCCCACTTAGCATGTGCATCGTGTAGGAAACCCTTTGCGGTTTTCAGTTGAGTTCTAATAATCTCATTACTCACAGTTGATTCGTTTATTGCCCATAGCTGACTTCGAATACAAGTATGAAGGATTAAATAAAATTGTTCTCGAATAAATTTTTTGTCTTTCATTTTTATTTGTCTTGAATATTTTTTTTCCAACATTTCTAATAATTGTTCACTTGATACAATGATAGAAACTATTTGGGATAACATAAATTCTTGCCTTATGTCAGGTGAATGCATTGCAATAACAGTATTGGCTTCAGCGGCTCGTCCGTCTAACTGGTTTAGGATAAATGTAAGGGTCTGGTCCTTTGTTGTTCGAATTGAAATAACTAACGAGATTGTTGACACTATGAATGCCAATGTCGCAATAATTATATTCCAGTCTATATTTATACAATTCATATTCATCTTTTTAAGTAATATAACTAACTCAAAAATATGCGAAAGCATTCAGTTTTTTAAACTCTCAACAAGTGATTAAAAAAAACTTACACATATACAACCCCCTCCCTCACATATACAATCCGCCAAAAATCTCCGTTTCAAGTTCCCACATTTACATTGGCAATTTTAGAACTCGTTTGCCACTACTCAAAACAACTTCATTATGAAGAAACTGAAACTCCTTGGAAC
>JANNCC010000389.1:0-2385 GCA_031386125.1 Chitinophagaceae bacterium
AAGACGATTTCCCGAACGAACCAATAAGTAAGTAATTTTATTCTACTGTTAATGAAAAGAATACTGACCGGGAATTGATCTTATCTATCGTACTTGAAAATTTAAGGTTTTTATCCCTTGCATGCAGGTTACCAATACCCCAGCCCATTTTTACTTCGGGTGTTAATACAAACATGGGGAAATAAAAATGGAAGCCTAATCCAACCTCAACACCGTAATCAAATTTCTTTAGTTTTATTTGCTCCTCGGCTTTTCGGGCGCCGGCATTGGATGCAAGATCATACTCAATTTTACCGCCGCCAATCATGTACACTTTAAAATTGTTTATGCGGTCGCTGCTGAATTTTATCTGCACCGGAATACTCAACGAAATGGATTGTGTTTTTTTCTCAGTAACAAAATCTTCTCCGGCCGGTATATCGGGATAGCTGAGATTATATAAAAAATTACGTTCGGTAAAAGTAAGGTTAACGGGATAAGTGCGCAGGTCGAAATGATTGCCCAATCTTATATTAACCAGCCAGGCAAGACTTACCCCTGTGCTGTTAACACTTTCAATAACAGTAATACTATCTAACGGTGCCTGGCTAAGGAAACTGGGGTTGTGTGTAAAAGCAAAATGCGACCGGTTAGAACCCAGTGTAATACCAAAACGTATCCGCTTATCGTCGTGATCTTCCTGGTTAACTTCCTGCCTTAATTGTGCAAAGCCAATTAAAGGACAAAAGAAAACAGCTATACCAATATTAATTATTTTTCTCCGCAATAAATACTGCATATTCCTAAGCTCAGTGGTTTAGTGTAAGTGTTCTTATACCCCAGGTTGTCCAGGATATTGGTAAAATTTTTCCCTTCGGGGAATTTTTGAATTGATTCGTCGAGATATTGGTATGCGTCGCGGTTTTTAGAGAATATTTTACCTGCCACGGGGCAGATGATCTTCATATAAAAATTATAAAAAGCTTTTACAACAGCAGATTTGGGTTTACTGAATTCCAGCACCACCAGTTTTCCGCCGGGCTTCAGCACCCGTAGTATTTCGGCCAAACCTTTTTCCAGGTTTTCAAAATTACGTACGCCAAAAGCTACAGTTACCGCTTCAAACGAATCGTTTTTAAAGTTTATTGTTTCGCAATCACCATTTAACAGTTCAATTGTACTGTTCAAACCAAGCTTTTGTATTTTTTTCCTGCCCAGTTCCAGCATACCATCGCTGATATCTATACCGGTAATCTTATCGGGTTTTAATATACCAGATGCCATAATGGCCACATCTGCTGTACCGGTTGCCACATCCAGTATTGTTTTTGGCTGTATTTTAAGCAATTGCTTAATAGCTTTTTTGCGCCAGCGAATATCTATACCGGCGCTTAAAAAGCGGTTTAAAAAATCGTAGCGAAAAGCAATATCGTTAAACATACCCGCAACCTGCTGCTTTTTAGCAAGAGCCGAATCTTTATAAGGTACAACTGTATCGTGTGCATAATCCGTCATGGGTTGCAAATATACGTGGTTTTTGGGCAGATGGATGCTGGCTGGATGATGGATACTGGATGCTGGATACTGGATTTTGGATGCTGGCTACCAGTTTTATAGCAAGCAGCTTGACTTTATGATATAGGTTTTTTACTTTGTTAATTATTCACTAATTAAATCCGGATTATGAGTTACAAAAAATTAGAGATTTGGACATTAGCCAGAGAGTTATTAATTGAGATTCATAAAATGACTTTTACACTTCCCAAATTTGAGCAGTTTGAAGAAGCCCAGCAAATAAGGAGATCAGGCAAATCTGTAAGAAGCAATATAGTGGAAGGTTATGGCAGAAGAAGATATAAAGCTGACTTTATAAAATTTTAAATTTACTCGTTGTCATCTAATGATGAAACTATAGACCATCTTGAAACATTATTTGAAACCGAATCGCTCAAAGATGAAGTTATATACAACACATTGCATCTAAAACTGGAGCTATTAGGAAAAAAGCTTAACAATTTTATACAGGCAGTTGAAAGAGATCATAATGAATTCAAGCCTTAGCAGAGAGTTTATCCAATATCCTGTATCAAGTATCCAGTATCTTTGCCCCATGCAAATCAAATCAGCCAAATACGTTATAAGCAGCCCCGATTTTGAAAAATGCCCCCTTCCCGACAGGCCGGAATATGCTTTTATTGGTCGTAGCAATGTGGGTAAATCATCGCTGATAAATATGCTTTGCGATAATGATAAGCTGGCAAAAACATCCGGCTCGCCTGGAAAAACACAATTGCTGAACCATTTCGAAATTTCATCGGCACCCACACCAAAAGCAAACCAAACAGCCCCGGTTTCGGGTGCTGCAAAAAGAACGCTTTGGTATTTGGTTGATTTGCCCGGCTATGG
>JANNCC010000006.1:0-2902 GCA_031386125.1 Chitinophagaceae bacterium
TGTGTACAGGCACAAAGTAAAAGTGCAAACAGTTCAAGTTACAAATCCGCTTTAGGTGTGAAAGTATGGGATGGCGGAGGTATAAGTTTTAAGCATTTTTTCAATGGAAATAATGCAGGTGAGTTTATTGGTTATTTCTGGAACCGGGGGGTTCGCATCACGGGGCTTTATGAAATTCATGGAAATTTTGCTGATGCCCGTGGCCTTAAATGGTATATAGGACCGGGTGCTCATATCGGGTTTTATGATTACTACAATCACAATAATCATATTGACGGAACCATTATTGGCATAGATGGTGTGCTGGGTTTAGATTATAAATTCAAAGCTACTCCGATAAATATGTCACTCGACTGGCAGCCTTCTTTTGAATTTGGTGACTATGTAGGTTTTGTCAGCAATTGGGGTGGCCTGGGTATACGCTACACTTTTTAAAACTTTTTTTACCGGAGATGTGATCATTCACAACAGGAAGCGTTATTTCTATAATGCCTCCTGTTTTTTATTATCTTGTACCGGAAACATTTTTAAAAATTGTTTAACTCTTAGTCAACATGATAAAATATTTTGCATTTATCCAGCTCATAATTGCATTTACATTTACTGCTTCAGCTCAATCTGATTTTGAAAAAGCGATGGCAGATTTTGAAAATAAAGTAAATGATCCTAAAAGTATATATGGTAAAAACAAAGCAGTTGGCAAATATTATAATATCCGTGGTTTTAAAATGTATGCTGAAGTTTACGGGCAAGGGCAACCCGTTTTATTTATACATGGCAATGGCGGTTCGGGTGGCAATTTTTTTAAAAATGTTCCCTACTTCTCAAAAAAGTATAAAGTAATTATTGCAGATAGCCGTGCACATGGAAAATCAACTGATCCGGGTGATTCTCTCAGTTATCAAATGATGGCCGATGATTATGCAGCATTGTTAGATGCAATGAAGATTGATTCAGCATACATAGTTGGCTGGAGCGACGGTGGTATTAATGGTTTATTGCTGGCTATCCACCATCCCAAAAAGGTAAAGAAGCTGGCAATAACCGGTGCTAACCTTCGTCCTGATACTACAGCTGTTCCCGGTGAATTATGGAATATGCTGACGCCACCTTATAATGAATTGAAGAATAAAGCTGGTAAAAATGAAATGGAAATGGGCGGCTATAAACTGTTGCGTCTTTTAATTGAGCAGGAACCTATCCCATTATCCGATCTTCACAAAATATCCTGCCCCACGCTGGTTATTGGTGGTGATCATGATGTAATAAAAGAAGAACATACCATGGAGATATATAAAAATATTCCAAATGCTTATTTATGGATTTTGCCTAACTCAGGACATAGTACACCAGTAGCATATCCCCGTGAATTCAATACAAAAATTGACGAGTTTTTTAAACAGGCTTACCGGAAATTCGATATTGGTAAAAGATTTTATTAAAATCTATTGATGAACAAAACCCAAGCGCATTTCCATATCATTGGATAGTGCAGGCAATTTTCTTCTTTCAATAAGGAAGCTGTTAAGTTGTGCAAACTCTTTGAAGATATAATGTTTGTCTGCCGCTGCTTTTAAATAATCTTTTCCGGTACTGCCTCCAGTGCCTATTCTTGTACCAATCATTCGGTGTACCATATTCATGTGGCGGTATCGCCATGAACTTAGTTGCTCATCTATTTCCAGTAAACAATTTAATAACTGAAAAGGTAACTGCAACAGTGGATAACCGCGGTAGAGCATGATAAAAAGTGCGGAGCGGCAAGCGGCTGTTGATAGCGTTCGTTGAATATTGAGTGTTGAATGTTGAGTGTTGAATGTTTCTTCAAACGCTGCAAGGTTGTCTTTCTCTGCATCGGCAAGACTATTTTGATACGTAGTGCGATATTTATCCCAGAAGGAATTTTTATCATCGGTTGCCGGTGGAACCAACGGCATTCTTTCCAGCCAATCGTTTACCAATTCCAATAATGATTTTTCAGACTCTGCGTCTTTTATCACATCTACATGTTCTTTTCTTAGCTGTGCCGTATAATATTCTTTGCCGTGACGCTTATCAAATTTTAAACCCAGCTTTGCTTCCAGTTCTTTAAACTGCCAGCTTTGAAATCCCGATGCAGGACGAAGCATATCCCTGAAATCAAGAAAATCCATCGGCGTCATGGTTTCCATAATATCTATCTGGTGTACCAATACTCTCAGTATAGTAACGCAGCGATTAAGACGATGAACTACGGTTTGCAGTTCCGGAGAATTATCATTGAGGGCTGGTTTATTCATGATGGCAGCTACAGAATCCACCTCATGGTGCAATTGCTTAAACCAAAGTTCATAGGTCTGATGAATGATGATAAAAAGCATTTCATCATGTGCAGTAAGATTTTGTTTATCACTTTCCGGGAATTGTGCCTCAAGAATTTTATCGAGTTGAAGATAATCGTGATAGTGAATTTGAGACATTGCGTTAATTTATACAAAAGTAAATGCCACGGAGGCACGGAAGTCACGGAGTTTTTTTTCCGTGTTACTCTGTGCCTCCGCTGTAAAAAAATTATTGAAACTCAAAACCAATATCGCTTCTGTACGATTTGCCGGTATATGTAATATTCTCCAGTTCAATCAAAGATTTTTCTACAGCTTCGTTTACAGTATCACCATAAGAAGTAATACAAAGTACCCGGCCCCCGTTAGTAATTACATGTTCATTTTCCATGATAGTACCTGCATGAAACAACATACTGTCTAATCCCAAATCGTTTTTAAGCCCTTCAATTTTATATCCTTTTTTATAATCGCCGGGGTAACCTCCGCTTACTGCAACAACTGTGCACGCATAACCTGGCAATTCTTTAATTTTTATTTTATCTAACTGCTGGTTTGCAGCGGCTGTAAGTAATTCAACA
>JANNCC010000039.1:0-6031 GCA_031386125.1 Chitinophagaceae bacterium
GTGGCAGCAGGATTACAATTATCAGCGGCCTCATGAATCGCTGGGAAATGTTCCACCAGCTTTTTTTAATCCGTTTCCCTAGAATTACTAAAAAACAAAAAACTCTAATTTGGAGTGGCCCGGAAAAAGGGGGAGCTTACACAAAAAAGACCCTGTTTGTAAGACAAACAACAATTGTAACCGAAAAATGCAGGGTTGTAGCTGAAGACAATAATTTTACGATTGAAACCGGTAAAACAATTCCTACTCCGTTAACAGGATTAAGCTACACACCCAATCCCAAAACGTTAACGCTGCCACCTTTTAAAACCACCGATTTATTTGATCTGCAGGATTATAAATTTCTAAAATTCAATTCCATCGAAAATGGTGGGTTGTTCAACAGTGCAAAGGTTAACGTATATACTCCGTCAAATACCACACCGCTTTATGGCTTGCTGATACTGAGCCGGGTTCCTGCCACTGAACAAGGCGAAAAGGGGAAACTGCATAGTATAACGATTAACAAAGACGATATAGAGAAAGCACTAAAAGGTGAGATATCGTTTATGTGTGAAAGAGTAAATAACAGCTACCGTGGTATTAAAGTAATCAGCTGGGGACTTTGGCTTTCTTCCACTCCTTTTAATACAGAGCTTTTCTACAATAAATAGTTGTCAGTCAGTTTGGCTATATATTATTCACACATACAGGAATGCCGGATTTATAAATCCGGCATTCCTGTTATAATAAGAAAATTTACTTAACGCTGATTTCTTTCCAATGGTATCCTTTTTCACTCTGGGTTTCATCCTGCCAGCCTTCAAACACAGATGATTTACCATTTAGCATAATGATATAATAATAATCTCCGGCACCTGCATACCATCCGCCGCAGGCTGCAATGGCTTCAGCAGGAATATCATAGGTTTTATACTCCTCTTTTGGTATAGCAGCGCAGGCATTGATAGTTTTAATTTTTGTTTCTTTTCCATCTCTTAAAAGCATCACATTAAAATGAGGGATATCCATACTATCCACTCCCAAATCTTTACAAATCAACTTTAACTCCCCCATTGGAGCAGCAGGCGGTTCATTAATAGCAGTTTTAGCAGTATCTAAAGGTGTTTTATCATCCTTAGCCTTGTCAGACTTGCCGCCACAGCTAACTAAAAAAGCAGTAATGCAAAGCACTGCCAAAAATTTCATGGTTGTTTGTTTCATTTTTAAAATTGAGGTTTATTAATCAGTTGCCAGAAAATTTTCTCAGCTACAGAAAATATACTCGTTTACTGAAAGTTGAAAATATGAATTTTATTTTAAATCTGGTAACAGGGTTCGGTTCTCAATCAGGCCGCAAATTTTGACTTTCTGTGCCATAGGAAGGAAAAGGAGTACCTTGTCTGGTTCAACTACAACAATGGATAATCAATTTGATTTGCTGATTGACAGTTATTTGGATAATAAGTTGGGAATAGACGCAGGCTTTTTGACAGAACGGTTGTCAAATGGTTTGCAGCAAAACATTCTTCAATTGCAAAGAGATGAAATGATGACCGATGCCGGTATCGGAAATGACCAAATAAAGGATGCTAACCAAAAAATGCGAGGCGATAAAATTTACTGGATGGATAAAAGCCATGACAATAACTATGAGCAAGAATTTTTACAACTGGCAGAAGATTTTATTGGTCACCTGAACAGCACCTGTTATACAGGGATTAATGAGTACGAATTTCATTATGCAGTATATGAAGAAGGTAGTTTTTATAAACGGCATAAAGACCAGTTTAAAAACAACAACAACAGAAAATATTCGCTGATTAGTTACCTGAATGAGAACTGGCTGGAGGAAGACGGTGGGCAATTATTGGTATATCAAAACAACGTGACACAAGCTATTTTACCCCACTCTCAAACAGGAGTGTTTTTTAAGAGTGATGAAATGGAACATGAAGTGACAAAGGCCAACCGCAGCAGGATGAGTATTACCGGATGGTTGAAGCAATCATAGTATTTCGATCCCCTGTTTATAAACAAGCATCCCGCAACGTTTTCATATAAGTTAACCCCTTTTCCTGGGCAAACTTAATATTGCGTTCGGGGATATTCTCCGGATTATTATAATTTTTCAGAACCCTGTCTATACTTTCTTCTCTTAACAAATGCAACATGGGATATACAGATCTGTTGGTATAATTCGCCGCATCGTTTTGTGACGAGTTGGTAAACCGGTACAAAGGATGAAAATTTGCTAATTGATAAACTCCTTCGTATCCTTCTTTTTTTAATAATTGCCCTGCCAGTGAAACCAAGTCAAGATAATCATCAAATTGCTGAAACGAATTTGGAAAGAGGATGAAACTGGTTTCAATAGATACATCATCATTCAACCTGTTTATTTCCAGTAAAAAAGTAGTAAGGCATGTATTTAAAGCCCCACTAGTTTCCACCTGGTAATGTACCTTTTGCTGTTTTACTACCGTGGCAGCAAAGGGACAGAAGTTGCACCCAATCACTACTTCATTAATCCATTTTTTGGTTTGATCTATTATTTGTTGAGGTGTAAGCATTTTAAAGTATACTTAATAGTATAAATTTCACTAAAAGAAGAGTAGCATTCGGATTATCAGATTATTTGCAATAGTAGCCCTCGATAACTAATACGCCGATAAAATAAAAACTTTGAACAGAACGCAGTATTAATAGATTATGAAAAGACAAATATAATACGAATGTAAAATAGTATACCTCCCCCACCCTAAATAGCCTGAATTCTTTTATAACCTATCTATTCCCCGCCGGTAGTCGTACTGCAAATCCTCATGCAGAGTTGCCATAGCCTTATTTATCTTCTTTAACTGGTTTAAATAAATATTGGCAAGTACCGGGTTGCTGTTAATTGAAACATTCAATTCTTTCATACTGTTACAAAAGTAAATGAGCAATTCTATTTCTACGGTTGCCAGGCCACTGTAACGGGTGTATTTATTTGTAGTACGCAAAATCTTCCTCAATGTCTTTTTTACAAAATACACATTGCTTTTATTTATATCCGAAAATTGCGAAGCCATCTCTTCCTTTACACTTGCGATATAGGCCACAGTGTCGTGGGCTTCAAAAAGCAAATAGGTAAGCAATTCTTTATTCTCTTTTTTAAATCGAGCCAGTCGCAGGCAGAGTTCGGTTAATGTTGCCGGAGAAGTGTTGACTAATTCCTGCTTCAATTCGTTGATGGTTGCTGCTTTCATGTATTTCTTTTTACACTCTTTCTGTTTGCTAAAATACACACATAAACGAAATACATTTTATTTACTGCTTCACATTTTTTTATTCCTCAGTTCCGTCCTATTTTCACCGCATGCACCTGCATATTCAGCAATTATTACAATGCATCAACCTGGAAGAAAAAGAACAGGCGCAGCGATACAGTTTAGACCAACAGCATACCTTAAAACAATTGAAAGCTGAAGGGCTGGCATTGCATCCCATCATTGTTATCCGCAAAAATTTTGGCTATGCCGATTATCCAGAAATAACATTCAAACTCAGTTTTCCACCAGAAGCTAATCTATTTAAGGACGGAGCTGCTATTGAATGTTTTATCGCAGGTGAAGAACCAGTGAAAGGCGTTTTGATAAACCTCGATGGGAAAAATGGGGAATTTCGTTTGTTTGCTCCCGACTTTCCAGATTGGATAGAAGATGGTGTTGGTATCAAACTAAGTCCTGATACCCGAACTACCAGTATTATGAAAAAAGTGCTGACGGATTTAGAGAATAATAAACCTCTATTCAATCTTTTTGAACTAATGCACGGCAAACCAGTTGCCACACTAAGTTCACCAGTCAATACATCACTCAACTTTCAAAACAAAAACCTAAATGAAAGTCAGCAGCAGGCCATAACTGCCATTACTACTAACGAGCAAATTACAATTGTACATGGCCCCCCCGGCACCGGCAAAACTACCACATTAATAGAAGCCATTCTGCAATTAATTAAAGCAGGAGAAAAAATATTAGTATCGGCACCTAGTAATACTGCGGTTGATAATATTGCCAAAGGCCTGATTCAGCAAGGAGTGAAATTGTTGCGGGTGGGCAATACCAGTAAAGTAGATGAAGCCATTTTTGCTCATACTCCTGAAGGCCGGTTAGCTAATAGTAAACAGCAAAAAGAAATTAAACAATTAAAAGTAAGGGCAGAAGAATTTCGCAGAATGGCGTTGAAATATAAACGCAGTTTTGGTAAAGCTGAGAGAGAACAACGTAATCTTTTGTTTAAGGAAGTAAAAGATATTCGAACCGAAATAAAAAAACTGCAGTCTTACAATGAAGAAAAATTATTTGAAGACGCCGACGTTATTGCTGGCACTCCTATCGGACTTTATGATGCTGGCCTAACTTATCTCCGCTTTCAAACATTGGTGATTGATGAGGCAGGTCAGTGTATTGAGCCATTAGCCTGGTGTATATTTCCATTGGCAGAAAAAATTGTGCTGGCTGGTGACCATTGGCAACTCCCACCCACGATTCTAAGCAATGAAGCTGCCCGGTTGGGTCTTAACCGTTCTGTTTTGGAAACAGCCATTGAAAGCATCAGCAATGTTTTTTTGCTCAATACCCAGTACAGAATGCGGGAAGTGATTGCTGGGTTCAGCAGTAATTATTTTTATAGTAGTCTGTTGCTTACTGCTACTCATTTACAAAACACCGGTGTACATATAACTTTTATTGATACAGCTGGTTCTGGTTATAACGAAGAACATGGCCCCGGTGGCAGCAGTTTGCAAAACGAAGGCGAATTACGCATCGTGCAAAAAATTATAGAAACAGAATCGCTGAATCCTTTAACCACTGCACTGATTTCTCCTTATTCCGGGCAGGTGACTGCTGCAAAAGAAATGTTACCCCAGCAACTTCGCATCAGCACTATTGATAGTTTTCAGGGACAGGAAAAGGAAACAATTATTGTATCACTGGTTCGTAGTAATGACGATGGTGATATTGGTTTTTTAAAAGATTACCGCCGCATGAATGTGGCCATAACCCGTGCAAAAGAACAACTTTTTGTAATTGGTGACAGTGCCACTATTGGTGCCGATGCTTTTTACAATTCTTTTTTAATCTATATCGAACAAAAGGGAACATACAGAACGGTGTGGGAGTTTGAATTGTAACAACATGTATTTTTATCTATCAAATATTAATTTATGTCTCAGACAAAACTTCTTCAGCAATTACGAAATGAAACTTATGTGACGATTAAAAGTTCACCGGTACATGGCATTGGAGTATTTGCTATACAGCCTATTCCCAAAGGTTGTCGTGATATATTTTCAAAAGGAATGGGCGAATGGATAAAAGTACCAATAACAGAAGTAGAAACATTGCCAGCACATTCCCGTTCATTAATTGAAACTTATTGCCTGTTTGACGAAGAAAATTATTTTGTACCAGAATATGGGTTTAAAATGATAGATCCTGTTATTTATCTTAATCATTCATCCAATCCCAATATTATTTCTATCAATGATGGTGAAGAGTTTGAAGCATTGGTTGATATTGCCCCCGGGCAGGAACTATTAGTTAATTACGGTCACCTTGTTGATGGTATGGAATCGTATAACGAATAACTATTTTTTCCCGGTAGCCGCCCAAAAGATACCTGCATACAAATGGCTTAAAAATGCAGGGTCGCTATAAACAGTAGGTAAATGGCCGAGGGCTGTATAAAAAGAACAACCACCATCATAGTTATAATATCAGGCCAGCGGATGAATTTTTCCCATTCTCATTTTTCACTTTAGGAGTGTAGGTTGACTCATCTATTGCTAGTCTATAGTTAACGCCGGGAATTTTCTCCGGGCCAAATTCATACCATTCATCTGTCCATAATTTGTTACCGCTAAAACCCTGTAGGCAAGGAAAGTCACAAAATGCACGGCATCAGCAATGCAACTGATAAACCGTGCAGCTATTTTGCTTTAAAATGGAGGTAATCAAGGCTACCTGTTATTCTATTTTTTTTACTGTTACATTCACTTTCT
>JANNCC010000049.1:0-15581 GCA_031386125.1 Chitinophagaceae bacterium
ATCCTTCAACTATCGGGACGTTATTAATTAATATTAATAATCGTTATTGAATCCACCACTGCCGCCACGGTCACGGTTATAACCGCCGCCGCCACCGCCGCTTTTACCTTTGTAGCCGCCGCCACCGCCGCTGCCACCACCTTTGTAGCCGCCACCACCGCCGCCACTGTAGCCGCCGCCACCGCCACCGAAGCTTCTTTTCTTGAAGCCACCGCCGCCGCCGCTTCCACCGCCTTCAGGCTTAGGACGACTTTCGTTAACTACGATACCACGACCGTCAACTTCAGTGCCATTTAAAGCAGTGATAGCTGCCAATGCCTGTTCGTCATTCGCCATTTCCACAAAACCAAAGCCTTTGCTGCGGTTAGTGAATTTGTCGGTTACAATTTTTGCTGATACTACTTCACCATGTGAAGCAAAAAGGTTTGAAAGATCCTGATCTTTCAGGTTCCAACTGAGGTTTCCTACGTAAATGTTCATTTTGAGAGGTTTTTTAAAAAATAAAAGTGTCGACAGTAAACAGTAACCGATGAACATTCTACGTTATTTCGAAACGTTCAGGACTTGTGAAACTGAAAGAGCACCAAATGCAAGACAAAATAACGGATTTTTTCCTGACTTATTGCCAAATTTAATTACCTCTGGTAATCTAAACTAAGGAACAATGATCAGATAGCATTGATTTTCATGTAGTAATGCAAAAAACCTGCTGGAATAGCAGGCTTTTTGCAACTAGGATAACCCTATTAGTTTTTCAATATTTTCACTGTTTCTACATTTCCTATCCCATCTTGAAGTTTTAGGAAATACATTCCTGGTGCAAATCCACTTATACTTGTAAATGTATTAGAAGAACCGATAGCCGGAATAATGGTTTTTAAAATTTTTCCATCTAATGAGATAATTGTAATTTTTGCACCCCGTGTCAATTTTTTATGTGCAATAGTAATTTCATCTCGTGCTGGAACAGGGTAAATCATTAATGCATTTGAATAACTGTTAGACGAATTGCCCGGAAGCCTGATAATTCCACTATACTTAATACGTCCATCGATGTCAATACTTTTCACACGATAGAAAATAGTATTGGAAGAAACAGCATAGTTAGTAAACGTATAGATAGATTTTCCCTTTGGAGATACCGTACCTACTACAGAAAATGAGGTGCCATTTTCACTTCTTTCAATCTGGTATTCCCTTACATTTACTTCCTCGCTTACATCCCATTTAAGACCAACACTATTGTCTGTGTTTCTATTAGCAACGAGACCTATAAAATTGACTGGCAAAGGACTGTTTACTGGGCCGATAGAAAGATTATCAAAGACAGCAAAAAATGCTTCATTAATTATATAAGATACTTCTACCCTGAATGTGGTATTAGGCCCATTAATTATATCGGGGTCTATTAAACGAATGCAAATATTTCCAGAGAATCCATTGAGCAGGGGAGTTGGTGAGGAGCCATTATCTATGTAGACAGCAGGTGTACTCCATGCTGCAAAGGATTGCAAGCCTGATGTGGCTTCAATATTTGTCACAGTGCCCTGTCCTGTTTGAGTTACACTGATTATTCTAATTTGAAACCGGTCTACCGAAGGGTTATTAACAATATAATAAAATCCTACAGTGAAAAATCCGGTAGGGTTAGGATTACTATAAGGTGGTGATATAATATTTAATACCCGGGGAAATCCTGGTGCGGATATCCGTGTGGGGGGCAAGTAATCAGTCCAGTATCCTCTCGGTGCATTGTAATATAAGGAGCTGTCAAAAATGCTCCCGTAAATACTCGGGGAGTTAAAACCGTTATCATTACTATTGAAATTGGCAACAACTCCCTGACAGATACCTTGGGTTAGGGAGGTTGGTGTTTGTGCTGATGAGGAAATAACGGTAAGGAGAGATAAATTGAAAAGCAATGCTTTTAATGAGTACAAATGTTTCATAGTTGCTGTTTTTAAATTAAAAAAATAAATACTTTTCCATATTCTTGGTGACAGGTTTTTAAAGAATACTCAACGATTTACTATCAGACAAGCAACATGCCTGATTTTTTTAAAGCACTTATTTGCACAAAAGGGAAAATATTGTAGAATAATATCTACTTATTGGGCTTAGGGAATAAAAAAAGTCTCTCCAATCGGAGAGACTTTTTTAACTAGTTTATTGACGTATTATTCTGCTACTACTTCAAACTCAACCTCTGTTGACTTGCCATTACCAAAATCAATAGTGGCTTTGTAAGTACCGAGTTCTTTCACTTCATCAGGCATAGTGATTTTTCTGCGGTCTATATCATAACCTCTTTGCTCACGGATAGCACGGCTAACCTGCAGAGAAGTTACACTACCGAAAATTTTACCACTGGTTCCTGTTTTAGCACCGAGTTTCAAAGGAGCTTCAGCCAATTTTGCAATTACACTGTTGATCTCAGCCAGCATTTTATCTTCTTTCTTCTTCACCTGCTTCATTCTTTCTTCCAATTGCTTCTTATTGCTGTGGCTGCTCTCTACAGCTAATTGACGGGGCAGTAAATAATTACGGGCATAGCCGTTCTTTACATTTACTACTTCGTTTTTGGCACCAAGATTATCTACGTCTTGAATTAAAATGATTTCCATTATTTTTTGTTTTTATCCCAATGAATGAAAGGCTTCATTGTCCCCATGAATAGATTTATGTTATTCATGAGTTAGGGATTGTGGCCTATTTTAAAAGATCTGTTACGTAAGGTAATAATGCCATCTGACGGGCTTTTTTCACCGCATCAGAAACTTTGCGCTGATACTTCAGGCTGTTTCCAGAAAGGCGGCGGGGTAATAATTTACCCTGCTCGTTCAGAAATTTTTTCAGAAACTCTACATCTTTATAATCAATGTAGCGGATCTTATATTTTTTAAAACGGCAGAATTTTTTAACTCTTTTGTCGCTTTTAATAGCGGTTAGATATTTTATTTCATTTTTTGCCATGACTTATACCTCCACTATTTTTTCAGTTCCTGTTTTAGCGCCACTTTTCTTTCTTGCATTATACACGACGGCGTATTTATCGAGTTTAGTGCACAGGTGACGGAGGATTGCTTCGTCACGCAACATCTGGATTTTTAATTTCTCAATGAAATCAGAAGTTGCAGTAAATTCCATCACCCAGTACAATCCTGTTGTTTTTTTCTGGATTGGGTAAGCTAATGATTTCAGTCCCCAAGGATTTTCAGCCACGATAGAGCCACCGGCATCGGTAACCAGCTTTGCAAATTTCTTTTGCTCGGCTTTAAACTCATCATCGCTCAAAACAGGGGTAAAAACCACCATCAATTCGTAATTGTTCATTTTACCTGTTTAAAGTTTTAAAATTCGGTTTATCCCAATGGACATTCAGCATTGTGCTAAAAGAATCTGCGAACACAGATTTGGGGCGGCAAAGATAGGGGAATACAGCCAGAAGGGAAAGGATGTTTTGGAAGATTTTTGTCGACTAATCAGGCCCTAGTACACAAGCAAATTTGATTCAATTTGAAAGAAAGTTACCCAGCTACAGCTTCTAATTTTATTGTCTGAGGCACATACAGGGAATGACCAGAATAGTGATTTGGATAACCGTCTTATTGCAATAAAACCATCCCAATTATTAATCGGGATGGTTTTATTCAAAACGAGGAATTCTTTATTTAAGTATCTGTATTTTGTTCGAACCGATCAATCTTCCGTTGCTTCCTCTCACTTCCACATTGTATATTTCGCTTGCGGTGATGCGGTCCCTCATCATCTCTACTTCAATACTGGTGTACGGCAAAGTAGTTACCACTTTCTGAAGATACACTAGTGCTCCCCTCATATCAAATACCCTTACGGTTACTTCTTCATTGGCCTGATTATAGAACCGGATATAGAAGTGCCCGGTATTAGGATTAGGATAAACAAACAGGTTGTCAGAAACCTGTCCGCTTACTACTAAATCAGCTGAAGTTGACACACAGCCATTGAGATCCGTGTATCTACACCTGTAAGTACCTAAATCATCTACAGTAAGATTCGCAAGAGATGCTCCCGTTGCACCGGTTATAATAACTCCGTTTTTAAACCATTGATATGTCCCACCGCCCGGACTAACAACTGCAGCTAACGTCACGGATTGAGCCGGCAATAAAGCCAGCGGACCTGATGCCAGCAAGCTGATTGTTGGTAATTGATTTACATTCAGTGTTGCAAAACCGGATATGATATTGGTTGTACATAATCCATTTATTATAACACGATAACTGTTGGTGTTCATACCGAAACTAACTGCGTTCAATGTCAGTGTTGAGGCATTGGCACCGGCAATATTGGCCCAAGCTGTGCCATTCCATGCCTGCCATTGATAAGAAACACCGTTTGTTGCAATAACACTGAATACTGCATTGGTGCCAACGCAGACAGTTCTGTTGGTTGGTTGCCCGGTTATTACCGGTAACTGGCCGTCAAGCACTGTAACAGTAAACGAACAGGTAGAAGTATTACCGGTTGCATCTGTTGCTCTCCAGGTTACGGTAGTTACACCAACCGGGAAGGCAGCGCCACTGGCCAAACCAGACACTAATGCAGTAGTAACTCCCGGGCAATTATCAGTAGCAGTTACAGCATAAGTAACAGCTGCTGTGCATGAGCCAACAGGTGTTGTAACAGTAATAGGAGCCGGGCAGCTAATAACAGGTGCCTGATTATCTGCAACCGTAACAGTAAATGAACAGGTAGAAGTATTTCCTGCTATATCAGTTGCACGGAATGTATTGGTTGTGACACCAACCGGGAATGTACTTCCGCTTGGCAAACCAGCAATCTGTGTTATCGGAGAAGGTCCGGAAGTTGCTCCATTTGCATTCAGAATAATGTGCATATTCGGAAAACCAACAGTGGCCAGATCCGTTGGATTTGCAATACCGCAATCTGCAGCTGAAATATAACTTGGTCCTGTTTGTGCTGAAGGGTTACTTCCTATAAAGAACCTGTTATTGAGAGGAGCCCTTCCATCAGGAGTAAACAATTCAAGCACAAGGATAGAATTGGCTGCAACAGTTGGGGGTGTAGTCAGCACTACGTTAAACAAACCAAGCGTCTGGTCAGGTATCTGAACCGTCTGTGTCGCCATCAAAGTACGAACACCACCCGGGAATGCACCAGCACTTGTATATACTCTTACTGAAACGGGTTGAGTTGTTCCTGTTCCGTTTGCATCTGCCAACTCAATACCAAACTGAACAGAATTTATAGTAAGTGGACCAGATAAGCATACTGAAGACAGATCATAAGCCCTCCAATAACTATTATTGGTATGGAACCCGCCTGCATTACATGCAACTGATCCGACTGAAGGTGTTTGAGATGCTGTTTGTGTCAGCGAAACGGCGCCAGGCAAACAACAATTATCTGTTACTGTAGGCAATGGATAATTGACAATGGCAGAGCATAGGCCCGGAGTATTATTGGCTGTAATAGGTGCGGGGCAAGTAATAACTGGCGGCTGGTTGTCTATCACTGTTATGGTGAAAGTACAAGTAACTGTACCGCAACTATTGGTTGCTGTGGCAGTTACCGTTGTTGTTCCAACCCGAAAGAATGTTCCGGATGCCTGGGAATATGTAATAAGAGGCGCAGGAGATCCTGTGGCACTTGCCGGAGGGTAAGTTACAACAGCACCACATTGCCCTGAAGTGTTATTGACTGAAATATTTGCCGGACAAGTAATGGCTGGAGCTGTGTTTATAGTTATTGATGTAGTTGTGGTAAAAGCCGGACAACCTCCGGAAGCAGGTATTGTGTATGTAACTGTATAAGTACCGGCTGCAGATGCCCCTAAATTAATATCTCCGGATGTGGCATTGATTGATAAACCTGCCGTTGAAGAATATGTTCCCCCGGATGAACCAACTCTTGTTACACTGGCCGTACCCGCATTGTTGCAATACGGAGAACCTGTATAGCTGATGGAAGCACTTGGTGCCTGGTCGAATGAATACCTTGTGAATACCGGGTAATGATCGCTGGTGGTACTACCATAATTGGCTACCATATTCGTCACATCGGTTATTACATTAGCTGTATTGGTCATATAATAACACTTCATTTCATTTGAAACTACAGCATGATCTATAACTTCATTATAGCTAACCGTAGATTTCTTGCCGGCAAGGCTTAATGCCAAAGTCGGTGGAAAGAAGTTGACTACATCATTGGTAAACGCAACGTAAGATGTTATTTTGGGATTAATGCCAGCTGTAATTGTCGAATCCAGATCGTCATTATAGTCCCCTAAAACTACAATTTTATCATTCGGATATAAATTGTTCAACGTAAAATGTAAAGTATCCGATCCGGATTTTCTACGGTTGTAAGATATAGTCGTTGGTGAAGTATTTGCTTTGCCGTGTACCAAAACAAACCTGACAGTTTGAGTGATTCCATTCAAAGTAGCATTAGCAGTTAACATATATGGAAAACGTCCGCTGGCAAAATAATTATAAGCCGGGTTTGTAATATCGCCAGAGGAATTAATTCCCTGGGAAAGTAATGGCGCCGTAGTCACATTACTAAAGATGGACGTTTTATATACATAAGCCAGTTTTTGAGCCTCTGCCAAATTAGATGGAGGATTAGCACTTGTATTGGTATGCGAACCGTAATTTGAAATTACATATGCATAGCCAGGCATATTGCCAACAACTGCCGCCAGCCGGGTTTCGTTTACTATTTCAGTCAATCCATAAATATCAGCTCCGATATTTTGTAAAATAGTCTGAACATTCGCTTGTTGCAGCGCATCGTTGGTAGGTCCGTTGGCTGTGCTTCCAAACCACTCAATATTCCAGTTTACTACTTCCAGTGTGTTTGCAGGGTCAATGCTGGTACCGTTCAATGAAACAATTGCATTGCTGACACCCGGTGTACTTATGGTTATTGTACCAGTATAATTCAAATTATTTTGTGTAGGTGAAAAACGAGCATACACTGTTCTGGTAATATTATTAGATGCAGCCTGTAATAACGTAAGTGAGGAGGTGAATGGTCCACCGGGATTATCTGATACTGTAAATGCTGCTGTTGAAATAAGATTTATATCTCCGGTAATATCATTGCCTCTTACTGTAAACGTTCTGCCAACATTTCCACCAGCAGCAACAAAACCGAATTGTATATCTAGTGTGCTGATAGTAAGGCTGGGAGGAGGCGCAGTGGGAGAGTTGATTAATAATATATCATCTACCGTCCACCTGGCGCCGTCATCAGCGGAGGAATTGTAAACATATGCGAAATGAACATTGGGTTGTTTGAAAGCTGCAAGATTAATGTTATCTGATAATGTCCAGATATTAGAAGCTTGTGCAGGAAATTTTCCATTGATATCTGTCCATGTTGCTAATGTGGGATTTCCACTTACATAGTCAGTTGATACTTTTAACTGCAGAGGCAATCCATTGAAAGCAGTCCGGCTCCAGAATGAAAGTAGTGGAAATGTGGTGCCGGTCAGATCGAATGAAGGGGAGATTAACCAGTCAACATTCGGAACGTTTGTGCCACCTGAAAAACCATTGATCTGAACAGCATAAGGGAATGCTGCAGTACCAGCCGGTGCAGCAGGATCACGGCCAAAAGTTGTACAGGCCCAGACAATCGCACCCACTTCACTGTATTGCGAAAACCCATCCGATAAGGATGATACACAGGTTTGGAAATCACCTGCATAAAAAATAGTGCCGGTAGTAAATGCCCATGTACTATTACCAATGATGCCGGCAAAATTATTATTAGCGAGGTCTTTAAAAGCTCCGTTGCTTATCTCAATATAATAACCGGTATTGGTGGCTAACCCAGAAAGATTGAATGATGCAGTTGTTGTGGAAACGGTAACTGCGGCAGTAGTCACATCAATCGTTTGGAAAATACTGTTATCACTGATTCTTTTTATTACAATATTTCCTGTTCCTTTTTGAATGGTTTCGTTAAAAATTAATGCAGCAACTACATTTGTTGCAATATTAGTGGAGCCATTTGCAGGGAAAAGTGAAATGATAACCGGTGGATTCGGATCAATAGGGTTTGCCTCCACTACCAATGAGTCGATTGATAAACCATGATCGCTGCCAGAATGGTCAATATCTTCCCATCGTAACATTAATTCGTCTCCGACAGGGATATTTAAACCCGTGATTGAATAATTTATTACAGAAGAATTTGCAACATCATTTCCATCTAATGCAGCAGCAGCAGCACCAATAGTTGGGCTGGTAAAATTAAGGTTGGCAACATTTGTCCAGGTACCCGCAGTAAGTGAAGTAATGGGGGTTGCAGCAGTTTGATAAGCAAAATTTAAAGTTTGTGCACTTGTATTTCCACCGTTTCTCCATTGTTCTCCTCTGTATGAAACTTTAAGAGCAGCAATGGGAGTCCCGGTATTATTAATAAACCGAACAGCATAGTAAACCGTGCCTGTGCCTCCGGAACCAACAGAACCTAAAGCTCTGTCAGTTGTAGCTATTGTTCCAAAGCTATAAAGAGCTCCTGTATTACTGCTTCCATCACTTGCATTGTATGTGATACGGCTTGAATACCATCCCGGAATTGTTATTCCATTTGTCCAGGTAATGCCAGTTCCTGTGTTTGTTAAAGAATTGAAGTCTTGTGGATAGAGGCCAGTAAATGATAAGGGAGCTATATCATTATCAAGAATATCTATAGCGGCAGATGCTGTGCCTAATGTGTATCCGCCTGTTGGTGATGATAAGGATAAAGTAATTGTTTCGGTTCCTTCTATTGTCGGGTCGTCAATAGGTGTAATGGTAACTGTTACAATTGAAGTGCCTGAGGGAACAGTTAAAACACCGGTGGATGTTGTAGTGCTTGCTGTGCCAACAGAATAAGAAACTATATAATCCGTTGCGAATAAAGCTGTACCCGTATACGCATAGCTAATATTGGTGGAAGCGGTTGTGGCAACACTAAAATTTATTGTGAAATTGCCATTCGTAGCCGGTTCAGCAGCATTTGTTCCCCCGGCAACAGAAACTGTAGGGGGGCCTGAACATGGGTTTAGTAGAGTGGCAGTATTTCTTGGATTTGGTGCTCCGGAGGCGAAATCAACAGCATTATTATTTGCATCAGTACAACCATTGCCGCCTCTTAGAACTGATGTAGTATTTGATGGGGCAGGTGTAGGGCCGGCACCTTCAAAACAGTTAGCAGTTGCACCATAGCCAACAAAATCTACAATGCCAATAGTAGGACATGTACCGGTTAATAAAGTTGTATTATTAACCAATGCTACTTTTCCGGCGGTGCCACTCATGGCTATTGTTCCGATTACATCGGGGGTTGGTAAGGGAGTAGTACCACCAGCCCCGGCCGCCTGTTGTATTAAATAATATTGTCCGGGTGCTAGTGTAACGTTAGTTAAGTTTGTTTGCTGCCATGTACTACCTGTAGCACTGGCATATTGTACTGACCAACCATTTAGATTTACACTTGCAGCCGAACGATTAAATAATTCTATAAAGTCATTTGTATAAATGGAGCCGGAGTTACCACCACCTCCATATACCTGGCTGATGACAACCTGTGAATTACTTGTATTGATGATACCCAGTAAAAAAATAAAGGATAATAGAAACTGGAATAGAAATTTTCTCATTGCAAGTCAGTTTAGTTTTCAAAAAATAAATAGTATAAAAGAGAGCTGGTTTGATCAGCAGGGCTTTTGGGGAGTAAATGTAATGCTAATCAGCTTTCTTATGATAAAAATGAATATTTTCTTTACATTCAAAATTTATGAAGAATTATTTTTCAGCTTACAGCTGGCCTGCAATCAATCACCCGCAATTGTAAATTTTTTTCACCATTCCATTCATTCTCATCTATTTTAAAAACCACATCTACCGGTTGTTTCTGCTGCAGCAAATGAAATTTTTCAGCCATGCTAAAACCAATACCTGTAATTGTTACATTGTCCTGTTTCAACGAAAAACGGATATGTTGTTCTTTCACAATTTTTGACCAGCCGGTATCCATTACATTTTTTGAAATGAAAACAGGACGAAGATTCTCCGGCCCGAAAGGTTCCATCTGGCAAACGATATCGTAGAAAGATTTTTTAATATCCCGGAATGAGATTTCTGCATCAATAATTATTTCTGGTATCAGTAGCTCCGGGGTGATAGTGGCAGCAACCACTTCTTCAAACTTCTCTCTGAACGCATTAACCTGTTGCAGTTCCAGCGTCATACCTGCTGCGGCAAAATGCCCGCCATAGCCAAGCAGGTGTTCTTTGCAGGCATGGATGGCTTCATATAAATTAAAACCCGGAACACTTCTGGCACTGCCTGCTGCATAATCACCTGATTGTGTGAGTACAATCGTAGGACGATAATAATGTTCGATTAATCTTGATGCTACAATACCCACCACGCCTTTGTGCCAGTGCGGTTGAAACACAAGGGTTGACTTTCGGGTTTCCCAATCTTTGTTTTCACTGATTAAGGTAAGAGCTTCTTCAGTAATGATTTTATCAGCTTCTTTTCTGTCTGTATTGTCACTGTGCAACAGTTCTGCATATTGCAGGGCTTCTTCTTCACTTTCGGATACAAACATCTGCACAGCTTTTCGGGCATCATCCATTCGTCCGGCAGCATTTACCCGTGGGGCAATCATAAAGACGAGGTTGGTGATATGAAGTTGTTCCGTCAGGCCACTGAGCTTTGCCAATGCTTTGATACCGTAGTTAGAATTTTTATTGGCCTTAACAAGACCATGAAAAGCAAGAATCCTATTTTCTCCTGTCATTGGCACTATGTCGGCAGCAATGGCTGTGGCCAATAAATCGAGGTATTCAAAGGCAGATTCAGGAGGTAAATTCAATTTTTCGGCCAAGGCCGTCATTAACTTAAACCCAACTCCGCATCCACAAAGTTCTTTATAAGGATAATTGCAGTCTTTTTGTTTTGGGTTCAGAATAGCAACGGCAGGAGGTAATATTTCGTCGGGCAGATGATGGTCGCAAACCACAAAATCAATTCCCAGTTCTTTAGCGTACCCGATAAGGTCGGCAGATTTGATACCGCAGTCTAATGAAATGATTAAACTGAAGCCATTTTCTTTGGCAAAATCTATCCCTGCTTTACTTACTCCGTATCCTTCCCGGTAGCGGTGCGGAATATAAAAATCAAGATTTGTATGAACCTTTTTTAGAAACTGGTACATGCTGGCAACAGAAGTAGTGCCATCCACATCATAATCACCAAACACTAAAATTTTTTCATCATCATTGATGGCAGTGATGACTCTTGTCACTGCTTTTTCCATGTCTTTCATCAGCCAGGGGCTGTGCAGTTCCGTTAGTTGGGGACGAAAAAAATCTTTTGATTTTTCAAATGTTTCGATACCCCGTTGTACAAAAATTTTGCAGAGCACCGGATGCACTTTCAATGATTGATGAAGTGCTTCCACTGTTGCTTTATTGGCAGTTAATATCTTCCATCTCTTTTTCATCCGGGGTTAATATTTTCTATCGGTCACAAACAATACCATGTCTTCTAACCCCTGCCTGACAGGGCTTTCAGGAAACTGATGAAGTATGTCAAGGGCTTCTTTTTTAAAGGCATTCATTTTTTCTTTTGCATAGGTAATGCCACCAGCAGCTTCTACGGCATCAATAACCCACTGCACTTTCTTTTTATCATTGTTATTATTTTTTACAATGTAAATTATTTTACGGCGGGTTGCTTTATCGGTATTGTTCAATGTGTAAATAAGCGGTAGCGTTAATTTTTTTTCTTTAATGTCATTGCCGGTTGGTTTGCCTACATTCTCGCTGGCATAGTCAAACAAATCGTCTTTTATTTGAAAAGCCATGCCGGTTTTTTCACCAAACAATCTCATTTTTTCGGTAACAGTTTCATTACCGCTGCTGCTCCATGCACCAGCTGCACAGGCAGATGCCAGCAGCGAAGCTGTTTTATTCTGAATAATTTCATAATAGACAGCTTCATCCAGGTTGAGACTCCGGGCTTTTTGCATCTGTAGCAATTCACCCTCACTCATTTTTCGGACAGCATCAGAAAGAATGTGCAGCACCTGATAATCGTTGTTGTCTAATGACAGCAGGAGGCCCTTTGCCAGCAGGTAATCGCCGATTAGCACATTGGCTTTCGCTTTCCAAAGGGCATAGGTCGAAAAAAAACCCCGTCGTTCCATTGAGTCGTCCACCACATCATCATGCACCAGAGTGGCGGTGTGGAGCAACTCTACCAGTGAGGCGGCCCGGTAGGCTGGTTCGGTCACTTCGCCACATAGCTTGGCAGAAAGTATTACAAACATGGGTCTTAATTGCTTGCCTTTTCGTTTTACAATAATCCGCATAATACGATCCAGCAAGGGTGCCCGGCTTTGAACAGCCTCTTTGAACCGGGTTTCAAAAATTTTTAGCTCATTGCTTATTAAATCGGTAGGTAAATTCATTGTTGGAGGGCAATTTACGCCTCAAAAAAATAATTTGGGCTTCAGGCAGCAAATTGAAGTCTTTTTTTGACTAAGTCATTGAAAAATAATATGCAATAGAGCTAAATATTTATCATAAAAATTTGGTAATTAATCCTCAATCTCTATTTTTGCGTATTATTAGGACATTGTTTTTCAAATCTTAATCCTTAGTTATGGCAAGCAAAAAGTATTTATTACTTCTTTTAGTTATTATTTTAACTACAGTTAATTCATTTTCCCAGGTCAAAATAGGCACCTATTATGACTCTACTCAGATTCCTCAAAAGAGGATGCAACAGCATACCGAGTTTTTAAACGGAACAAATAACTTTCCGGCCAAGCCCCGCAACCAGTGGGAAATTGGTATTAAAGGTGGTTTGTTTCAGGTAAGCGGAGATATACCTGCTAAATTTTTATCTCCCGGCTTCGGACTGCATGTAAGAAAAGCCTTTGGGTATATTTTCTCACTGCGTCTGGAATATCTTTATGGTATCGGAAAAGGTTATCATTTCCGGGCAAATAATAATTATGGAAAGAATGTTGCATGGGGCGTAAATATTACAAACCCCGGTCAACGATATAATGCACCACTTGCCAGGGTAGGAGCAGGTAATTTTGTTCAGATTGTTTCATCTGTGACTGGTGCGGTTCCTACTACACCTTTTGATCAGGTATATTACAATTACAAAACTGTTGTTCAGGACTTGAGCCTTGAAGGTATTATCACACTTAACAACATCCGTTTCCATAAATCTAACACCGGTTTTAATGTTTATGGAATTGCCGGTATTGGCGGAACAGTTTATGATACAAAAGTGGATGCCTTAAACGGAGCCACTAAATATGCTTTTAATACTATCGCTCAATCTGACTATAAAAATCGCAAGTCATTCCTGAAGAATATGAGGAATAATGTGCTGGATGGCACCTTCGAAACTCCTGCTGAAAATCAGGGAGATCGTCGTCCAAAATTATTTGGCGACACTTTCAAACCTTCTGCAACAGTTGGTATGGGTATAGCTTTCAAACTAAGTAAAAGAATTAACCTTGCCCTTGAAGACAGGTGGACATTTGTTAAAGATGATCTTCTTGATGGACAACGCTGGCAGGAACATGCATGGGGTGACGCTGTGTTAACCCGTGACTTTGATTCC
This sequence comes from Chitinophagaceae bacterium, assembly GCA_031386125.1. Lineage (GTDB taxonomy): Bacteria > Bacteroidota > Bacteroidia > Chitinophagales > Chitinophagaceae > JJ008. The sequence continues at coordinate 13,662 of JANNCC010000049.1, forward strand.
TATAACTATTTAAGTCTTGGATTGAACCTCAATCTTGGTGGTAAATCTGTTGAGCCACTTTGGTGGCTTAACCCACTTGACTACGCATATAGCGAAATCCGCAATCCTCGTTTGATGCGTTTGCCAAAGCCAGTGCTGCCTGATACTGATGGCGACGGTGTAACAGACCAGTTTGACCAGGAACAAACTCCTGCAGGTTGCCCTGTTGACAGTCATGGTGTTACTAAAGATACAGATGGTGATGGTGTCCCTGATTGTAAGGATAAAGAATTGATTACTCCAACATATTGCCAGCCAGTTGATGCAGATGGTATCGGTAAATGTCCTTGCCCAGAAGGTTGTGTAGGCAATGTAGTAGTGGAAGAAAAAACTTGTTCAGAGAAAATTGGTGCGTTACCAAGTATAGCTTTCAAGGCTGGGTCTAACAAAATAAGTGATGATGCTAAAGCAGCTTTGGCTACTGTAGCAGGAAAACTGCGTAACAACCCCGGTTGTAAAGTTGTTGTTATCGGCTATTGCTCTTCTAACAAGAAAGAGCAGCAGTTAAGCTGGGATCATGTAAATGCAGTTATTAATTATATGGTTGATAGCGAAGGCATCAGTGCAGACCGCTTTGTCTTTAACTACGGTCAGGAAGGTGGTGATTGTAACACAGTTGACCTCCGTGCTGCAGCTGAAGGTGAAGATGGACCAAACAGGGTAGAGCCTCCGCATCCAAATCTTCGTAAGAATTAAATTGATATTTTTTGCTGATATAAAAACCCTCCCGATTCTTCGGGAGGGTTTTTTTAGCACCGAATTTTTGAAAACCCTTCTCAATCTTCTCCGTCCGTAATGGATATTATAGAAACCTTAACTGCCTGCTTTGGCTCCTTATCTTTTTTACGCATAATTTGCCGGTATCTGTTAACTTTGCACACCTTTTATGAAATTTAGCTGGATTATAATAGCAGGCCTTTTTTTAAGCAGTTGCGGCGGCGGCATGACTAAATTGCTGAAGAACCCCGACCCGGCCTATAAGCTCCGTATGGCTGAGCAGTATTTTGTAAAAAAGAAATATAGCCAGGCTCAGCAATTGTATGAAGACATAATGCCTTACTATAAAACAAGCAAGGAGTTTGAGGATATTTATTATAAGTATGCCTATTGTGCTTATAATATGGGAGATTACCTGAGTGCAGAGAACCTTTTCAAAAGCTATCTGGAGATATTCCCGAATAGCCTTAAGGCTGAGGAGGTGGATTATATGAGGGCTTATTCCTATTACAAACAGTCTCCCAAACCTGAACTGGATCAAACCAATACTATCAGGGCAATGGGTATGATGCAGACGTTTATCAATACCCATCCCGGTTCGCTAAGAAATAAAGAAGCAACTGAAATAATGGATATCTGCCGGGGAAAGCTGGAAATAAAGGATTATAAGAGTGCACAGTTGTATTACGACATAGGTCAGTTCAGGGCAGCAGGTGTGGCGTTTACCGCCTTATTAAATGGCTACCCGGAATCAATGAAAGGGGATGAATATAAACTGATGATTATTAAATCATATTACCGCTTCGCAGAAATGAGTATTGAGGAAAAGAAGGTAGAACGATATGAGCAAGTAATTACCGAGTGCAATGAGTTTACCGATCGTTTTCCTGACAGTAAACTGAAAAAAGAAGCAGCAGAATTTTTAAATTTATCGCAAACCAATATTAAACAATTAAATAATGAGCAAATTAAGACGTCAGCTTAGTGCAGGCATAACCAACAATGTGGAGACCCGTCACCTTGATGATATTAAGGGCAAAACTGGCAACCTCTATGAGTCTATATCCATTATTGGCAAAAGGTCTAACCAGATCAATATTTCCCTGAAGGAAGAGCTGCACAACAAACTGGAGGAATTTGCCAGCCATACCGACAGTTTGGAAG
>JANNCC010000060.1:0-1757 GCA_031386125.1 Chitinophagaceae bacterium
CTCTGTATGCTGGCAAAGACAAGATACAGTGTGTGGCAGTGGCCGGCTTAATTGTAAAATTAAAAGACATTTTTACCAACTAATTATTATGATCCTCAATTACAAAAGCTTTACCCTCGGTGTAGAAGAAGAGTACATGGTGCTTGACCCCAAAACATTTGAGCTAAAAAGCCATGAACAAAAAATTGTACAGGAAGGGCAAAAAGTAATAAAAGATAAAGTAAAGGCAGAAATGCACCAGGCCGTGGTAGAAGTAGGCACCGACATCTGTGCCGATGTTGATGAAGCCTTTCTCGATGTTTCTACACTGCGTAAAACAATCAGTGGTATTGCAGACAGCCTTGGCCTAGCCATGGGTGCATCCGGCACCCATCCTTTCAGCCATTGGGAAAGCCAGTTGATAACTGACCATATCCGCTACAACGAACTGGTAAACGAACTGCAGGAAGCTGCCCGTAGTAATTTAATTTTTGGCCTGCATGTGCATGTAGGTATGGAAAACAGGGAAATGGCCAATCACATTGCCAACAGTACCCGTTATTTTCTGCCGCATGTATTTGCCCTTAGTACCAACTCTCCTTTCTGGGAAGGAAGACTGACGGGTTACAAATCTTTCCGCACCAAGGTATTTGATAAGTTTCCCCGCACCGGTATTCCAGATTCTTTTGACAGCATAGAGGCATATGACAACTATGTAAAACTGTTGATAAAGACCAATTGCATTGATAATGCAAAAAAGATATGGTGGGATCTGCGGGTGCATCCGTTCTTTAATACAGTGGAGTTCCGCATTTGCGATATACCACTGACAGTGGAAGAAACAATTACTATCGCTGCACTGTTCCAGGCAATATGTGCAAGAATATATATGCTGCGCAGCAAAAACCTGAACTTTATACAATACTCCCGGGCATTGCTGAATGAAAATAAATGGCGGGCCAGCCGCTACGGAGTGGATGGTTATCTGATTGACTTTGGTAAAGAGGAAGAAGTAAATACCAGGGCATTGATTTATGAACTGCTTGATTTTCTGGATCCCGTTCTTGACCACCTCGGCAGCCGCCACCGCATAGCACATGTAAATAAAATGTTGGAGAATGGCACAGGTGCCGACCGCCAGTTAGCGGTGTTTGAAAAAACAAAGAACCTGACAGATGTTGCGAAGTATATACATGGGCAGTATTTGGTGGGAGTATAAAATTTTCTGCTGGTACAGTTTTAAATTGGGTATCAATTGAAAATTGTGCCGGGAGTTACGCAAATACAAATGTTATGTGCCATTTTGAAAATGATTGATGTTGAGTAAGCTGACAAGGGGAACACTTAAGATTCGTAAGACAAATAGTAATGAAAATGAATGCCTATCAAATTCTAGCGATAATATTTGGATCACTTGCGATAATATTTGGCGCAATTGGCCAACTTGTGGCGGGAAATAGAGACAAAAATGAACTCAAGGATGAGATTAAGAATAGTAAAGTTATAGAAAAACACACTCCGCCTGAAATTGATCTTGAATTTTCGCAAGCAGATAATTTAGCCTATACAGTCAAAAATATTTCTGAGAAAACTATTGCTGAGAACATCTTAATTTCTTTTGGAATTGCCGATTTAACAACATTTGATTTTAAGAAATTACCTCATCAGCCAGTCCCGCTTCAATCAATTGAATTAAAATATATTAACCCAAATATGGCGAGCGGACCATTTAAAGTACTTGGAAATTTTTCCGCTCCAGGACATCGTTATTTTGGAAT
>JANNCC010000071.1:0-3917 GCA_031386125.1 Chitinophagaceae bacterium
GCATACTTGTTTTACAGCTTGCCGGAAGTCAGGCAAATGGCCAATGAGTGGCAGCAGGATTACAATTATCAGCGGCCTCATGAATCGCTGGGAAATGTTCCACCAGCTTTTTTTAATCCGTTTCCCTAGAATTACTAAAAACAAAAAACTCTAATTTGCAGTGGCCCGGAAAAAGGGGGAGTTTACACTTTATATATAAAAGACAGCCTTGATAATATTATTGATGATGTTGAAATTTTGACAAAAAGAGGAATATTTATTAAGCCCTTCCTTCAAGATTTACCGAATGATAAAAGGTATCTTATATCACTTGATATTTATGATTCAACAAATAAAAGCAGACAAATAATTACCAAGGATATTCGGTAACGAATCCCCGGTTGTGCTTAGTGTTGAATGAATAAAAAAATGATGAAGAGTTCTCCATCGTCCCGACCATTGGTACGGGATAAATACTGCAACGATGGACTGAAAAGACCGCCGCATAGTTCTTTGAAAGCTGGCAAGGAAAAAAGTTTCCTTTAGCTCCTGCTGTTGGTCTCTTGCCTGCACTGCTATACCCACACACAAGACACAACAGCGGCGTGCTACTTTTTCGAAACACCAACAAAAGCAAAGAAAAATATACTATTCTGATACATTACACAGCCATTATTCTTTTATATAAGCATAATACCTCATGTCATTTATATGATAAAGAATATGTCTAAGTTCTTCCCCAATATTAAAAAGTGTTTCATCAACTATCTCTTCAGTAATATTTTCAGAAGCTAAAATCGGAATAAACTTATTCATTATAACGAGAAAAGATTCTTCCATATCTAATAAGCCAAGTGCTATTCCTGCAGCTTCCCGAATCTCACCAGTATCGAAGCTATTTACTTTTGAAGATTTCTCAATAGCTTTAGTTAGCTCTACAAATTTTTGGGCTTTATCCATAATAAACATTAAAATTTTATTTTAAATACCTCTTTTAGTAAATCATTTATTGCATCGATATCTTGTAGAAAATTTTTTATTTCTCTCTCAGTGTGACTTGTATAACCTCCCTCTTTTTTATATTTAATATAATCTCTAATATGCTCCTGTAGTCTTTTTCCAATATTTTTTCTAGATTCCAACAATTTCTTTATCCCGTCATTTTTAAGTATTTTCTCAAAATGCTTATATTTTTCAGGACTATATTTTTCAATTTTTTCTAGCTTTTTTAATAACTCCCTTACAATTTTCCCTTCTTTTGCTGTTCTTATTGCCCACCTGACTAATGGAGGTCCCGCTCTTTTTATTACCCATCTTAATATAGGCCATATTGGCCAGGCAGCTTTTCCATTTACTTCTTCGTTTGAGAAATCTAAACTATTATCATCGTCATTCGTAAACCCAAAATCATTTTCGCCTCCACCAGCATGCGGCCCGGCAAATTGTTTTCCTCTTTGCACAGCATTCGACCCAAGTGCCTGCTTTCCTGCCTGTTCAGTTTTTACCGATGAATTAATAATAGTCGTCGCTACATTCATCGTCTGTATCCCCATGCTCAAAGTAATCTGCTGTATCAAACTACCTAACCCCGCTACTAATCCAACCCCGGCACCGATAAGCAGTCCTTTGCCACCATCACCACCGCTTATAAGGTCAACTGCCAAACCTATTATCGCACCGCCAACTGTCGTAACAGCAACCCTTGCAACACCGCTTAGTCCATCTAAAATACTTCCACCGCTTGGGTCAGTAAGATTTATAGGGTCATCACCCATGCCAACATACGGAGAAGCAAATTCCTGATAAGGATCTTGCTGCACCCATCTTCCAATCTGTGCATCATAGTTCCGCAAGGCAAAATCATTCCACCCTATGTCATCATCCAGTTCGCTATATGCACCCTGGAACAGATAATTATTTTTCAAAGAGCCTTCATAGCTATCCCCCAGCTTCTTACTGCTTAAAGTAGCGATACGAAGTCCGTATGTGTATCCGGTTTACGTTTCAAAGAGCTATGCGGCGAGTGCCACAGCCCAATTCAGAAGGCCATCCGACACATTGCCTATGAAGAGCGGACACTCGGTAAGGAAGAAAGAGAAATTTTTATTTCCTGAGATTTAGGTGCATCTTCTCTTCCTTAAGAAAATCTTCGCCTTTTGAATTAACAGAAAGATTGAGTGAAAAATGCTTCTCGATATACCACAATAAGTATGAAATTCTTCTTGAATGATCTAATTGTAAAGTATTTATAGGAGAGGAAACGTTTACCAATCCCGTAAAGTCAACAGTATAGGTGGTATGCCCAAATAGAAACTGAATAATCAACATGCCGTAATCGACCATTATAAATCCGTTGTTTATTAAAGGCTTTTTGTAAAGCTCGGGTAAATTCAGACGCCTAATATCCTTCTCAAACCCAAGCCATCCTTCCTCTGGACTCATTCTTGTCTGCTTAATGCATTTAACGGGAAGACTGCTATCACTTTCATAACCCCATTCAAGCAAATGCAATGTGGCAGATGACACCTTCCACCCTTTCCCAAATTCAAACATTTTAACCCGCCAAGTAGTCGGAGTATCGGGGAAATCGTCTTCAAGTATCCAAATTCTTACCAGGCTGTCTCTTTCATCTGCAACAGAATTAAGCTTAAAACAACGCAAAGCATTGTCAATTAATGTAAAATTGCTACCATTTAAATAAAGCTTTTTCTGGCTACTATCTGTTTCAATGCAATCACGGCTTTGAGCAATTACACCCACATCTGTAAATGCAACAAGAATGATTGGAAGTATAATCGTAAAGAGTTTTCGCATTTCAAAAATTTTTACTGTTTATAACATCCACAGAGTGTTGGACCAGCTTTATCCTTATCATAAAATCCGCTTCCTATTACAAATTCTTTTCCCTCATCAGTATCTGGAAAGCCGTTGGGTAATCGTGGTAAACTTTGAGGATATCTAGCCCAAAGGTTACCCGTTGCCCCCAGCACATACATATATTTCATAGTATGATATGTACCCGTCGTTTTATCAGCCTCACTAAAGGTCGTGTTATCACTATTTGTACCTCTTGCTAGACCCCTAGAACCAAACCAGTGAAAGTGTATGTGACCAGCTATTGAACTGCCTGATGGTAATGAGCCATGTAATGGGTGTCCGACACCTGGTGAACTTTGATAAGCTTCGCTGTTGGAAGGAAACCGAACAGGATCAGTAGAACTATATAATGCAACCATGGAATTCCCGTTTTTAACATTAATAGAACGAATTTCAGATGAGTACTCCGCATGTTCTGATGACATAGCATGTCCTCGCACTTTATGCGCCCAATATGTGGCAGCAGCATTTTGATGAAGGAAATAGGGTGTCTGATTTCCACCTGGCTTCGGTTTAGTTGAATAACCTGGCGGACATTTACAATCTCCGGCATCCTCTATAGTTCCTATTTGCTCACCACCAGCATTTGGCCCATGTCCCACATCTCCAGCACCTGAAGTTGTAAAACTTTTATTAATTCTCTTAGTTGCCAACTGCTGCTTTACAAGACTCTGTTGTGAAGCTGTATTAATAACATTCACACCAAGGTTTGCAATACTTGCTGCCGGGCCAGCTATTCTTGCCACCGCTGATATACCATTAAAAATGCTTCCGATTGAAGACCCTCCACCAGCAGCACGGCCAACATTACCAACATATCCGGTCATTCCACCAACAGAAGGACAACCTTCCAACCCATCCACATCAATATTCGTTATCGGGTCGCAGCTTGCATATTGGTAAGGTGTTAAAAATGGATATTCATCTGTAAGTGGGTCTAACTGAGGAAAGCGGCCAATCTGCGGGTCATAATTTCTAAACCCGTAGTCATACCAATTTAAATCAGCATCATCAAAGAGCTCTTTACCATTATAAAGGTAGCCGTTCTTTAATGTTCCTTC
>JANNCC010000096.1:0-2628 GCA_031386125.1 Chitinophagaceae bacterium
TAAAATAAACCTTTACTTCTGCATTACAAATAAACAATCTCTTTTCTATAAGCCCTCTCCCCTTTTTCCATGATTTTTTTATTTTTCCAAAATATCCTGTTTTTAAGGGATAACTTAACTCTGAAATCTTCCCCATATTTACACTGAAATAAAAGAATTCAAATGAAAAGGATACTACAAACTCTGTTACTCTTTTGCAGTGTATATAATGCAAATGCCCAAACTGAAGATTGGTATGGTCCAGTAACCATATCCTTCCACGGATTTATCTGCAACCGACCAACCAATGATGATCCTTTGGGCGGAGATGGTGTAAATGACGAAGTAAGTGTGATGTTCTGGGACTGGATTACTGTTTCTACGAACCGTTCAAATTATAGCGGATTGATGAAGATTTATGGAGAAGATTTCCTTCTTCCTTACCGGGTGAAAGCAGGAACAAGTACCATCAACGGAGGTTTAAAAGCAGGCGACAGTTACTACCGGGAAGGTGTGTATGGAGATAGCGATCCGCTTATTCTTTCCAATTATGCTATCATAAATACCTTTTGTGCACAAAACACAATAATAGCTATTCTTCCGGCCATTTTTGAAAGGGATAACGGACCCTTAGCTGTGACACCTATACAGGACTTTGGTGTTGCAACACAAAGAGCATTTAATGACGATGATATACGCCAGCATATCTGGGATTTTCGTGACAGCTATGTTTATAATGATAACAATCCGTATGGCTTTATTCTTCCAGGACGATATATCGGCCTTGATGCAAAATATGCCGGTATGTTTTCCCCCAATAAAAACAAACTCGCCAGCCGCCCCATCGGTCTATTCTCAAACTGGGACTTCAGTTCACAGCTTCTCGTATTAACACCGAAAATAATAAAAATAATTTCAGAAAAGGATTTTGGTTATGGAAAAGGTATACTGCCCGTCATGTTTAATGAAGAGTCTATGGGCAATACGGAAGGCCACGGCAATTATATTCTTCTTTTGAGATTTGTTTCAGATATAAAAAACAGGAATGCAAATAACCCGGCAGCTAACCTTCGTTCAGTAAGCGTAAAGGTGAATAATGCAGGCCCGGGAGAAGAGTATAAATTCCAGCTCCGTACAAATTTGGGATTGGATAGTGTAATAATTAAAAGCCCGAACACAACCGCAATTTTCCCCATAAAAATTCCTCCGGGCCATCAGTATCATGTTACACAAGTATCGGGGCCAAGAACCTGCCAGTTCATAAATTATATCGGTACCATTTCTAAGGATACGGTTGTAATCGCAAATTGTGCTGCCCCTACCTCCTCTGCTCAATACAAAGTCGGCGTATCATACGGTTCCTCCTTATTCTCCAATAAGGAGAAATTTGAATTCAGACTTAATGGCGGCGAAAAAATAGAGTTAAACTCAACCAATCCCGTCGTTTATTTTTCTCAAAGATTAACAACCGGACAAACCTATACAATAACACAGGTCTCAGGTCCAAGAACCTGTAATATGTCTGACCAACAAACAGGTACAATTGCAAACAGTGATTTTTTAGTTACGGCTAGTTGTGGTAATCCACCATTAAGCATTTTTAAATTAAATGTAATTGGCGTTGGTGCAGGTGAAACTTTTTCTTTTGCTGATAATTACCGGCGGACGTATACCTATCCTTTTTCTACATTGGCCAATTTGGGTGGTTACCCAAGAGGTGATCATTATCTCATCCAACAAACTGCCGGACCCCGGCCGTGTAAATTAACCAGTAATGAAGGTACGGTGCCTGAAACCAACATCACCATACAAGCCGATTGCAGGAAACCGGCAACACCGATTGTGCCCCCCAAAAACAAATATGACTTAGTAACACGCAGCAACGATGATAAAATTCTAAATACCTATTATGAAAGCTGGGCACCGGTCATTGGCGGTCAAAATGAAGAGGAAGGCAGATACGTCGCTTTTGGCATGTATGGCAAAGGCATTGATGGCTCTACCGGAAAAAACAGGCAGATATTCTGGAGAGACCGCAAAACGGGGGTTACCAAATTGGTGAGTAAAACTTCAACTGGTGAAGAAGGAAATGGTGGCAGTGCTGCTCCGGCAATATCTGATGATGGCCGTTATGTGGTTTTTGAAACAAACGCTACAAATCTTTCTTCCGGCGACAAGAATGGTTATCTCAGAGATGTATTCCTCTGGGATCAGCAAACCGGGCAACTCACACTGGTCAGCAAATCTGTAGCCGGACAAACCGCTAATGGTGAAAGTTATGAACCGGTTATCTCCGGTGATGGTAATACCATTGCCTTTACTTCTAATGCAAGTGATATTGTAACACTGGAGCCGGTTTTCAATACACCCAATATCTATGTATATGATGTACGTAGTGGCCAATCACAGTTTATCACTAAAGATTTTGAAACAGGTAAAGCCAGTAGTGGCTACGCACCTACCATTTCTGAAGATGGAAATAAGATTGCATTCTGCGCCTATACAAATAAGCTGGTAAGAAATGACAACAATAATCTCTGGGATATTTTTTTATGGCAGAGAGGGATACCTGAACTGAAAAGAATCAGCATGACAGCCGCCGGCGGCGAAAGAAACCAGGGCGAAGAAAGCTCAAGCCGGGTAGTATGG
>JANNCC010000110.1:0-33067 GCA_031386125.1 Chitinophagaceae bacterium
ACCCTAATAATGATTTTTCAATAATTCCTTCCTTTACCTACGGTTTTTCTAATTTAAGAACCACTCATTTCTACTCCTTCCCATTCTTGTTACTAATCCGTTCAAAAAAAAAACTCCACTCCCGGCTTGTTTTTAAAAAACTGTCTTATATTAGCCAGTAAATAAAATAATAAGGAGACCTGAACCTTCTAAAGCCAGGGGCGTATACCGAAAAGCCAAACGAGTAGGTAAAACCAAATCAACCAAACTTATTATGAATCTTATTGAAAGAGCAAAAAATATTTTGCTTACACCAAAAACAGAATGGGATGTTATTGATAAAGAAACTCCGGATACTCAGAAGATTCTTACAACTTATGTCTTACCACTGGTAGCGGTTGGTACGGTTGCGGCATTCATTGGATGGGGTTTAATTGGAAAATCAATTGGGTACGGTTATAAACTTAAAAGCACTGAGCTTGGGATCAGGTATGCATTAATTGCCCTTATTGCAGGTATCGCCAGTACTTTTTTGATGGCTTTCGTAGTCGATGCACTTGCTCCTACTTTTAAATCAGAAAAGAATTTTGGAAAGTCATTCCAGTTAGCAGCCTACTCATATACTGCAGGATGGGTGGGAGGAATATTCAACATTCTTCCATCTCTGGCAATCCTTGGATCATTAATAGGCTTATATGGATTGTACCTGTTGTATCTTGGCTTACCTAAGTTGAAAAAAACGCCTCAGGACCAGGTTACTGGCTATTTTGTAGCAAGTCTGGTTACAATGATTGTTGCGTCTTTTGTGATAGCATTAATCTTGGCAGCTATCCTAGTTCCGAAACTAGGTGCGGTACGACTCAATTATTAGTAACCATAAAATGGTACTAAAAAATCCTGTCTTTTGCAAGACTGGATTTTTTATTGGGCAAACTTAATCTTTAAGAATGGGGCAGTTAGGTATGATCAAAGTGCCCAAGATCATTGATGATAAAGTAAGAGAAAATAAGAGACCCAGTCTTATAAATAAGAACCCCCTTCATTTATGAGGTGGGTTTTTTTCAACTGTGCTTTCTTTTTCTTCGTCATAAAAACAGAACTTGTCAGACGGAAACCGTCAGATGAGTTCCAATTTTAAAAATTGTGCGGTATAACTCTCTTTATTCTTTACCAGTTCTTCCGGTGTTCCTTCAAATAATATTCTTCCTCCCCCATCACCACCTTCGGGGCCGAGGTCAATAATATGATCGGCTACTTTTATCACATCCATATTATGCTCAATTACAAGAATTGTATTACCACGGTCAACTAACTTGTTTAAAACGTCCAGTAAATGCTGAATATCTTCAAAATGTAAACCTGTTGTTGGTTCATCAAGAATATAAAATGTTTTACCAGTATCTCTTTTGGAAAGTTCGGTGGAGAGTTTCACCCGTTGCGCCTCTCCCCCACTCAGCGTTACGGCTGATTGACCAAGAGTAATATAACCCAGCCCTACCTCTTCCAGCACTTTTATTTTACGATAGATGTAAGGAACATTTTGAAAAAATTCTACCGCTCCTTCTACCGTCATCTCCAATACGTCAGCAATAGATTTTCCTTTGTAACGAATCTCTAATGTCTCCCGGTTATATCGTTTGCCATTGCATTTTTCGCAATGGACATATACGTCTGGCAAAAAATTCATTTCAATTACCCGCATACCACCACCTTCGCATACTTCGCAACGGCCACTTTTTACATTAAAAGAAAAACGGCCTGCTGTGTATCCACGGATTTTTGCTTCGGGTATAGAAGCAAACAACGTTCTTATCTCTGTAAAAAATCCACAGTATGTTGCCGGGTTGCTTCTTGGCGTTCTGCCAATTGGTGACTGGTCTATTTCAATCACTTTATCAATATGCTCCAGACCTTTTACCGATTTATATTCCAGCGGTGTCATTTTAGAACCATAAGCATGTTTGGAAAGAATGGGATACAGCGTTTCGTTTATAAAAGTGGATTTGCCGCTGCCACTAACCCCTGTTACACAAATAAATTCTCCCAGTGGAAATTTTGCTTCTACATTTTGCAAGTTGTTCCCCTTTGCTCCTTTTAGTTCTAAAAATTTCCCGCTACCTTTTCTTCTTTCTGCAGGTATCGCAATTTTATGATGTCCGTTCAGGTAACCGGAAGTCAATGTATCTAATTTCAATAATTGCGTTGGGTCGCCTTCTGCTACAATCCTGCCACCATGAAAACCAGCTTTGGGGCCAATGTCTATTAAATGATCGGCGGCCAGCATAATATCTTTATCATGTTCCACCACAATTACACTATTGCCAATATCCCGCAGGTTTTTTAATGCACCGATCAATTGCTGATTATCCCGTTGATGCAAACCGATAGATGGCTCATCTAATATATAAGTGATGCCTTGTAATTGTGATCCGATTTGAGTGGCTAATCTTATACGCTGTGATTCGCCGCCGCTTAATGATCGGGAAGGGCGGTATAAAGTAAGATAAGTGAGTCCAACATCTAACAGAAACTGTAATCGTTCCCGTATTTCTTTCAACACATCTTTAGCAATAGTCTTTTGTTTGTTGTCAAGCATCAGTTCAATACCATCAAACCAGGCAGCAAGGTTATCTAAATTCATATTGCTCAACTCAGCAATATTTCTTCCGTTTACTTTAAACCAAAGACTTTCTTTTCTCAACCTGGCACCGTTGCAGGAAGTGCAACTTTTCAAGGTCATGAATTGCTGCACCCATTCCCTCAATCCTTCTGTACTGTTGGAAGATGAGAACCATCTTTTGAGCATCGGAATAATGCCTTCATAGCTACCGGTATATTCATGCGGCACTGTTTCATCATTTACATCCACTTCCAATGAGGGATTAATATTTTTATCCCCGAATAGTAATAAATCCAACTGTTCCTTTGGAAGTTCTTTTACCGGTTTATCCAGTTTAATCTTATACTGTTTGGCAAATGCCGCCACCTGCTGAAAAACACTGGCATTTCTTTCTTCGCCCAATGGTGCAATACTCCCTTCTTTTACACTTTTTGAACTATCAATAATCACCTCGTCCATATCTATCGTGTAAACATTTCCTAATCCTTTACAAACCGGGCAAGCACCATACGGAGAGTTAAACGAAAAAGCATTGGGTGAAGGTTCTTCGTAACTGATGCTGGTGTCTTCGCACATCAGCAACTTGGAATACTGCACAAACTTTGTATCATCCACCAGAAGAAACATCAAATCCTTTCCAAGTTTCAATGTCTGTTGCACACTCTGGCTCAGTCTTGGTTTTAAATCATCCGTTACCTGCAGCCTGTCCACTACTAATTCTATATCATGAATCACATACCTGTCCACCTGCATCTTTGGGCTAATATCTTTTACTTCTCCATCCACTCTCACCTTTAAAAAGCCTTTCTTTCTTACCTCTTCAAACAACTCCCGGTAATGTCCTTTACGGCCACGGATCAATGGAGCCAATAAGGCAATTTTTTTTCCTTTATACTTATTGAAAATATTTTCTACTATTTCTTCTTCACTCCATTTCACCATCTTCTTACCGGTGTTGTAAGAGTAGGCTTCACCGATTCTTGCAAACAACAAGCGGAGAAAATCATATATCTCTGTAACAGTACCCACTGTTGACCGGGGATTTTTATTCGTCGTCTTTTGTTCAATAGAAATAACAGGAGAAAGTCCGGTTATCTTATCTACATCAGGTCTTTCCATATCGCCAATAAACTGGCGGGCATAGGCACCGAAGGTTTCCATGTAGCGACGTTGGCCTTCAGCATAAATCGTATCAAAGGCCAATGAAGACTTACCACTACCGCTGATACCGGTAATTACTACCAACTGATTTTTGGGAATAGAAATATCAATATTCTTCAGGTTATGTACCCTGGCTCCGAATACTTCAATTGATTCGTTTTGCTGAATGGGACTATCTGTGTTGTTGCTGTTTTTCTTTGCCATACGATGATGGACGAAGATACTGATTCAAGCTCTCTTGAAAATTAGGCTTTACAATTAATCAGAAACAATTTAAGACTGAAATTGTTGGAGACTTTTAACACTGTTTTTTAGACCCTCTATGCAACTATTTATTCCTACTTATCCACAAAAAATATTTTTGGCACAATATTTTGAAGTATAGTCCCGGTATCAATTCAATCATTAAAAATAGTTACTTATGAAAAAGAGCATTGGAATAGTGGGGGGCATCGCTTTGTGTTTAATCACCGTATCAGTAAATGCGCAAACAGAACCGCAGACTCAGCAACCTGTTAACACATGGGAAGCAAAAAAGAATCCGACTGTTGATTCTATTACTTCAAAGTATACAGGAAAATACATTGCGCCAAGACCGGCATTAACTTCTGCCGATATTTTTCCTGTTATTGGAAAATATGAATCTGCTACCAATGCAGATGCAGCTGCTGTTACCATCTCATTAGATGGACAAAACAAAGGAATAGTATGGATAGAAGGATTGCCACAAGGTAAGGTAAAAGCAATGCTGAGAAAATTACCGGCTGTTTATAAAATTCCTGCTCAAAAAGCAGAAGATGGAAAAGAAGTGGCTGAAGGAACATTGATTTTTGATAAAGAAACAAACACATTAAGCATTTGCATCGGTAAGTTATACGATGCAGTAAATCCAGCTATAGCTTTTACTGCACTTGTTGAAGAACAGGTAATTACAGTAAAGACATCAAAGACTAAAAAAGCAGCTGTGCCGAAAGTCTGGACATACACTGGTACAAAGCTGGTTACAGAAACAGCAGTAAATTAAAAAAATTACATAGTGGTTTCATGGCGGTAACAAAAGAGTCCCGAAGCTATCGGGACTCTTTGCTATTTTAGCTGTAATAAATACTTGTAATGTTTAATATTTTTAAAAAGAAAGAGCCGGCAATAAAAGTAATTGATAAGGTGGTGATTTCGGAACCAGCCAAACTAAAAGCAATGCTTTCGCAATGGAAGGATGATAATAATATTGTTTTCATTTTCTGGTTTGATGAAAGCCTGCAACAGGCTGAAATTTTCTTTACCGGTCAGACAAGTGAAGCAGTAAGTTTACTTTCGGCCAGAGAGGCTGTTACCACACACCTTGCCGGAAAAACTCTGGTTTTTGCGGAGCATCATCCACTTCGAAGCAAAGAAGAAGTGTTGTACGGTAAGATGAATCTACAAACAGTACAGGTATATTCGTCATTAAAAGAACCACTCCTTCAACGGTTTGGTAGCGACAAAATAATTTTGCTAATGCAAAAGCTCGGAATGAAAGAAGATGAAATAATTGAACATGCTATGGTAAGCAAATCCATCAGGAAGGCACAGGAAAATATTGAGAAAAAAGTTGTAGTTGACCAAACTGCCAGCTCTCAGGCCGAATGGCTGCAAAAAAATAATACTACCTGAAACCCTTTACCAGTATAATTTCTAGCCAGTTTCCAAACAGGTGTTTGCAAAATTTTCTGATTGGAGATTTGGAAATACGGAATTCGTAAGCATATCTTTGCACCAGTTCTTTATACATACTTATCAAGAAAGGCAGAGGGTAATGGCCCGATGAAGCCTTGACAACCTATTCAAATTTTGTTTGAAAAAGGTGCCAATTCCATCTCTCGTTTGAAACGGGAGACAGATAAGTCAGATTAATAGCTTCTAAATATTTTTATACAACATATTAACAGCTCATCTGATTTATCGGGTGAGCTTTTTTCATTTCATTCTCTCCAGTAATGGAGATGGTTGGGATGGAGTTCTTCCCGATAGCTTTTTTTGGTAAGTGATGTAAATGTCTAATCAATTTTCATCATGTTTAAAAACCAAAAAAAGATGAGTAACAACGCAACACAACTAATCCACAGCATTCCGATTGATCCGCTAACAGGAGCTATCTCCGTTCCCATTTACCAAACATCCACTTTTGTACAGGAAGCACCCGGTGTAAACAGAGGTTTTGACTATGCCCGGACAGGCAATCCAACCAGGGCAACATTAGAAGACATTATTGCAAAACTTGAAAACGGCTCTACGGGAATTGCGTTTGGCAGTGGCCTTGCGGCTATAGATGCTGTAATCAAACTCCTCAAAGCCGGTGACGAAATTCTTGCTGTAGATGATATTTATGGGGGCGCCTTTCGTCTCTTTACGCATATCTATCAGAAATTTGGCATCAATGTAAATTATGTCGACACAACGAATGCTGAAAATGTTTTCAACGCTTTTACACCTAAGACAAAACTTATCTGGATTGAAACACCTACTAACCCAACACTGAAGATTTCAGATATAGAAGCTATTGCCAAAATTGCCAGGGCTGGTGGGTGTTTGCTTTGCGTGGATAACACTTTTGCTTCACCCGCCTTACAGCAACCTCTTTCGCTGGGAGCTGATATTGTAGTTCACTCCGCCACCAAGTATCTAGGCGGTCACAGCGACCTGATTGCAGGCCTGGTTGTAACTAAAGAAAAAGACCTTGGTAACAAAATTAAATTTATCCAGAATGCCAGCGGTGCTATCCTCTCTCCTTTCGATAGTTGGCTAGTGATTCGTGGAATTGAAACACTACCCCTTCGGTTAAAACAACATTGTATAAATGCGCAGGAGGTGGCAGAATTTTTAGAAACTCATCCAGCTGTTGATAAAGTGTATTATCCCGGTTTAAAAACACACCTCAATCATGACATCGCTGCAAGACAGGCAAAAGGTTTTGGTGGTATTGTTTCCTTTACATTAAAGAATGACACAGAAGAAGCTGCGACTGCTTTTGTAACCTCTACACAATACTTCAAGCTGGCCGAAAGTCTCGGCGGTGTAAAAAGTCTTCTTTGTCATCCCGCACAGATGACACATAAATCTATTCCCGCTGAGAAAAGAAGGGCAGCCGGTGTTGCCGACAGTCTTATCCGTCTTTCTGTTGGTCTGGAAGAAGTTAATGACCTGACCAATGATTTGAATAATGCATTTACTAAAGTATCAGTAACAAAAATTAAAAACAAAACTGTATCCCTCTAATGGAAACACATAAACAACTAACCATCGGCCTCTTTGGTTTTGGTATTGTAGGCGAAGGGCTTTACAAAGTGCTGCAACAAACACCATCCTTGAAAACAGCCATCAAGAAAATTTGTATAAAAAAAGGTGGCAAAAATAGAAATGCTCCGGCTTCCTTATTTACAACTGATAAAGATGTATTACTAAACGACCCTGACATCAACGTCATTGTAGAAGTCATTGATGATGCGGATGCAGCATTTGAAATTGTAAGCATGGCCCTGAAAAATGGGAAAGATGTGGTAAGTGCCAGCAAGAAAATGATTGCGGAGCATTTGCCTTCATTACTCGAGTTACAACAGCAGACAGGTAAGTCATTTTTATACGAAGCTGCAGCTTGCGCCTCCATCCCTGTTATTCGTAACCTGGAAGAGTATTATGACAACGATCTGCTGCATTCGATCAAAGCCATCGTAAATGGTTCTACCAATTTCATTCTTACAAAAATATTTGAAGAAGGTCTTGATTTTAAACAAGCATTACTGCTTGCCCAGCAGGCTGGTTTTGCAGAAAGCAACCCTAAACTGGATGTTGAAGGTTATGATGCAGTCAATAAATGGACTTTTTTATTGACTCATGCCTACGGCATTGTTGAAAGCCCGGAAGCTATCTTATTTAATGGCATCCAGAATATTCATGCCAGCGATGCCATTGTTGCCAGGGCAAAACAACAGGAAATTAAATTAGTAGCCCTGGCACAAAAACTTACTAACGGTAAAGTAGCTGCTTTTGTATTGCCCCAGTTTGTTAACCATAATGACCATCTTGCTTTTGTAAAAAATGAGTATAATGGTGTGGTAATTGAAAGTGGCTTTGCGGATAAACAATTTTTTTATGCTAAAGGTGCAGGAAGTTTGCCAACTGCATCCGCAGTACTTAGTGATATTTCTGCCTTACGCTACCAATATAAGTATGAGTATAAAAAGCTCTACCATCATCAACCGCATGAACTAAGTAACGATATTTTTCTCCGGGTGTATGTCAGCTTTCATGATCTTTTCTTTATTCCCCGTGAACGTTTTGAGTGGATAGAAGAATGGCATGCCCAGGAAGACAGAAAATATTTAGTCGGGGTAATTTCTTCTGCCCAACTAAAAGAAAATAATTGGTGGAAAGAAAATGGAACATCGCTGATTCTTTTACCTGAACCTATCATTGAAGAAACAGAAACCCGTAAACTCAAAAAAAGAAGTTTAGAGCTTGCTGGCGTACTATAAGCTTTGTTATACTTATTATTTGGTTAAAGGAGATTTGTACTTTAGCAAACCATTCTTTGTAAATGGAAATGTATATTTGCCATAATTTAAAGGGTATTATGCGGGAACTTTCAGTTGTCATCACAGTAATGAACGAGGAGGAGAATATCAAACCCTTGCTCGAAGCTGTACGTTTTGCACTAAGCGGAATTGACTATGAAGTGGTATTGGTGGATGATGGCTCATCTGACAAGACAAACCAACAGGCACTGGAATATGCAGACGACAGAACGGTTTTAGTGGAGCTAAGAAAGAACTACGGCCAAAGTACTGCTATGACGGCAGGCATTGATTATTCCCGGGGCAAATATGTGGCTTTGTTGGATGGTGATTTACAAAATGATCCTACTGATATTCCTTCCATGCTTCAATTATTAAAAGATGAAGATTGGGATGTGGTAGCTGGAAACAGGAAAAACCGAAAAGACGGATTCATTCTTCGCAAAATACCCAGCAAGATTGCCAATGCACTTATACGGCGGATGACGGGTGTATATATTAGAGATTACGGCTGCACTTTAAAAATTTTTAAAAGAGAAATTGCTGAAGAATTAGGCTTGTATGGTGAGCTGCATCGTTTTATTCCTGTGCTGGCCAAAATGCAGGGTGCAAAAATTACCCAGGTAGATGTAAAGCATCATGCCCGGGTACATGGGAAAAGTAAATATGGTATCAACCGTACTTTCAAAGTAATGAGTGACCTTGTGCTGATGGTTTTTATGCGGAAGTATATGCAAAAACCAATGCACCTGTTCGGCCCTATTGGTTTTATGAGTTTTGGTATAGGAGCAGCGATTAATATTTACCTGCTGGTTTTAAAAATAATGGGACAAGATATCTGGGGTAAACCTTTGCTGATATTAGGACTGATATTATTGCTGGGCGGTATCCAGTTTATCACCATCGGTATCATTGCTGATATTAATACCCGGACTTATTTTGAATCACAGAATAAAAAAACATATAACGTAAGAAAGATTTACCATGCAAAAAAAGAAGTAAACCACACTTCAGATGTAACCATGTAATTACTGCATCAGCAGCTCTTCATTCTTCTTAAACCAATCATAGAATTTTTTCAACCCTTCTTTCAGGCTTGTTTGCGGATTATATGCAAGCAACTTTTTCGCTTTGTTGATGTCAGCAAAAGTTTTTGGGACATCTCCCTGTTGTTCAGGATACTGCTCAATAACTGCTTTTTTACCCGTTACCTCTTCTATTGCAGCAATCAATTCTTTTAATGAAATGGAATAATTATTTCCCAGGTTGATAATTTCAAACCCGGATTTTTCATATTGCATGGCTGCAATTATGCCCTGTACGGTATCATCCACATAGGTATAATCCCTGCTGGTGCTTCCGTCTCCATACATGGTAATTGGTTCGCCAGAAAGCATAGCTTTAGTAAATTTATGAATAGCAAGGTCAGGCCGTTGTGACGGGCCATATACTGTAAAGAAACGCAAAGCAATAAATCGGATATCATATAATTTGCTGTAAACATGGCCCAGCATTTCTCCGGAAAGCTTTGTCATGGCATAAGGACTTATCGGCATCAGCTGTTCGTCTTCTTTCCATGGAAAATGCCCGTTAACACCATAAACACTGCTGCTTGAAGCAAAAATAAATTGCTTAATATTTTTCTCCTTAGCAAAATCAAGCAAATACTGCAGCCCAATAACATTAGTTTGCTGATATGCCAAGGGGTTTTGGATACTTGGTCTCACTCCTGCCTTGGCTGCTATGTGTACAATTGTATCCACCGGCTCATGTACCAATTCACATAATTCTTCTGGTGAAGTAAGAGCAATGTCGTTATATAAAAAATGAAAGTCTGGGTTTGCTTTGAAATCCTGGATATTGAATTGCTTCAGGTCTGCAGAATAAAAAGGGTCGAAATTATCAATACAGGTAATCTTTATTCCAGGATTGTTTTGGAACAATGTCCGGATAAGATTGCTGCCAATAAAACCAGCGCCGCCTGTTATTAAAATATGCATAAGGCTAAGAAATATCAGATAAAATTGAAAATCCTGCCGGATGACAGGATTTTCAAAATAAGTCGGAAGACAGGAATCCACCCAACCTATAGAAATGAGTTAAAATCAATAAATTACAAAGCCGAAGGTTCATCAACTCACCGCACCAACTCACCAGCGACATGTACCAAAGAACATGGTATGAAATTAAGTAAGAAATTTGATTTCAAAGAAAATATAGTGAATACGATAGTTTTTTCGGTTCAACTTTAGCGTATTTTTAAAATGGATTATGAAGCTATGTATTAAAAATATGGTTTGCAACCGCTGCATTATGGTGGTAAAGCAGGAGCTGGAAAAACTAAACCTGCTCCCGGCATTGGTAAGCATGGGCGAAGTAGAGTTATCCAAACCTGCAACAGATAAGCAAATAAAGAACCTGAATGAAAGATTAAACGAATTGGGCTTTGAATTGTTAGACAACCAGAAGCAAAAGCAAATAGAGAAGGTAAAGAATCTGCTGATAAAAAAAGTTCAGTCCGGCGAAGTGGAAGAACATTTCAGCATCACCAATTATTTAACTAAGGCATTTAACAAAGACTATAGCTATATCTCCCGTTTATTTTCGGAAGTAGAAGGCATTACAATTGAGCAGTTTTTTATCCTGCAAAAAATTGAGAAAGTAAAAGAATTGCTGGTATATGGTGAGTTTAACCTTAGTGAAATCTCTTACCGTTTAGGATACAGCAGCGTAGCTCACTTATCTGGTCAGTTCAAAAAAGCAACCGGATTAACTCCCAGTCATTTTAAAAAAATGGGTGGTGGTCATCGCCATCCATTAGATAATCTTCATTACAATAAAGTATAACTCTTTCCAATCAGCCTGTAACATTTGCAGCATATAATTGACGGAACTTTGTGTCATTAAATTATTACTATGACACATACTTATAAAATTTCAGGAATGACTTGTGCCGGATGCCAGGCAAAAGTGCAGGGTTTATTATCAAAGCTTGCAGGAGTTAAAAATGTAAGTATTGATTTAGCAAAAGGCGAGGCTACTATTGATATGGATAAGCACATTGCAACTGCTGATTTGAAAGCAGTATTAAAGTCCTATCCCAAATACCAGTTAACAGAAGCCTACTACCAGCAACCTGCACTTTTAACGGTGACAGATGATGAAGCTACAAAATCCTGGCTCGTAACCTACAAACCCGTACTACTGATTTTTGCCTATATCACCGGCATTACACTTCTTGCTGAATGGATGCAGGGCGGCTTTTTGTGGATGCGTTGGATGAACTATTTTATGGCAGGTTTCTTTTTTGTGTTTTCATTTTTCAAATTGTTAAACCTGAAAGGTTTTGCAGAAAGCTACAGCATGTACGATATTGTGGCTAAAAAATGGAATGGCTGGAGCTATGTATATGCTTTTACCGAACTGGCATTAGGTATAGCTTTTCTTACAGGGTTTAATCCCATTGTTGCCAATGCCGTTACCTTTGTGGTAATGACGGTAAGCATTGTAGGAATTTTACAAAGTGTATTGAATAAACGAAAAATAAAATGTGCCTGCCTGGGCGATGTATTTAACCTGCCCATGAGTACTATTACAATTATTGAAAATGCACTGATGATTGGAATGAGTGCAATCATGTTACTAAATATGCTATAAGATGATAAAACTAATTACAGGATTCTTATTGGCCGGAGGCATAGTGCTGGTGCAAATACCAGAGGTGAGGGTAGCAGGTGCTATGAAGAACATTATGATGAAAGGCGACCTCTCTGCACACCTCAATCTTGATACGCTTAACAAAACAAATTTTTTTGGACTTGGGCCGGTGGCTGGTTTAAAGGGTGAAATCATAGTGCTGGATGGAAAGGTTTATACAACTTCTCTCAGCGGAAAACAGTTAGAAAATAACGAAAATAAAGTTGCTGATGCTGCCATGCTGGTTTATAGCTATGTACCAAAATGGAAAGTTATTACTATGGATGTCACTATTACCAGTTATGCAGAACTGGAATTTTTTATAGAAAAAACAGCAGTAGCCAATGGCTTTGATGCTAATAAACCATTCGCTTTTAAAGTAGTTGCCATTCCGGAAAAAGCAACTTACCATGTCATTAACTGGAAAGATGGAGTTGCCCATACAATGGATAATCATAACCAATTTGCGTATGCAGGAAAGATGATTAACAATCCGGTAACAATGCTGGGTTTTTACTCTAAACATCATCAAAGCATTTTTACTCATCATACCACTTTTATGCATGTGCATGTGCTGGATGATATGACTAAAACCGTTGGGCATCTGGATGACATTCAGATAAAGGGGAAAATAAAAATTTACATGCCTGAAAAATGAATATAATCCAATCAATAGGGCAGTTTTTCTGGAAAATCTTCAAAGCGATTTTTGTTAGAAAGAAGGATTGCTGTAAATAGTTTTTCTTAAGGGAAAGAAAAGTGGCAGTAAAAATTCTGCCACTTTTTTTAAAGTTTTGCCCCAACTGATATAAAGAAAGTTCTCCCATCAGCCGGTAAAGCACCGGGCCCTGGATAACCGCCTGCACGACGGGTGAAATATCTTTCATCAAATAAATTATTTATTCCAGCTTTCAGGTTCAGACCTTTTGAGAATTTATAGGTAGCTGTTAAATCAGTTACAGTATAAGATGGTATTAAACCAGTATTGCCATTTGCCGAAGGTGCAATTGTATTATTGGCATCACTAAAGGTTACTCCTACACTGCTTAACTGGGCGGTTAATAAAAAGCCTTTGTAACCGCAGGTTATACCACCCCGGAAAATATTGGTTGGTGCATTCTCCACATTCTTACCCTTTGTATTAGCATCTTTATGGTCGCCACTGTATTTGGCATCAGTGTATCCGTAAGAACCAAAAATAATTAAATCTGCATGTTTACTTTTGGTAAATGCCCTTACCGGATTAAATTCAATGTAACCTTCAAATCCTTTACTGGTGCTGGCTCCCACATTTGTTATTAAACGGTAGGTAGCCCCTGTTGGTGTAATTGTACCTACCCGGTTATTATATTGCAAATAAAATCCGCTTACATCAAATTGCAGAAAATTTTTCACTTTGCCTCGGTAGCCTAAATCAATATTGTATCCTTTCGCATCTTTTAAATCAGGGTCAACCACATCAGTTGTAGGTGGTGCCTGCAGATTTGCAAACTGAATGGGACGATATGCCTGTGAAAAATTTGCATATACCTCAGTGGATTTAGTAATATGGTACTCCGTTCCAATACCTGCAAGAACGAAACTTCTGTCCCTTGTAATATTTTGTAAGATTATTTCTACTCCACCGGTTGTATATCCATTTCGGCCGGATGATGAACCTTCCAACCACTCATATCTTATCCCTGGTATAATTAAAAACTTATCGCTGATGCGAAAAATATTCTCCGTAAATGCAGCTACGTTTCTGGACTTAAAAGTAATATCACGGGGGTAATTGCCGGTTACGGTAACATCATATCCTGTGCCTGTTGTTCCTTTACCATCGGCCTGTCTTGTGGTAGTGCCGGTATATAAACGGATGCCGCCGGACAAAGTATTTTTCATTTTACCCAGACGATAATTAGTGATAATACGGCTTTCTAAACCATAGTTTCTGTATTGGTCAAGACTCACCACCCTATTGTTGTAGCTAAGCGTTGCAGAGTTGATACTGTCTTTTGTAGTAATGGATTGCAAAAAACCTACACTGTTTCTGTCGCCAATGGTACCAAATAATTTCGTATTCCACCGGGTGTTTTCATTAATTTGAAAATTGGCGATTAAGGCAGGTGTTGTCCAGGTTATATCAAACCAATTGCGGCTGCGGAAACTCTGTTGGGCATGCTGCTTTATTTGTGCATCCGTCAACCCGCCGGGTTGCTGGCTGCGGATATGCGAACGCATCACTTCAGCCGTTAATGAAAATTTTGTAGTGAAATTATAGGTTACAGTACCATAGCCTGCATTGGTAAAATAGCTGCTGTTTTTTCTCCATCCGTTTCCATTACGATGGTCGAAGAATGTATAGTAATGAACCTTGTCTTTCTTTCCACCAATAGCATTGTAACTGTTGAACAAATCATTGCTTCCGACTGTTTGCTGTGTTTCAAATTCAAAAGGCTTGTTTATTTCACTACCATTTCTAAGAATATAATTTACCAACCCGCCAAATTGTGGCCCATATTGCAATGAGCCCTGCCCCCTTACTATTTCTATTCGTTGCACGGCCTGTAGTTGCGGATTATAATATGCTTCAGGATAACCAAAAGGATCCGCAGCAATATCATACCCATTTTGCCGCACATTAAACTCCCAACTCCGGTTAGGGCTTAATCCCCTTGCCGCAATACCAATCTGAATTCCGCTGGGGTCGTTTTCCCAGATATGAATGCCTGGTACTTTGGCAAGTACTTGCCGCATATTATTTGTTACTACATTTCCCTGTACATTATCTAAAACAATCAGTGTATTTTTCTTGCCTGCGTAAATACTTGTACCAACTATTTCCGGCATTTGCTGATAATCACTTTTGCTGTTTCGGCCCACTACCGTTACATCGGGCAAATATTTTATATGGTTTGTATCGGGTGCCTGGGCTTTTCCCGTTGTTTGCGCCTTTATTCCACCAAACACTGAAAGTGCAGTAACAATTAGTAACCCTCTTCTTCTCATAAGTTATCTTTTTTACTGCAAGTTGCTATAAGGCAAGTATTACCGCTTACATAAACGGGAAATCAATTTACGGAGTTGGGAAATACAATCTCAAGGAGATATGGGGTCTTAATTGTGTAATTTTCCTCCATAATTCTGTAAATCCACTTTCTCGAAATTAGCCTAACTTTGACTAAGTGAAAAAAACGGTAGTCATATTATTAATGCTCATTTATGGTTCTGCAACCATGGGTGCTACTGTACACCTGCACTACTGCATGAACGAAATGGTTGGTTGGAGCTTGTGGCATAGTGAGAAAGAAGAATGCGGCAGATGTGGCATGAAGGAAGATAAAACCGGTTGTTGTAAAGATGAACATAAGCATTTTAAACTAAAAGCTGACCAACAGAAAGCAGCGGCGGCAGCCTTAATAAATTTTAATCTTGCCCCGGCAATAGTTAACCCAATTCCTGATTTTAATTTTCATGAATTTGTAAAGGTTACTGAAAGCTATTCTCCATGCCATGCACCGCCTGATATTGGCGATACCAGGCTACATATTCTCCATTGCCTTTTCCTGATATGATTTATTAATTGTAAATGATGCGCCGACACCTTGCAGTGTATCGGCTATTGGTGGATCCTTCTGCCCAATATTTTATAATTATATAAATAAACGAAAATGAAAGCAATTATTATAATGGCAGTAGTTGGCTTGTTGTCAACTACTATATCCCAGGCTCAGATTAAAAATGCCAAAACAGAAACCGTGAAAGTAAACGGTGATTGTGGTATGTGCGAAACCACCATAGAAAAAGTAGGTAATAAAAAAAAGCAGTATAAAACAGAATGGGATGCAGATACGAAGCTGGCTATTATCACTTATGACACAAAGAAAACCTCTTTGGATGCTATATTGAAAAACATTGCTCTTTCAGGATACGACAATGTAAAATACCTTGCTCCTGATGAGGCTTATTATAAACTTCCTGACTGCTGCCAATACAAAAGAGAGAAGAAGGCAATGGTAAAGACAAATACAGAGTTGACAACTGATGCAATGGCATCTAAGTCAACCCATACTGATCATACACAAGGAAATAATACAATGGAGATACAGGAAGCAAGCCAGCTAAAAGCCGTCTTTGTTAACTACTTTGCTTTAAAAGATGCGTTGGTGAAAACCGATGGCAACACCGCCTCTGCCAGTGGTGCAGCATTATTGACTGCATTAGATGCAGTAGAAATGGGAAAACTGAAAATGGAAGAGCATACGGTTTGGATGAAAGTGGAAAAGGCTTTGAAAACTGATGCACAGCATATTAAAGAAAATAAAGACACCGAACACCAACGGGAACATTTTATTTCTCTCTCAAAGAATATGTACGAACTGATTAAAGCAGCAAAGCCTGCCGAAACAGTGTATTACCAATTTTGCCCAATGGCAAACGATGGTAAAGGTGCAAACTGGTTAAGCAAAGAGAGTGCAATTAAAAACCCTTACTACGGTTCTCAGATGCTTTCCTGTGGTAAAGTAGTAGAAACTATTAAACAATAAAATTTAGGACAATGAAAAAGATATTAATCAGCTCTATTATTCTATTTGCTTCAGTAATAGCAAATGCTCAAATCACAAAAGCAGAATTAACGGCCACCGGCCTTACTTGCTCCATGTGTTCAAAAGCTACATACAAGCAGTTAACATCTATACCCGAAGTAGAAAAGGTGGAAACTGATTTAAATAAAACAGCTTTTATTCTTCATTTTAAAAGTGGCAGTTCAGTAAATCCCGGCGAATTGAAACAGAAGGTGGAAGATGCCGGTTTTTCAGTAGGCGAATTAATTATTGTGTTCAACTTTGATAATCAGAAAGCTGAAAACAACAGTTCGTTTACACAGAACAATATCACCTATACTTTTATGGATACCCAGTCGGGTGTATTAGCTGGCGAAGTAAAAGTGAAAGTGTTGGATAAAGGTTTTGTTGTGGAAAAAGAATACAAGAAACTGTCAAAGCTGGCAAAGCAATATCCAACTTATGCTACGATAAACAATAATTCATATCACATTAAAACATTGTAGTATGAAGAAATTGTTTTTTGTATTGACTGTCTTTATTTCATTGAGCACATCAGCCCAGGAACTATTTGTGTTTACCGAACCTGCCAGTAATATGCCTGCAAAATCATTGGGCATAAGGGATATGAATGCTTTTATGTTTGAAAGTGACGGTAAGTTGAACTACCACAATATGCCTGAACTAATGTGGGGCATCAATAAAAAATGGATGGTGCATGTACAGGGATTTATCAGTAACCGGCAGGAAGGAGGATTAAAAGCAGAAGGAGGAAGTTTCTATGCGAAGTATCGCTTTTTAAGTAAGGATGATTTAAAAAGTCATTTCAGAATGGCTGCATACGGCAGGTATAGCTTTAACCGGGCTGATATACACCAACAGGAGATTGAAACAATGGGTCACAATACCGGCTATGAAACGGGTATTATTGCTACACAGTTATTACACAAAGTTGCTATCAGTAGTTCACTTAGTTATGAAAAGGCATTAGATAATAAACCAGGGTATAAATTCCCATCAACAGAGAGTAATAGTGCCATGAACTATACTTTATCTGTAGGTAAACTGATGCTTCCTAAAGTGTATAAAGATTACAAGCAAACCAATATGAACCTGATGTTGGAACTGCTTGGTCAGCGACTTAACGAGAATGGGAAATCATATCTCGATATTGCCCCTTCGGTGCAATTTATAATCAATAGCCAGGCAAGGGTTGATATAGGCTACCGGCAAGAATTGTATTCCACCATGAAAAGAACAGCACCCAACGGCATTGTTTTAAAATTTGAGTACACCTTATTTAATGTTTTTAAATAATTTTTAAGATGAAAAAAATACTAATAATAATTATGGTTGGATTCTCAACCTCACTTTTCTCACAGGAGAAAATAAGTTTTCTAACTCCACCGCCAAGTCCGGAAGCATCCTTTAGTCAACAGTTGGCAAATGGAGAAATTACTGTTACCTATTCCCGCCCTTTAGCAAGAGGACGAAAAATATTTGGCGGACTGGTTCCGTTTGATAGCCTTTGGCGAACCGGTGCAAGTGGAGCAACTACTATCCATTTATCAGAAGAAATGATAATAGGCAATAAAATCCTCAAAGCAGGAAAATATGCACTCTTTACTATTCCGGCAGAAAAAGAATGGACAATCATAATTAATGCTGATACAGCCTTACACGGAGCTTTTGGTTATGACAGTAAAAAAGATATACATCGTTTTAAAGTGCAACCGGGAAAGGCGGAGAATTTTCAGGAAGCATTTACCATTGACATAACTGAAATAACAAAAACAGGCGATGGATTTCTTGCTCTTACCTGGGAAAACACAGTAGTTAAAATACCCCTCAAAAGTCCGGTAGATGAAAAAATAATGGCTGAAATTAAAACCCGGCTCATTATTGGTAAAGAACAAAATACAGACCTGCTTTACCAGGGGGCTAACTATTATTATGCTACTGGAAGAGCTTTAAAACAAGCCGCTGCCTGGGTGGCGGAAGCAGAAAAGGCGGACAAAGAGAATTTCAATTACCCGAATTTGCTTCAAAAAATTCTGGCAGATTTAAAGGATTACAAAGCTGCTATTGCTGCCGCAAAAAGAGCAGTTGTATTGGGTGAAAAGAAAAATATGACTAATGCAGTTACAGCATTGAAGAAACGAATAGCTGAATGGGAAAGTAAATGAAACAGCTCATAAAATTAATTTATCACAACCAAATCTTTTAAAAATGAAAAAACTAATTCTTTCTGGCATCGTAATGGCATTTGTATTTGTTGCTTGCAATTCAAACACAGACAAAACAAAAGAAACTAAAACTGAAACCGTAAGCCCGGTAGCAGAACAACTATATGCCTGTTCTATGCACCCGGAAGTGATAGGTAAAAAAGGAGAAAAATGCTCTAAGTGCGGCATGGAGCTAACGGTACCTGTAAAAAACAATGAAACACCTGCAGTACCTGCTGCCCCAACGGACAACAAACCCGATACTGCAAAACCCACAACGGCAATAACACCATCCAATTTTTCTACAAAAGAAGTAGTGGGCAACTATTTAAAACTTAAAAATGCGTTGACTAAGGATGATTCAAAAAATGCAGCAGCAGCAGGTAATTCCATTGTTGCCAGCCTGGCAAGTTTAGATGCAAACAGTTTGTCTGCATCGCAGAAAAAAGCATTTACGGAAATAGCCGATGATGCTAAGGAACATTCCGAACATATTGGCTCTAATGCCGGTAAGTTAGAACACCAGAGAGAGCATTTTGAGATGTTGAGTAAAGACATGTACGATTTGGTAAAAGCATTTGGCGGCGGCCAGGTTTTGTACAAAGACTTTTGCCCGATGTACAATGATAATAAAGGTGCATTTTGGTTAAGCGAAACAAAGGAAATTAAAAACCCCTATTTGGGCAAAGCAATGCCCACCTGTGGCACCATGAAAGAAGAAATAAAATAATCATGAGCCGTGCAAGAAAAATATTATTGGTAATATCGGCTGTTTTCATTGTTATTCAGTTTATAGCACCTGTCCATAATAAAGATGGCAGGGTATTGGAAACAAACATTTCTAAAATGTTTAATATTTCGGATAGTGTTCAGGCTGTTTTAAAAAAAGCATGTTATGATTGCCACAGTAATAACACCAGTTATCCCTGGTATTCAAATATTCAGCCCATGGGATGGTTGATGGCTAAGCATATAAAGCAAGGTAAAGCGGTATTAAATTTTAGTGAGTTTGGTAGTTATTCAAAAAGAAAGCAAGTAAGTAAATTAACCGGAATTGCTAATAGTATAAAGGATAATACAATGCCTTTACCTTCCTATAAATGGATGCATAAAAATGCCCGGCTCACGAATAGTGAAAAAGAATTACTCATTAAATGGATTCAACATGCTAAAGACACTCTTGTATTAAAAAATTAAAAAGTTTCAAAAAATCAAATCCGCATCACTGCATAGTCAAAGTAGACAGAAGAATTTTATAGTCATTCAAATAAAAATTTCAATCATGAAAAAATTTCAAAAAATTACATTGGCTATTGCTTTAGTTACGGTGCTTGTATCTTGTCAATCCAGTACTGATACAAAACAAATTCTTTCAAAATCAGAAACGAGAAAGGAGATGATGGATAGAATTGCAAATGATAGCAGTATGACCAAAGAAATGATGGGAGCAATGATGGCAAGCCAAACCGGCATGGCGATGATGCATGACCACCAAAAGATGATGATGGGAAATCATGAAATGATGATGAAAGTGATGAAAGAAAACCCCGGTATGATGGAGGGTATGATGACTAATATGATAGAAGCCTGCAAGAATGATACTACTATGATGTCTGGAATGTGCAAAGCGATGATGGGAAACAAACAAATGATGGATATGATGCAGAAGATGAAAGGGATGAATATGGATAAAATGAAAGGGATGGATACAACAAAAGCTAAAGACCATACTTTACATCATTAAAAAATATAGGTATGATGCGGAACAACGGGGGCTACTCTCTGGCGGATGCAAATATCATGGTGGAATTCTATAGTTGTTCCGGCATCTGCAACATTAGTAATGATTAACAATTTCCGAAAAGGAAATAGTGATTTATTAAATTAATATTTCACAAATGCAGTTTCAAAAATACACATGTCCCATGCATTCGCAGATAGTGCAGAATGCACCGGGCAAGTGCTCCTTATGTGGTATGACGTTGGAGCCAATGGCAAATGCACCTTATGTAAATGCTCATGGCAAAAAAGTTAATCATACAGGGATGATTGCTGATTTTAGAAAACGGTTTTATGTAGTGCTGGTTTTAACCATTCCAATTATGCTGTTATCAGAAATGATTCAGCATTGGTTGAATATTCATATCAGTTTTTCCAGCTCAAAATATGTATTGCTTGCTTTGGCCTCTGTTGTTTTCTTTTATGGCGGCTGGCCTTTTCTGAAAGGCCTGGTGGGAGAACTGAAGATGAAGAACCCAGGTATGATGACACTTATTGGGTTTGCCATTTCTGTTGCTTACATCTATAGTGTAGCCACCGTGTTTGGATTGGAAGGCATGGATTTTTTCTGGGAACTGGCCACACTTATTTTAATCATGCTACTGGGGCATTGGATCGAAATGAAATCTGTGGCGGGTGCCTCAAGGGAATTGGAATTGCTTGTTCAGCTAATGCCCGATGATGCTCATCTGATAAAAGGTGAACAGATCACTGAAGTAAAAACAGTAAACTTAAATGAGAATGACGTTATACTAATAAAACCAGGTGAAAAAGTGGCAGCCGATGGAATAATTTTAGAGGGTGAAAGCTATCTGAATGAATCTATGCTGACGGGAGAAAGCAAACCTGTACAAAAATTAAAAGGCGATAAAGTAATTGCCGGTGCAATTAATGGCAATGGGTCTATTAAAGTTACCGTATCTCATGCCGCAAAAGATTCTTATCTCTCACAGGTTATAAAGTTGGTTGACGATGCACAAAAATCAAAATCTAAAACCCAGTTGGTAGCAGACAAGGCTGCAAAATGGTTGACAGCCATTGCGATTATTGCGGGCATTGGTACATTTTTATACTGGTATTTAACAGGGCAATCTTTGGCTTTTGCTATGGAAAGAATGGTAACAGTAATTGTTATCTGTTGTCCTCATGCTTTAGGGTTGGCAGTTCCATTAGTGGTGGCAAAATCGACTGCCTTATCAGCAAAGAATGGCTTACTTATAAAGAACCGTACAGCTTTTGAAAATGCCAGAAAAATAACAACTATTGTTTTTGATAAAACGGGGACACTTACCGTCGGAAAATTTGAAGTATCAAAAATTGTTTCACTGCAAAAAGATTTAACCGAAAATGAAATCATTCGTTTAGCATCTGCATTAGAACAAAAATCAGAACATCCACTTGCCACAGGTATCTTGCAAAAAGTAAAAGACTTATCTATAATCAGTCCCGCAACAGAAAATTTTACTGCTATTACCGGCAAGGGGGTTGAAGCTACTGTAGAGGGAAAGAAAATATTAGTTGTAAGTCCTGGGTACTTAAAAGAAAATAATATTACTGTTCCTGATAGCTTCACCGCAAATGATACAGAAACAGTAGTATTTGTAATAATCAATAATGAACTGGCAGGATACATTGCTTTGTCAGATGAAATACGGCCTGAATCCGCAGAAGCTATTAAAACCCTGAAACAAAACAATATCAAATCCATATTGCTTACCGGAGATAACAATAAAGTTGCAGCCAGTGTAAGCAAAACATTAGGCATGGAAAGTTTTTTTGCCCAAGTATTACCGCATCAGAAATTAGAGAAAATAAAAGAACTTCAAGGTAATGGAGAGTTTGTTGCCATGACAGGGGATGGAGTAAATGATGCACCTGCATTGGCTCAGGCCGATATTGGTATTGCAGTAGGCAGTGGTAGTGATATAGCAGCTGAAACGGCAGGTATTGTTTTGGTAAACAGTAATCCGAAGGACATTGTAAGTCTGATTTTATTTGGTAAAGCCACATACCGGAAGATGATTCAGAATTTGATTTGGGCAACTGGCTATAATGTGGTGGCATTACCATTGGCAGCAGGTGTTTTATATAAACAGGGGGTTTTGCTAAGCCCTGCGGCTGGTGCTGTATTAATGACAATTAGTACCGTTGTTGTAGCTATTAATGCAAGTATGTTGAAAGTAAAAAAATAATCTTACACAATGTGATAATTAATTTGAAAAGCTTATGAATCTGATTTATAAAATAGCAGTAATACTTTTAATAGGAATAGCAGGCTGCAAAGAAAAAGATAAACCTGATATATCAAATTCAGTTGAATCTGAAATCGGTAGAATAAACTTGAAAAACCTGGACAATAGCCCAATTGACCCGGGGCAATATCAGGGAAAAGCAGTCTTTATCAATTTTTGGGCTACCTGGTGTAAACCTTGCCTGGAAGAAATGCCTTCCATACAGGCTGCCATGAACAAACTTAAAAATGAAAATATTGTTTTTTTATTTGCCTCAGATGAAGCATCTGATCAAATTGAAAATTTTAAAACCAGCTATAGCTATGATTTTAATTATGTGAAAGTGGAAACCCTTGAAGAATTGAGTATAATGACTTTGCCAACAACTTATATTGTCAGCCCAAAGGGAAAACTCGTTTTCTCAGAAATGGGTTACAGGAAATGGGATGATAAACAGAATATTGATCTAATACTAAACATCATAAAAGCAAAATGAAAAAACTAATAACTGCTTTTGTACTAATTGTTACATTGGTATCATGTACAAATAATAACAATGAAAAAAATACGAATAAAGATCTGAATGTAAGGATGCTTTCTTCTCCTGCCGGAGATTCCTGTGCTGAGCCATACTTATTTACTGATAAAAATGGGATTGTATATCTATCCTGGATAGAAAAAAAAGGAAAAGAAAGCACACTAAAATTTTCTATACTTTCAAAAGAGCAGTGGGCCCCGCCAGTTACAATTGCTGCAGGTAACAATTGGTTTGTTAATTGGGCTGATTATCCCGTAATTGCTGCGGATGGCAATAATAATATCCTTGCTCATTATTTAGAAAAAAGTGATACTGCAAAATTTACCTATGATATTAAACTGGTTACATCAACCGATGCAGGCAAAACTTGGGGCAATTCAAAAATAGTACACGATGATGGCAAGAAAGCTGAACATGGCTTTGTATCAATCTCTCCTTTTAATGATCAGTTTTTTATTTCCTGGCTGGATGGGAGAAAAACAGCAATGGAAGGTGATAAAGACCATCATCAAGGACATAATGGGGAAATGACCCTGAGAGTAGCCCTGCTGAATAAAAGCGGGACGAAAACAAATGAATGGGAACTGGATGGAAGAATATGTGATTGTTGTCAAACAAGTATTGCCATTACCGGAAACGGACCTGTAGTGATATATCGGGATCGTTCAGAAGAAGAAATCAGGGATATATCAATTGTACGTTTTATTAATGGTGAATGGACAAAACCAAAAAATATCTTCCCTGATCAATGGAAAATTGCCGGCTGCCCTGTTAATGGCCCCAGAATTGATGCCATCAATAATAGTTTAGCTATTGCATGGTTTTCAATGCCGGAGAATAAAGCACAGGTGAAAATTATTTTTTCTGATGACGGTGGTGCTACATTTAAAGAACCCATACAGGTTGATGAAGGTAAACCAATTGGTCGTGTAGATGTTGTAATGCTGAATGAAAAAACTGCAATGATTAGTTGGATGGAAGGCTCAACGATAAAAGCATTAAAAGTTAATTCAGATGGAACAAAGGGTCAAGCTATTAATATTGCAACATCTTCCGATTCAAGATCCAGCGGTTTTCCACAAATGACAAAAGCCGGTAACAACTTAATCTTTGCATGGACAGATAGTAAAAGTAAAAAAATAAAGCTGGCAAGTTTGCTTTATTAATACAAGGCCTGATTTTTTATGATAAATAATTAAATTAAAGAGATGAAGAAATTAATTTTTCTAATGTTTGAAATGGGAATATGTGCCTTTTTATTTGGACAGGAAATGAAAGGAATGGACATGTCAAAAAAAGATGTAATGCAGGTTCAGCCTGTAACCTACACTTGCCCTATGCACCCGGAAATACATGCCCCAAAGCCAGGCAATTGCCCAAAATGTGGAATGACATTGGTGAAGGAGAAACCAAAAGTTGTAAAGAAGCAACCAATAAAAAAACAACAGCCCATAACGGTTAAGAAGGATACTGTAAAAACAAAACCTGTTATTAGTGAAACAAAAGACACTATACAGATGCCACCGGCTGCTATACAACCGCCTGTAACCTATACCTGCCCGATGCACCCGGAAATACATGCAGACAAACCCGGCAACTGTCCTAAGTGTGGAATGAAGCTGGTAAAAGAAAAATCCAAAGAGGATATGAATAGTATGGATATGGGAGATAGCAATGCCGGTATGAATGATAAAAAACAGGCTAAAACAAACTTAGGCTCCATTAAAACTATAACTGATACTCAACCCCCACATACCATAGTCTATCATTTATACATCGCCGATACAATGGTAAATTTTTCAGGTAAATTAAAAAGGGCTATTGCTGTTAACGGACAAATCCCAATGCCCACATTAACATTTACAGAGGGTGATACTGCTGAAATATATGTTCACAATAATTTAAATGAAGAAACATCATTGCATTGGCATGGTTTGTTTTTACCAAACAAAGAAGATGGTGTCCCAAACCTTACACAAATGCCCATTAAGTCAGGCACTACACATCTTTATAAATTTCCAATCATACAACATGGCACACACTGGTATCACAGTCATTCAGGCTTACAGGAGCAAATAGGCATGTATGGTTCTTTTATTATGAATAAAAGGGAAGAATGGGATATTCCAACAGTTCCAATTGTTTTAAGCGAATGGACAGATTACAAACCAGATAATGTACACCGGATGCTGCACAATGCAAGCGACTGGTTTGCCTTGAAGAAAAATGCAGTGCAGAGTTATGCTGAAGCTGCAAAAGCAGGACATTTTAAAACCAAACTGCAAAACGAATGGAAACGGATGTTGGCAATGGATGTAAGCGATGTGTATTATGACAGAATATTAATGAATGGAAAATCGGAATCAACTATTAGTGAAGTAAATGGTAAGCTGTTGAAAGCAGGTGATAAAGTCCGCTTACGGATTTCAAACGGCGGAGCATCTTCTTATTTCTGGCTTCGTTATGCCGGTGGCAAAATTACAGTTGTAGCAAGTGATGGCAACGATGTAGAACCCGTTGAAGTGGATAGATTAATCATTGCCGTTTCAGAAACCTATGATATTGTCGTTACCATTCCTGCCGGCAATACATCATACGAATTATTGGCAACAACAGAGGATAGAACAAACTCAGCTTCATTATACATAGGTAATGGCATTAAGCAACTCATTTCACCAATGCCAAGGCTTAAATATTTTGAAGGCATGAAGATGATGAACGGCATGATGAAAATGAATGGCGATTTGGATGATATGGGAATGAACATGAGTTTGAACCAGATGGATATGAATGTGGTGATGTATCCTGAAATTACAGGGGAAGAAAGGAAAAAGAGTGATACAAAAGCAGATACTATGGCAATGTCTGATAATGCACATGCCAACCATAACCAGTATAACAGTAATGCACTCTCAGACATTGTTACATTGAATTATGCAATGCTGAAATCACCCGAGAAAACAACACTCCCCGAAAGCACAACAAGGACGATAAAATTTCAACTCACCGGAAACATGAACCGTTATGTGTGGAGTTTGGATAACAAAGTAGTGAGTGAGGCTGATAAAATTTTAGTGAAGAAAGGAGAAAACCTGCGGCTGATTCTTTTCAACGGCTCCATGATGCGGCATCCCATGCACCTGCATGGACATGATTTCAGGGTAAATAACGGACAGGGAGAGTATGCACCGCTTAAAAACATCATTGACATTATGCCAATGGAAACAGACACATTGGAGTTTAATGCGAATGTAGAAGGAGATTGGTTTTTCCACTGTCATATTTTGTACCACATGATGAGTGGCATGGGAAGGGTATTCAGTTATGAAAATCAACCAGCCAATCCCTTAATTCCAGATCCGAAATTTGCCCAACGCAAACTATTTGCAGACGACAGAAAAATGCACTTCATGTTTCAGAATGATTTTGCAACCAATGGCAACGACGGAGAATTGATGTTGCAAAATACCCGTTGGAGTATTGGCAGCGAGTGGCGTTTGGGCTATCACGACATGCACGGCTACGAAACAGAAACACATATCGGCAGATATTTAGGAAAGATGCAATGGCTGATGCCATTTATCGGATTTGATTGGCGATATAGGAAATTGGAAGAAGGGGAAGTTGAGAAAAATCTCTTTGGGCAAAAAAATACTAAGGATAACAGAGCACAAATAAGTATTGGTGTTCAATACACTTTGCCAATGCTGGTGCAGGCACAGGTAGAGGTTTACCAAGATGGGAATGTTAGGTTACAGTTGATGAGAGAAGATATTCCAATAGCTAAGCGTTTACGAATGAGCTTTATGATAAACACTGATACTGAATACATGGGTGGATTCAGGTACATTATTAGTCGCAATACTGCACTTTCAGCACACTACGATAGTGATATGGGTTTTGGTGTGGGAATTACTGTCAACTACTAGTATTTCTAATCTTTATTACAAAATAATATATTTTTTTAAAAGGGTTGTTTTAACCCCTTTAAAAGAAAAAAGCTGCAAGTCAATGACTTACAGCCTTTAGTCGGGAAGACAGGATTCGAACCTGCGACCCCCTGGTCCCAAACCAGGTGCGCTACCGGCCTGCGCTACTTCCCGATCTGTTCCGATAGCTATCGGAATTAGGAGTGCAAATATAAAGGCATTCTGCCTTATTTAGTCCTTATTTTAAAAGGAGTTGGAAAAGAAAAAGCCAACCTGCTTTTAATACTCAGGTTGGCATTGGCGGAGAGGGTGGGATTCGAACCCACGGTACAGTGTAACCCGTACGACGATTTAGCAAACCGTTCCTTTCGGCCACTCAGGCACCTCTCCAACGTCCTCCTTTATCAAGGGGAGGCAAAAATAAAGATTAATTGCTTTCCCACAACACAGTTTCACCCTTTTATATCAATAAAAATCCCCGTCTCGCCTGAGGCGAGACGGGGATTCATTCTAATTCTATTTATCTCTGTAATTCTTTTTTTACATGGCAGCCAGTTGCACTTTCTGTTGAAGTTCTAATACATTCTCTCTGAAAACACCATCAGTATCCATCAAATCTTTTACCGTTTGGCAAGAATGGATAACAGTAGTATGGTCACGGCCACCAAAATGTTCGCCGATTGTTTTTAAGGAATTTTTAGTGAAGGCCTTAGCTAAATACATAGTAATCTGCCTTGCTTGTACAATCTCTCTTTTACGGGTTTTCTGCAGGAGCTTGTCGTAGGCAACATCAAAGTATTCACACACCATTTTTTGAATGGTGTCAATAGTGATTTCCTTGCTCGATGATTTTACAAAATTTCGTAACACTTTCTTGGCTAAGTCTAAGTCAATTTCTCTTCTGTTTAGCGAAGATTGTGCCAACAGTGAAATTAATGCCCCTTCCAGCTCTCTTACATTGTTGCTTATATTATATGCTATATACTTAACAACTTCTTTTGGCATTTCCAGCCCGTCATTCTTCATCTTTTTCTCCAGAATTTCAATCCGGGTGTCATATTCAGGCACCTGCAGGTCAGCACTCAGACCCCAGCGAAACCGGCTCAATAATCTTTCCTGCACACCATCAAGATCCTTTGGTGATTTATCAGATGTAAGAATCAATTGCTTATGCGATTGATGCAGGTGATTGAAAATGGCAAAGAAAGCATCCTGCGATTTTTCTGCTTTTGCAAAAAACTGCACATCATCTATTATCAGTACATCAATAAGCTGGTAAAAATGGATAAAGTCGTTTATGGCATTGTTCCGGCTGTGATCCATAAACTGGTTGATGAACTTCTCAGAACTTACATAAAGTACCACCTTATTGGGATGAGACCTTTTTACCTCATTTCCAATAGCCTGCGCCAGATGGGTTTTACCCAAACCTACGCCGCCGTAAATAACAAGGGGGTTAAAGGAGTTCGTTCCCGGTTTTTCAGCCACCGTTTTCCCGGCACGGCGGGCCACCCGGTTACAGTCGCCTTCTATAAATGCTTCAAATGTATATATATGATTAAGCTGCGGGTCAATCTGCATTTTTTTAAGACCCGGTATAACGAAGGGATTCTTAACAGGATTATTTATGACTAAAGGAAAATCCATTTCGTTATTTGAAAAAGTTTTAAACCCCTGACCACTTACATCCATCGTAACAGGTTTGTTCTTACTGTTACCACTGTCTACCATGATGCGATATTCGAGACGGGCATCTTTACCCAATTCTCTCTTCAATGTCTTCGCTAATAAATTTACGTAATGTTCTTCGAGATATTCGAAAAAGAATTGGCTTGGTACCTGAATGACCAGTATATTATTTTTTAATGATACCGGATGGATTGGTTCAAACCAAGTTTTGTAATGCTGCCACTCAACAATGTCTTTGATGATTTTTAAACAATTGGTCCAGATTTTTTCAGCATTCTTCTCCATCAGATTAGTAAGCAGTTTATATCGGGTTATCTATAGTTGTTCTTCGAAAATCGTCCAAAAAAAATCTTCACACAATGTTCATAAAAAAAGTTGGACAGGGAGGCGAATATCACCATTTCTTTTATAAAAAAAAATTTTTATCCCCCTGATTTTTGTGAAACAGAAATATTGTGGTTTTTAGCTAATTTTTTACCTGAAAATTTGGAAAATTCGAAATCTAACCTACCTAAAATTATACCGGCAAAACCCACCTGGTTGACGATAACATCATCTCCTTTTTTGTTCTTGTAGCTAATCGGATTATCCAAAAAAGTATGTGTGTGACCACCAATTATCAGGTCTATATTTTCTGTTTCTTTCGCCAGCACTTCATCGCTTACTTTATTGCTTTCTTTATATTGATTGCCAAGATGTGATAAACAAATTATCATATCACAACCTTCCTTTCTTTTTAGTTGGCCAGCTTCTTCATTTGCTTTTTGAACCGGGTCAAGATATTTTGTGGCACCAAATAAACTATCTGGAATTAATCCTCTTCCTTCAATGCTTACTCCAAACACTCCGATTTTTAATTTTCCTTTTTTAAAAATTTTATATGGTTGTGTTTTATTTTCCATCGCCGTTCCTGTAAAATCATAGTTACTCACCAGCATTGGAAAGTTTGCATGATTGGTTAATTGTGTTGCCAGATTTTCCATACCTGCATCAAAATCATGATTACCGATTGTAGTCGCATCATATTTCATGGCAGACATCGCTTTTATTTCCGGCTCACCTTTATATATATTAAAGTAAGGTGTACCCTGAAAAATATCACCGGCATCTAATAATAATACATGTTCCTCTTCCTGTCTTATTTTTTCTATCAATGTAGCCCTTGCAGCCACACCACCAAGCCCCTGATTGCGGCCACCATCCATAGGAAATGGTTCCAGGCGACTATGCACATCATTGGTATGCAAAATGGTCAATTTCAGGGGGGTGAAATACTCAGTCGCTTTCAAAACAGATGACCCAGCCATGATAAGCCCGGCAGATAAAGCAGTTTGCCGTATAAATTTCTTTCTACTGAGCATTGGTAACACGGTTTTCAATTTTAGCACTAATGCTTTTTCCCTGGCCTTTCAATTTTTTGATATAATCAAAAATAGCATCCCGCATCAGGTAACCATTGGTAACCTGTGGTACTGTTCTGAGCATATCGGCATTATCACCGCCATTGGCAATAAAGTCTGAATTGACAGTGGTATACGTTGCGTTTGGATCAAGCGGCTTTCCTCCTACCATCACATTCACTGCCTTCTTATCTTTTATCTGCATAGTAATACCTGCAACAGGCCATCCTCCTTTTGCAGCAATTAAATCAAGAAACTGTTGCAAGACATCGCCTTTCAATTTTTGAAGAATTAATAAATTATCAAAAGGCATCAACTCAAATATTTTTCCATTAGTTACATTGCCGGCGGGCAATTGTGTCAGCCTCATTCCACCAAAGTTCAAAAAAGCAACATCTACATTAGTATTAAATTTTTCTGCCGCCATAAACAAAAAAGCATCCACCAAAAAATTACCAAGGGTACATTCAGGTTGTTTTTTATCCATACTTACATCCGCAACTCCTACTACATCATTCATCGTTTTATTTACATTGCTGCTATAAGGTTGTAAAAAAGAGAGCATAGAAGAATCTTTCTGCTCCCCGTCGCTAATCCGGTAAGTTTTATACTGAAGTGTCTGACTTTGGTAAGTAGTATTACAAGATAACCCTGTAAAGACGAGAAGTAAGAAAAGGAACGCAAAAGGGGTATTTTTTTTCATAACCGGTGGTCTCGTTTGAAGGTATAAATATTTTATGGCTGCAACAAGGATTTCGAAAATTATTCCCGGTTTTTTATTTGCATCTTTGCAATAACTCTTCAGGATAAAAACCTGACACTATGCAAAAGACTATTTCTCTTAAGTTGCTTCCGTCAGAAGCCGCCAATGAAACACTAGTTAAGGAGTATATCGCACAAGCAGAAGCAGTAACCATTTCAGCGGTTTCCGGCTTTACTATTCTAAAACATTCTATTGATGCAAGAGGCAGACAAGCCTGGATCAATCTTTCCCTGAAAGCATACATTAATGAACCTTTTGAGCCAAGGAAGTTGTTGCAATTCAATTTTCGGGACGTCACAAATGCGACTAAACAGGTAATTATAATAGGTGCCGGCCCAGCCGGCTTATTTGCTGCCCTGCAACTAATTGAGAAAGGTATCAAACCCATCATCCTGGAAAGAGGAAAAGATGTAAGAGCAAGAAGAAGGGATCTCGCCATCTTAAATAAAGAAGGTGAAGTAAACCCCGAAAGCAATTATTGCTTTGGTGAAGGCGGTGCTGGCACATATAGTGATGGGAAACTCTATACCCGCAGCAGCAAGAGGGGTGATATTAATCGCATCCTGAACCTGTTCGTTCATTTCGGAGCCGAAGAACAGATATTATTTGAATCTCATCCTCATATCGGCACTAATAAACTTCCACAGATTATTACTGCTATGCGAAAAAAGATAGAAGATTGCGGTGCTGAGTTTCTTTTTGAAAAAAAAGTGATTGATTTCATTTTAAAGGACAATGAAATAAAAGGCGTTAAAACAGCAGATGGTAATTCTACTGAGCTTGGCGAAGTATCTGCCAACGCAGTTATTTTAGCTACCGGCCACTCAGCAAGAGATATTTTTGAATTGCTTCATGCAAGAAAGATACTCATTGAATCCAAGCCGTTTGCACTGGGTGTAAGAGTAGAGCATCCGCAATCACTTATTGATAGCTCCCAGTATCATTGTGAAGTAAGAAGTGATTTTTTACCCCCTGCTGCCTATAGTTGGGTACAGCAAGTAGATGGAAAAGGGGTTTTTTCTTTCTGTATGTGTCCCGGTGGAATTATTGCCCCGGCTACCACTTCCCCGGGTGAGCTGGTGGTGAATGGTTGGAGTCCCTCCAAAAGAAATAATCCATATGCTAACAGTGGTATAGTAGTTACCGTAGAGGAAAAAGATTTTCAGGCATATAATAAGTATGGCCCGTTAGCAGCCATGTATTTTCAGCAAACAGTAGAAAAGAAGGCTTTTGAAGCAGGTGGTGGAAAATTTGTGGCCCCGGCTCAGCGGTTAGTTGATTTTGCAGAAAATAAAATTTCTTCTTCTCTTCCGGCCTGTTCTTATTTACCCGGCTTACATTCTGCATCGTTAAAAGAAGTATTGCCTGCCTTTATTCATAAAAGCCTGCAACAGGCCTTTAAGGAATATGGTAAAAAAATGCGGGGCTATTTTACAAATGATGCCGTTGTAGTAGCTACCGAATCCAGAACCTCATCTCCAGTCCGCATTCCGAGAAATGCAGACACCCTGCAACATCCGCAAATTAAAAACCTATACCCTTGTGGTGAAGGAGCTGGCTATGCAGGTGGTATTGTGAGTGCCGCCATGGATGGAGAACGGGTGGCAAACCAAATAGCTTCTATACTATAATCAGTTTAACCAGTATTTTATGCAGATTGTACCTTGAAATAGTCATTTTACCTAATTGTCAGATATAATAAATACTGACAACTAATTTTACAACACAAACCAAGTAATATGCCCATACTGGAACTTCAGAACCTGAAAAAATATTTTGCCACTCAAAAAGCTGTGGACGATATCAGCCTATCTGTAGAAAGAGGGCAGATATTTGGCCTCCTCGGACCAAATGGTGCCGGGAAAACCACTCTTATCCGGATGATAACCGGAATATTTTATCCGGATGAAGGCCAGATTATTTTTGATGGAAAAAAGTTTAACCCGATTAATGATGTAGA
>JANNCC010000151.1:0-3037 GCA_031386125.1 Chitinophagaceae bacterium
ATGTTGCAGGTAGGGAAGTACCTCGTTGGATATGTATTCGCCGCAAACTTTGTGTTTTGGATATTCGTTCTTTTCAATTAGTATTACAGATAGACCTGCTTTGGATAAATGAATGGCATTCACAAGACCTGCCAGTCCTCCGCCTATAATGAGTATATCAGTTGCGCCGTTGTCCAAGACTTCGTTTTACTATGGATATATAAGAATGATTTTCTGTATCAAAGTTATGCAGGGCAAACCGAAGCCGTAAATTCTTTTTAATTGAAGTAGAGACCAGATAAAGTACAGGAAAATTGTTCTAATTTTAAATTAATGAAAAAAAATATCCTTTTTCTTCTTCTTCTTTCTTTTTCCACCACACTATTTGCACAGAACATTCTTAAGCAAATAGAAGAGTTAGATACGGCGTATAGTCATGGTGATTATGCAACGGCTAAAAAACTAATTGATAAAATTTATCCTGCTGCCAATATTGCTATTAAAAATGACACCCTGCTGATAGAGTTCTTGATTACTTGTGGTTCTGTCCTTTTTCAGATGGAGGAACATGCAAAGGCTGGAACTTATTTTATGGAAGCAGCAGAAAAAGCAAAGACTTCCTTAGGAGAGGATAAATATCATTATTCGCTGGCACTTTTTAATATTGCTGCCTGCTATAAAGAAGAAGGCCGTTACGCAGAAGCCGAACCGTTATACCTGAGATCACTTCCAGTATTAGCTACTACTTTTGGTCAAAGCAGCTTGCAATACACCCGTTGCTTTTACACACTGGCTGCATTATATATTGACATGGGGAAATATACAG
Organism: Chitinophagaceae bacterium; assembly: GCA_031386125.1. Lineage (GTDB taxonomy): Bacteria > Bacteroidota > Bacteroidia > Chitinophagales > Chitinophagaceae > JJ008. The sequence goes on from JANNCC010000151.1 coordinate 806, forward strand.
AAGCTGAAGGCATGTGTGCAGCGGCTGTTAATTTTTATAAAGTGATATTGGGTGATACGAGTACTGATTATCTTGGAGCATTAGGTTCAATGGGTGTTATTTACCAGGGACAAGCAAAGTATGACAAGGCAGAAGAAATTTTTCTTTCGCTAAAAGAATATCATTCATCGTTACCAGAGCCGTCAAAGGAAACATTGCAGACATTAGAAAACAACCTTGGTGAATTATACCGCCACATGGGTGATTACGACAGGGCAGAACTTGTATTATTGCGGGCTGTAGAGTTGGCTGGCATTACACCGGCTGCTGCTTTTTCATTGAACAACCTGGCATTAGTGCAAAAAGCGATTGGTAAATATGCTGAAGCAGAGTTGTCTTATAAGAAAGCAATTGCTATTTATAAATCACTGGGTAAATCAAATCATCCTAATTATACTAACCCGGTCAATAACCTTGGTGAATTATACCGCACAATGGTAAGATTGCAGGAAGCCGTTTATGCTTTTGAAGAAGTGATTGAATTAAGAAAAAGACTGCTGGGTACTGATCATCCTAATTATGCCAATGCGGTCAATAATCTTGCATTGGTTGAATTTTCTCTTGGCATGTATCCCGAAGCGGAGAAACATTTTGTGGAGTGCAAAGAAATTTATAAGAAAACCTTAGGGGAGAAGGATAAGTTTTATGCCAATAGTTTAAACAATCTTGCTTCTTTGTATAAAGCACAGGGCCAGCTGCAGAAAGCTGAGGCGAATTACAAAGAATGTTTGCGGATATACAAAGCAACCTATGGAGAAACTAATGATAAGTATGGCATCTATCTCGGTGGTCTGGGCGGCACTTTTCGCCAGATGAAACGATACGATGAAGCTATTGCACTGACATTACAATCGCTGAACATTATTAAAAACAAACTTGGGGAGAATCATTACGACTATATTGAAACAGAATACAATCTTGCTGAAACATACCGGGAAGCCGGAAAGTATATGGAAGCAGGGAAACATTATCTCAATTCCATGAAAGGATATTTGTTCCTTATCGAAAAATATTTTCCGTTCCTGAGTGAACGGGATAAAACAGCTTTTTATTTTACTGTTGCCAATGCTTTTGAAACGTACAATTCATTCGTTATACAGATGCAATCAGCTTTTCCTGCTCAGAACCATGCTGCTTTAATAGCAAGAATGTATAATAACCAGGTGGCCCTTAAATCATTGCTATTAAAAGAGTCTGAGAAAATAAGAACCGAGGTTGCGGCCAGTGATAATACTGGTTTAAAAAACGATTACCTGCAATGGATAAAGTTGCGAGAGACAATTGTACAGCAATACCGATTGAGTACAAAGGAATTGGAATTAAAAGGAATCAGCCTTCCGGCATTGGAAAAGCAGGTTAATGAACTGGAGCAAAAAATTACTATTGCTTTGAAGATGGATGTGAAAAAGGAAAATAGTGAAACTGTACTCTGGAATGATGTGCAGACAAAACTAAAACCCGGGGAATATGCGGTGGAAATCATCCGCACTGAATTTTATACCAATGCAAGATGGACGGACACGGTGTACTACACGGCTCTTATAATTGATAAAACCTGTACAACGCCAACACTTGTAATGCTAAGCGATGGGAATACCCTGGAAACTAAAAGCATTACGGGATACCGCAGGATTATCAAGGCAAAATTGACGGACGAAGTTTCTTATGATGCATTCTGGAAACCATTGAAGGAATATCTTGGAGCCGCTAAGAAAATTTATTTTTCCGCAGACGGAGTTTACCAGCAAGTAAGTCTTTACACACTTAGAAACCCTGAAACAAAAAAATACCTGATAGATGAGGCGGATATTAGTTTGGTGACAAATACAAAAGATATTTTGCAGCAATCAGTAACAATTGTATCTAAAAAGGCTGATATATTTTCTTACCCTGATTACGGTACAAAAAATTCCGGGATAGACCCTTCCGGAACCCGGTTGCCGGGATTTCCTGATTTCAAAGAATTGCCCGGAACCAAAATAGAATCCGATTCAGTAAAAAAAATCCTTACTGCGCAGAATTGGAAAGTAACGGATCATTTACAAAAAGAAGCAACGGAAGAAGCCATCAAGAACGTAAATAACCCGCAGGTTTTGCATATTGCCACTCATGGCTTTTTTCTGAAGGATGTAAAGGATAATACAGAAAAAGTGTTTGGTATGCAGTCGGAAATTGCCAGACAAAACCCATTGC
>JANNCC010000161.1:0-19478 GCA_031386125.1 Chitinophagaceae bacterium
ATGAATTTTAAAGATAGGGGTTTCACTTAAAAAAGGAAATGTTTTATTGAAGAAGATAAATTATTTTTGCCGCCCGCCTTTAAAAAGGCCTGGTCCCGTAGTTCAATGGATAGAATAGAAGTTTCCTAAACTTTTGATACAAGTTCGATTCTTGTCGGGACTACCAGTAAAAGACAGTGATTCACTGTCTTTTAGTATTTATAAACAGTATGTTTTCGTAAGTTACATTCTCAAAACACAAACCTTCCTACGGTTGAATGAACAAGAGCTGATACAAGGTCTCCGCAATGGTAATGAAACAGCATTTAAGTATTTGGTAGATACTTACCAAGACAGGGTTTACAACACAGCCATTGGTATTGTGCAAAATGCCGAGGATGCAGAAGATGTGGCCCAGGAGGTTTTTATTCAGGTTTATCGTTCCATTCATGGCTTTAAAGGCGAATCCAAACTATCTACCTGGTTATATCGTATTGCCACTACCCGGGCATTAGATCTTTTGCGAAGCCGGAAAAGCAAGAAAAGATTTGGCTTCATGCAGCGGCTTTTTGGGGATGGAAATGAACCCTTGTATGAGCTACCTGATTTTAATCATCCCGGAGTGACTTTGGACAGAAAGGAGAATGCAGCAAAATTGTTTAAAGCAATTGCTCAATTACCTGAAAATCAGAAGACAGCATTTACATTACATAAACTGGAAGATCTTAGCTATCAGGAGATTAGCGAGGTAATGCAAGCCTCTGTACCGGCGGTAGAGTCGCTGATGCACAGGGCAAAACAAAATCTGAGAAAAATATTGGAAAAAGAAATCAACTAAGTAATTTACCGGGACGAAAGTTTTGAACCGCCTTCCCGTCAAAAATGGGGTATTATGAATAACAACAGAAATAAAAAAATTGAGGACATCATCGGTAGTGTAGACGGAAGTCCAAAAATTACGGCGCCCGATTTCTTTTATACCCGTCTAAAAGCCCGGATGGAAAAAGGAATCGCCCCGGTTAAAAAATCATGGGTGCTTCGTCCGGCTTTTGCATTAACAGCCCTTGCAGTAGTGTTGTTGATTAATGCTGTTGTTATTTTGAAAGGAGATGCAAAAAAGGGCGGCATTACGGCAAACGATTCTGAAACACTTCAATCCATTGCAGCAGAGTACAGCCTGAACGATAATAGTTTGGTGTACGATTTAAATCAGGATAAATAAGATGAGAAATTCCAATAATAAAATTCTCACCATTGCGGTTGTGTTACTGCTGGTTGCCAATGTTGCACTTGTGGCTTTTATGGTCATGAAGAAAGATAAAGGCGGTGCAAAACATGCCGGAAAAGGGGATCCGGCTGAAATGATGGCGAAAGAACTGAACATGACCGAAGAACAAAAGAAAGAACATAAGCTGTTAAAAGAAGAACATCTGAAGAACATCAAACCATTATTCGATTCAGTACGGGTAGCAAAAACAGCTTTTTATAATTTACTGAAAGATTCAACAGTAAGTGACAGTACACTCAATGTTTACAGCCAGCGTATCGGTGAAAAACAATTTGCTATTGATAAACTCACTTTTGCTCATTTTAAGAGGATAAGAAACTTATTTACAGCTGAACAACAACCGAAGTTTGATGAATTCGTTCAAAAGATGATGCAGCGGGGAAGAAGGGATTCGGCAGCAAATAAATAGCTTTTCTCCATCAGGCATACATCCTCTCCACCGAGTCCCTGTATTTTTCCATTACCACTTTTCGTTTCAATGACATCTTGGGTGTTAATTCACCGGTGTCCACACTCCATTCGTTGGCAAGCAGTTCAAATTTCTTTACTTGCTCCACATGATTGAAGTATTTATTAAAACTCTCTACCAGGTCTTTAAACATATCATTGACTTTTTCGTTCCTGATTAGCTGGTCATTGTGGTCGTCAGTTATGCCATTCTTCCGGCACCAGTCCCGCAGGTTGGGAAAAGAGGGAACAATCAATGCACTGACGAACTTTCTTTCTGAACCTACCAGCATCACCTGTTCAATAAAGGGCGACTCCTTCAATTTGTTTTCTATCGGTAAAGGAGCCACATACTTGCCACCACTGGTTTTGAAGAGTTCTTTTTTGCGGTCAGTAATTTTCAGAAAATTATTTTCATTCAATACTCCAATATCCCCGGTGTGAAACCAGCCATCTTTTATGTCCTGTGCTGTCAGATCAGGACGTTTATAATAACCCATCATCACATTCGGGCCTTTGCAAAGTATTTCACCGTCTTCCGCAATCTTGGCTTCCACACCATCTATTAACGGGCCTACTGTGCCAAATGCCCTTCCGCTTTCTTCGTAACGATTAACGGAAATAACCGGGGATGTTTCTGTCAAACCATAACCTTCCATAATTGGAATACGGGCAGCGGTAAAAATCCGGATAAGACGAACTTGGCAGGCTGCACCTCCGGTGACAATACATTTCAGATTATTACCCAACCCTTCTCTCCACTTACTGAAAATAAGTTTGTTAGCAATGCCCAATCGAAAATTATACCAACCCCCTTGATTTTTATTGATTTCAAATTTTTCTGCCAGTCCATGTGCCCAGAAAAATAATTTTTTCTTTACGCCTGTCAGCTCATTTCCTTTTTGCATGATGCGGTCATACACTTTTTCCAGCAGCCGGGGAACAGTAGTAAACATTTTTGGTTTTACTTCTTTCAGATTATCGGCAATCGTATCCAAGCTTTCTGCATAGTAGATAGATGTATGATTGAAAAGGTATTGATAGGTAACCATTCTTTCAAAAATATGATTGAGTGGTAAAAAACTGAGGGCACGAAGATCATCACCCGGAGGAAAGCAAGGAATACAAGCCATTACATTAGAAAGGATATTGCGGTGAGAAAGCATTACTCCTTTTGGCGTTCCGGTGGTGCCGGAGGTATAAATGATAGTGGCGAGGTCTTCGTATTTTATTTTATCCCTGATAGGTTTTATTTGTTCAATCAGTTGTGGCGTACTCAGTGCTGTTACTTCTTTCCAGTGTTTTGCATTGGGCACATGTTCAAAAGTGAATATCTCTTTCAGACTTGGCACTTTTTCTTTCAGGCTTAGCATTTTTAAAAACAAATCTTCATCATTTACAAAGGCCATTTTTACCTGTGCATCTTTCATTACAAACTCCAGCTCATTCACATTAATAGTGGGGTACACAGGCACCAGCATAGCGCCAATCTGCTGCACCGCCAGATCAAGCATTATCCACTCGGGACGGTTCTTGCAGAGTATGGCTACTTTATCTCTTCCTTCGGGTGTCATATCGCCACAGCTAATGCCAAGGCTTAATAAACCAGCACTGAGGCTATCGACTATCGTTTTTACTTCAGCAGTACTGTATTTTCTCCACTGACCAGATTCTTTACCTGCCAGCATATCATCCAGCGGTTTTCTTTCCAGATGGTATTGGATGCAGTCGAATAATCTTTTTGGTTCTGTCATGGCAATTGTAGTTGTGTGAATTAATCAGGACTTAATCGTACTACACAGCCTCTTTTGAAACGAGGCGAAATAGCAACGGACAGACAATTTAGGTAAAAACCTATATATAAAAAAACAGCCCCACCTGATTAAAAGCGGGGCTGTCTGAATAACAATTTCTTAATTACAGCACCTGGTAATATTGTCGGAGTGGCATTTTGAAAACCCTGCTTTTTTGGAAGGTATTAAAGCTGTTGTATTCTTCAGCATGGGTTTTTGTCCAGTTCTCATAGGCCGACAGGTTTTCAATGGGGCCAAACAGCCATTGGTTGTAGGCATTAAACATTCCTTCTGATAATAACTGGCGCTGATAATCAAATAAACGAAAAGGATATTTACCGGCATTATTGGCATACCAGTCAAGAATGAACCTGGTGCGAATCATAATGAGTGTTTCAGTAGTAATGCCTTTATTAGCGAGAGAAGATTGATTAGCCATGCCCTGTAAAAAGGTTTTGGCAAATCCGCTTTTGATGTTGTCAACATCTTTCATAATGTCAGCTTCGGCAAACAGTTTCTCTTTATAACCCTGCAATAGAAGTTCCTTCATGGCAGCTCCTCTTTCACTAAGGCTTTCCATGTTAACAAATATTTCTCCATAGATCAGGCTCCACACTTTGTCTTTTGTATAGGAATAATACAAGGCGGCGTTGTAATAATTACCGCTGTAGCCGGGGTCTGATTTTATACCTTCTTCCCATTGATTAATGGCAGAAAAATCTTTTGTGGCCCAGAGCAATTCCCCGTACTCACTGTAAAGAGGGCCACTTTTTGGAAACTTCTTCAAGGCTTTTTTATATAATTTGTCACAATCCTTTACTTCTTCTAATGCTTTATATACGTTGCCGGCTATCTGAAAAATAACCACATCTGCATCATCCCGGTCAACAAGCACTTTTACTCCCGCCAATGCTTTTTCATAATCTCTTTTAAGATAGTAGCTCATCACCAGATCCTTCTGCATTTCCAGGTTGTTCTTGTCGTTTTGCAAAGCCCTGTTCAAAACGATGATGGCGTTGTCAAAATCGCCTGACCGCATAAATGTCTTTGCAGTTTCATGCAATACTTTGGGGTCTTCGGGTTGGGCGAATAGTGCAACTGTAGCTGATAAGGCAATAAAAAGGGAGAATATTTTTTTCATACTGCAATTATAAAATAAGGAGACGCTATAAGGAACGTCTCTGTTGCAAAATAACAAATATTTGAGGAGAGAGGCTGTTAAATAAGATGTGTAAGCAGTCCATCCCTCAGTTTTGGTTCAAACCAGGTGCTTTTTGGTGGCATCACATTGCCACTGTCTGCAATATCAAAGAGTTGTTCAATAGTAACCGGGTATAAACTAAAAGCCACTTTCATTTCCCCACTGCTCACCCTTTTTTCCAATTCTTTTAACCCACGGATACCGCCTACAAAATCAATCCGTTTATCTGTCCGCTGGTCTTTGATGCCTAGTAATTTATTAAGAATATTATTGGAAAGAATAGATACATCCAGCACACCAATCGGATCATCGGTGTAGGTTCCTTTGCGGGAAGTAAGGATATACCATTGCCCTTCGAGATACATGCCAAACTCATGCAGTTGTGATGGTTTTACCGGTTCAGGGCTATGGGTGATAAAAAAATCATCTTGCAAACGGCTGATGAGTTTTGCACCTGTCAATCCATGCAAATCTTTTACCACCCGATTGTAATCTAAAATAGCTAATTGGCTTGCCGGGAAAATAGTTGTAAGAAAATATTTTGCCTCATCATTGCCCGGCAATTGTTTACTCACTTTAGCAGCAGATGCTGCTCTGTGATGGCCATCAGCAATATAAGTGGCCGGAACAGTTGTATTAAATAATTCAGTGATAGAATTAATAACAATGTCTCTGTCAACTACCCAGATGCTGTGTTGAATACCATCACTGGCTGTAAAATCATACACTGGTTTATTGGTAGCTTTCCAACCGTCAATCAAAGCATTCACTTTCATTACATCCCTGTAAGCCATAAACACATTACCGGTTTGAGCTTTGATGGTTTGCATGTGGTCAATCCGGTCTTTCTCTTTTTCCGGGCGGGTAAATTCATGTTTCTTAATAACATCATTGAAGTAATCATCTACTGAGGAAACACAAACCAAACCTGTCTGCTTTCTTCCATTCATCACTAACTGATAAATATAGTAACAGGGTTTTTCTTCTTTAAATAAAATACCATTTGTAATAAGCTCTTGAAGATTTTCTTTTGCCTTTTCGTAAACAGCAGTGCTGTGGGTGTCAATGCCGGTGGGTAAATCAATTTCTGATTTGGTGACATGCAGAAAAGAAAGGGGATTGTCTTTGGCTGCTATTCTTGCCTCCTCGCTATTTAGTACATCATAGGGTGGTGATGCTACCTGCGATGCAATTTCTGGTTGTGGTCGTACTGATTGAAATGGTTTGATGATGGCCATGTATATTATCCTTTTTTAATTGAGAACTCTTTCATTAAATCTGTTAATGCTTTTACACTTTCAATAGTCAGGGCATTGTACATGGAAACACGGAAACCTCCCACACTGCGATGGCCTTTTATTCCCACCATACCGTTGGTCTTGCAGACTTCTAGAAATTCTTTCTCCAGTACAGCATCTTCCATGATAAATACAGCATTCATTTTACTCCGGTCTTCTTTGGCAACAGGGCCTTTAAAAACGGGCAAAGCATCTAACGTATCATAAAACAATTTTGCTTTTGCATCATTTTCTTTTTCAATAACTGCTACTCCACCTTTGTTTTTTAACCAGCGAAGCGTAAGCATGACCACATAGACAGCAAACACCGGTGGTGTGTTCAGCATACTGGCTTCTTTGATGTGGTTGCGGTAATCAAGAATGGTGGGAATAGCCCTGTTTACTTTGCCCAACATATTTTTATTGACCACTACAAGATTTACCCCGGCAGCACCCATATTTTTTTGGGCTCCGGCATAAATCAAATCAAACTTATTAAAATCAAGCTGGCGGCTAAGGATATCACTGCTCATATCAGCTACCAATGGCGCCCCACAATCATAAGGCAACGTATGCCACTGTGTACCGGCAATTGTTTCATTGGTGGTGATGTGGAAGTAAGAAGCAGTAGGAGTGACGGATATATTTTTGGGAATACTGGTATAATTATCCTCTTTAGCAGAGCCAACAATTTCTACATGGCCAAACAGTTTTGCTTCTTTGATAGCTTTATTGGCCCAAACACCTGTTTCGGTGTAAGCAGCCACTTCGTTTTCATTCAGCAAATTCATCGGCACCTGCATAAACTGAGTAGTGGCTCCACCATGCAAAAACAACACTTCATGTTCATCATCCAAATTCATCAATTCCTTTACCAGACCTCTTGCTTCATCCATCACCGGCTGAAACAAGGTAGTGCGGTGACCAATTTCTAAAATGGATAAACCTGTATTGTTGAAATCAAGAACAGCCCGGCTGGCTTCTTCAAAAACTTCCTTGGGTAAAATGGAAGGGCCGGCGTTGAAATTATGAATCATGGCGCAAAGGTATTGATTGGATTTTTTTTCAATAAAAAATCCTGTCTCGCCTCAGGCAAGACAGGATTTGACATTTTATTTAATAAAAACTATTATTGTACCAATACTTTTCCTTCTGTCAGCTTCTTGCCTGTTGCATCACCTATCACCACATAATAAACTCCGCTTTGAGCAGGTCTGATGTTTACACTCAACAATGTGTAAGGCCCGGCAACAGGGAATTTGGCATTATATACTTTAGCCCCTTTTGAGTCAAACACTGTTACTATTCTTGATGTGCTGGTGCCACCATTATTATAATAAGAAACTGTAAACTGCCCGTTGTTCGGACTTGGGAAGATGAACAGCTTATTGCTTACAGCAGCATCTATCGTAACAATAGCTGATTGATTGGAGCAAACCAATGCCGGGCTGGCAAATGTCTCCTGTATCAGCACCCGGTAGGCACCGATGCGTTCAACATTTACAACATGGCTATTACCAGTAATGGCCGGCACCGGTGCCACACCATTAAACAGCCATACAGTTGTTAAAATGCCGCCTGTTGTTGCACTTGGTGTTGCAGTAAGTGTTGTTGTTTGTCCGGGTAACAGGCTGCTTAACTGAGATGCCGTTAATGTTACCGTTGGCAACTGACGGACAGTTAATAAAGCATCGTTAGACGATGTTGGTGTTGTACAAGTAGCATTTGATAACTGGCAACGATAACGATTATTGTTCAGTGCCGCTGTTGCTCCTGTAATCGTTAATATTGTTGTTGTTGTTCCGGAATAAACTCCGCTATTAGAAATGTTATTGTAAGTACTGCCACCATCAGTGCTTAGTTGCCATTGATAGATAATAGCAGGGATACTGTTTCCAGCCACTATGAAACTAGTATTGCTGCCAGAGCATATTATTGAAGCGGCCGGCTGGCCGGCTCCGGTTATACTTACTGGGCTGATTACAGTTAATATAGCGGCAGCAGAACTGGCAGCAGGTGTACAGGCACCACCAACTATACAGCGATACCTGTTACCATTCATTCCGGCTGTTGCACCGGTAATGGCAAAGGTTGAGTTGGTAGCACCACCAATAGCAATGAAGGTAACACCACCATCTGTGCTTATCTGCCACTGGTAATTGATGCCTGTACCGGTACCTGATACATTAAATGTATTACTTCCACCTGCACAAACAGTGGCATCCTGCGGATTAGTTGTTATGGCAGGTAATGAATTAACTGTAAGTGTACCTGCGTTGGATACGCCGGGTGTTGTACATGTTGCATTAGATAATTGACAACGGTACTTATTGCCATTCATTGCCAGCGTTACACCGGTAATAGTATATGTGGCTGTATTAGCACCTGCGATATTATTGTATGTTGTGCCGCCATCCGTACTTAACTGCCATTGATAAATAATACCCGAATCACTGCCTGCTACGGTAAAGTTGGTATTGGTACCTGCACAAGCTATTACATCAACTGGTTGTGCAGTTATTCCAACAGATGTTACTACAGTCAGCACGGCACAGTTAGATGTAGCAGCAGGAGTGCAGGTGCCGGATACAACACAACGATAGCCTGTATTATTCTGCCCAGTTGTAATGCCAGTCAATGAGTAGGTAGCCGATGTAGCTGCGGCAATATTGGTCCATGCACCAGCACAACCGGCAGCACTTGATTGCCATTGGTAAGTAATGCCGGTTCCTGCAGCACTTATGGTAAATGTATGGTTACTGCCTGCACATAAAGTAACATTAGCCGGTTGATTTGTAACAGCAGGAGCTGTATTTACAGTTAACATTCCTCCATTTGAATTGGTGGTTCCACACTGGCCGCTGGTAGCGCAACGGTATTGGGCTGCATCAGATGGCTGAACATTTACAATTGTATAAGAGGTGCCGGTAGCACCTGTTATTGGTGACCAGGTGACACCGCCATCCATACTCTTTTGCCATTGATAAGTAGTTGCGCCTGTTGCTGCTATAGCGAAAGTCACGGTTCCACCCTGGCATGACGACTGCGACAAAGGATGTGTATTAATGACTGGCCCGGCACCGGGATTAATTGTATAAGTAATATTCTGTGTCTGATTTGGGGCACCGCTGGCAATTCCGGTTACCGTGATAGTATAAGAACCGCTGGACAATGTATTTGTTCCGGTTAATGTAACTGTAGTAGTTGGAGTTACGGGTGTTAATGGATTGGTTCCAAAAACAACGGTAGTTCCACCCGGATTTCCGGTAGCAGATAAAGTAACCGGGTTCAGGAATCCTCCGTTGAAAGTTGCAGTCAAAGTTGTCTGCATTGATGCAGGCGCAGGACAAAGAACAGGAGCCGGTGCAGGTGCATTCAAGGTAAAGTTAGCGGACGTTGCAACCGGGCTTTCCCAGATACTTCTGCCATAAGTAGCCACCCTTATTTTGCCTGAAGCTTTTTGAATTTCTAATTCATTGATTGCCACCAAAGGTAAGTTAGCTGAATAGTCTGCCCAGTTGGCATCGGGTTCTTGTTTGTAAAAAACACCAATATTCATTCCCACATAAATGCCTCTTGGTGTATTATCATCCACAACAATTGCTCTTGCAACAATCGCAGGAAGATTAGCCGATACGTTGGTAAAAGTGGCACCGGCATCTGTTGAAACCATTACACGGTTAGTAGTGCTGTTGCAGGCAACCCATATTTTAGAAGGGTTGGCAGGGTCAACAGCAATATCGTTTATAGTAGCGGGGGCTGTTCTTATAGCCCATGTAGCACCGTCGTCAGTTGTTACATATAAAGTGGAACCGTTCGAAGCATAAATAAAATTAGGATTAGATGGAGCCACTGCCAGATCGGTTAGTGTAGTTGTAATAGTACCAGCGGAAAGATTTGTCCAGTTTGTACCGCTGTTTGTAGATTTATATACGCCTGTCCAGCCACCATATAAAATGGTTTCATTGGTAGGATGAATAGCTAACGGAGTTACCCACTGACCGGAAGAAGGCTGTGAGAGGCCTGTGTAAGAGTTTCCTCCATTGGTGGATCTGTAAATAGCACCATTCTGGCTGGTGCCCCAAAGGTTTAAATGATTTGTTGGACTTACTAAACCTTCCATACCGTCTGCTCCCAGCCAATCAGCCCAGTTGCCCGATACCTGTCTCGTCACACTACCATTATCCTGTGCGCCACCGGTGATTACATTTGCATTGGTTTGTGAGTTAGACATTCTGTAAAACTGCCGGATAGTTAATCCCGGAGAAAGATCTGTCCAGTTGTCGCCATTATCAATGCTTTTATAAATACCTCCGTCGGATATAGAATAAAGAATACCACCTATCCAGAATAATCCATGCACATCAGCATGATTGTATCCTAAACTGTTAGGGTATGACCATATAGTTAGTGCTGTAAAACTACTAGCTCCGTTTGTGGACCGCCAGCAAATGATACCGGCGATGTAAACATCATCGGCATTGGTAGGTGATACATCCATTCCCATATCATAAGTGGCCTGACCCGTTGTACCGGTGCCGTTTGGCGCATATCCAAAATAATTTGTGCCACTTGCCGGATTACCAACAACAGTTGTAGTAAAACTTAACCCGGCATCTGTTGACCGGTACATTCTTCCAAACAAGCTGCCACTGGCCTGCACGGCATACACAATATTCGGATCGGCAGCAGATACAGATACTAATGTGCGGCCACTGTTAGTAATGCCCTCGGCTGCTCCTAAAGTAGTCCAGTTAACACCGTTATTAGTGGAACGAACCACATCACTGCCCGAGGCATACATAATATTAGGATCATCTGGTTTGAATTCAACATCTTCTTTGCTTCCTGTATGTACTTGTGTCCATGATGTGCCGCTATTGGTTGATCTCCAGATTCCGTTAGTAGCTGTTGCAAAAACAATGTTTGTAGCCGTTGGGTGGATAAGAATTTTTCTGATAGTGCCTCCTGGACCTGCACCAGTGGAAGTAAAAGATGTTCCGGCATTGATTGACTTTAAAAGCAGACCCGTACTTGTTCCAACATATATAATATTTTGATCTGACGGGTCAATAGTAATGGCAAATATGGACATCCAGGTGGAGTTATTATCAGTAAGTGGTGCCCAGTTAGCTCCGGCATTTGTTGATTTCCATAATCCTCCGCCGGGTGACCCTACATATATTATATTCTGGTTGGTGGGATGAATGGCCATTGCAGAAATTCTTCCTGTACCGGGGTTCCAGCCAGATGTATGCGTCCAGCCGCTTGGGCCCAATGGTACCCAGTTGGCTGCTGCTGGTGCTTGGGTTCTCATGCTGTTGCGGCTTTGTAAATAATTATTCCATTCCGTTTGCGGAGAAATATAGTAGCCGTTTTCATCGGTATGAAATTTACGTTCATATAACCACCGTTGAAATTGTTTGTAACCAGTACCTTGACCGGTGCCGGAACTTTGGAAATACCGGTTAGCCCTTGTTTCCACATCAGTAATAGAAAGGTCATTTCTTTCCATCAATTCAAAAACCTGGTGCTGTGCAGAAATATTGATTGCAAAAGAAAGCAGCAATAAAAAGGGGAGAATTTTTTTCATTATAAATTGGTTAATGCCCAATCGTTTGGGATTGTAAAACTAAAAAAAAATCGTAGTAACTATGGGCTCTTATAAATAAGAACAACCGGTTGATAAAGAACGATATTACTCATGTTCCCGGCCTTTAATACCGGCATTCTTCCATGAATTGTTGAGGCTTTCAAATTCTTTAAGGTCTTCTGCAGTAAATTCTTTATTAGAAAGGCTTTTTAAATCCGGCTGACCGGCATTTACCCAGGCAGTGTACCAAAAACTAGCTACAGCATAAATAGATTGCCGCATCCTTCTTTCAATCATGCCTTTTAGTTTTGCATCGTAGGCTTTGGAAAACGCAGATGAATATTGACGGATGATGATGCCATTGCGGTCTTCAAAGGAATATTTCTGGTCGCCGGGAAACTGTTGAGTCAGTTCTTTTTCATATTTCAATACAGTGTCTGAAGCAGCAGCACTTTCTAAAACTCTTTTCCAGATAAAGTCTGCAGGGTTTTTGATATACTCAGCTTTGCCGATAAAAAAATCCCATTCTTTTTCAGCTAATAATTCAGGAATGCGGCTTTCCCAAAAACCATGAATACCTTTTTGATCCGTGTATTGTCCGTTATGATTTTTAGTGGCATGAAGCGGAACATGAGAGTCGGCAATATAATGACCAATTTCTGCGGATAGTTTTAAAATTTTTGCCTGATTCTTTTCTTTAAAAGCATCAGTAAGCCGGTAAAGCATTGTTTGTAACCACCAGGGCACTATACCATAGGTGTTTAAGGTGTCTTCTGAATATTTTGCTACGGCATCGTTCCATCTTCTTGGTAAAGAATCGTAAGGATATTTATCATAATGGTCAATATCTATATAATGCCGGGGGCCTTCTTCCGGCACAGCATATCTTCTTTTGTCCGGATCTACAGCATGTTCGGCCAGAAAATCAATTTGCGATTTGTACAACACCATCATTTCGGGAGGCAGGAGGAATACAGCGAAGTAGTTAATTTTTTTATGGGCATAAAACCCCCAGCAAAAACATTCTTTGGCAAACAAAGAAAACAGAAGTATAAGAAACAGCTTTCTCATTACTAATTCTTTAATTCAGGTGTTTGTTCTTCCACAGGCAAGTCTTTTCTTTCTTCCTCCAAATCTACTACGCCGCCCGTAACAGCATATTTCATTGCTTCGCCTGAAGTGATGGTTTCAATTTTCTTTACTTTTTGCCTTGGTAAAATAAACAATTGTCCTGCCCAGTGGTACGACTGCGGTACATATACCGCCACATGATCGGCCCCCAAGTCAAATTTCTGCATTTCTTCATCAGTTATAAAACCAACTACCCATACATCATTAGCAAACGCATTGGCTAATACGGCCTGGTTAAATTTCTTTTTATCACCGGCAAAGGCTTCAAAAAAATCTTTGGTAGAAGAATAAATAAATTTAATACCCGGCGCTCTTTCCATCAACTGGTCAAAGAAGTTGATAAAACTGCCCATCAGAAAATTAGAACTGACCCAGCCCACCAGCAGCACAAAAGCAATTATTATAACAAAGCCCAAACCAGGAATATCTACATAAGGCCGTAATATCCCATCCACTTTCTCAAAAAGCCAATAAAGAGCCCAGGCAGTAATAGCAATTGGCGCCAGGATAATAAGTCCTTGTATAAAATACCGGAAAATTCTTGCTCCAAAACTTCTGACATGCGGTTTGGGGTGTGTATCCATTAAACTGATTTACAAGCTAAGGTAACCTAAAAATGATGTTCTAAGAGGCGAAAAAAATCGGTGAACGGTTAAAAAAAGAGGATGGAAACTTTGGTAACGAAAAAAGTTTCCATAGTTTTGTGCCCGAATTACAAAAGAATGGAACCTAAAGAACGCATATTACTAAAAGCCGAAGAGTTGTTTATGCAATACGGCATCCGGTCGGTATCAATGGATGATATTGCGAATAATCTCGGTATGAGTAAAAAGACGTTGTACCAGTATTTTGCTGATAAAGATGAACTGGTAGAGGCAGTTGTGGACGGACACATCAATGAAGTAGAAGGGGATTGCATCAATTGCCGTAAAGAGGCTACAGATGCTATTCATGAAATTTTTCTAACCATGGAGCATATCACAGAAGAGGTCAAGAATATGAACCCCATGCTGCTGTATGATTTGGAAAAATTCCATTTTAAAGCTTACCAGCGGTTCAAAAATTATAAAGACAAATTTCTGCTGCAGATAATCCGCAATAATATTGAATGGGGCATAAAAGACGAACTGTACCGGCCCGATTTGAATATAGATGTATTGTCAAAGTACAGGATAGAATCAATCATGATTCCCTTTAACGTAGCTGTTTTTCCTCCCGGTAAATACAACCTGGCTAAGACATCAGAAATTATGATTGAAAATTTTACTTATGGTCTTGCCACTAGCAAAGGACATAAACTGATTCAGAAATACAATGAACAACGACAAAAAAAATTTTCGTATGAAGAGAGTAAGAAATAATGGAAAGGAGCTGTTAACAGGATTATTTTTTCTACCGCTGCTGGCAATGGCGCAGTCTCCGGACACGGCAAGGGTAACTAAACATGAATTTTCTATTCAACAGGCAGTGGATTACGCAAAGAAGAATAATGTGTATGTGAAAAATGCATTAGTGGATGTACAATTGCAGATACAACAAAACAGGGAATTTACTTCTGCTGCCTATCCGCATATCAATGCCAGCTTTGCAACTACCTATAATCCAAATGTTGCTACGCAGGTATTACCCAATTTCATATCTCCGGCAACGTACCAGGTACTGATTGATGAAGGAGTAAAAAACGGAAGCGGTCAGAATATTACAATGCCGGATGATTTTGGTTTTATAGCCGCACAATTTGGTACAAAATTCAGCGCCACAGCCGGCATCAGCCTTCAGCAAATACTTTTCGATGGCCAGGTCTTTGTTGGTTTGCTGGCAAGAAGTGCGGCGGTTGAATTCAGAAAAAAGAATGCGGAGGTTAATGAAGAAATGATCAAGGCAAATATTTATAAAGTTTATTATCAACTGGTGGTTAGTAAAACACAGGTTGAACTATTGGACGCAAATATCGGACTGTTAGAAAAATTATTACACGATACCCGCATAATTTATGAAAATGGATTTACCGAAAAACTGGATGTAGATAAGGTTAGTGTTCAATTAAATAATTTGCAAACAGAAAAAAGTAAAGTGTTGAATACTATTTCCAATGGTTATCATGGGTTAAAGATTTTACTGGGTATGCCAATTACTGATGAAATAATTCTTACCGACAAACTTAGTAATGAAGAAATTAAGGAGGGGATACTAGAAAAAAGTGTTTACAGTTACAATGACAGGAAAGAATTTCAATATGCCGAACTTGGTAAAACCCTTAATGAATATAATGTACGACGCTATAAATTAAGCCAGATTCCCACTATCAGCCTTAGTGCCCTTTATGCCAAAAATGCTCAACGGAATCAATGGTCTTTTGCCGGAAAAGGTGATTGGTACACCATTTCTAATATTAACCTGAATATTTCCATTCCGATTTTCAACGGGTTCTTTACGAAATCAAAAATAGAGCAGGCCAAACTGGAAGTACAAAAAATTGATAACCAGATGGAAGCCTTGAAGCTTTCTATAGATAATGAAGTAGAAGTTTCCAGAAACAACTTCCGTTCTGCAATAACCACCATGGACTTTCAGAAAAAGAATATGGAGCTGGCAGAGAAAGTCTATCAGCAAACCAAAAAGAAGTATGAAATGGGAACCGGCTCACAAATGGAAATCAATACAGCCCAAACAGATATGAAAGCCGCACAAACAAATTATATCACTGCTTTGTATGATGCCATTGTTGCCAAAGTAGATTTTATGAAAGCGACAGGTAAACTATAATAATAAACCAACAATGACTAATAAATCGAAGTATATGAATAACGTTTTAAGAATTTCATTCGCAGCAATAATTGCTGTTTCACTGATGGCCTGTGGTGCCGGAGCCAAAGACAAAAAAGGTGATATCGGCGATATGAAAGTAAAGCTGGAAAAACTAAAGAAAGAAAAAGGCACTTTGGATGCTGACATCAGAAAACTGGAAGACCAACTTGCCAAGGCTGATCCTAAAGGAGCACAGCAAGTACAGAAATTAGTGTCTGTTGATACGCTTCGTATAAAAGATTTTACCCACTACATAGAACTACAGGGTAAGATTGATGCAGAAGGAATGGCCTATGTAGCACCAAGTGGACAGGGCGGACAAGTGAAAGCCATTTATGTAAAAGCAGGACAGAAAGTTGGTAAAGGCCAATTGATTCTGAGATTAGATGATGCGATGGCAAGGCAAGGTGTGATAGCGGCACAACAACAGACCGGACAATTAAAAGCAAGGTTGGTGCAGGCACAAACGGTGTATGAACGTTACCAGAATTTGTGGAAACAAAATATTGGTGCAGAAATACAGGTGATAAATGCCAAAGCAGATGTGGATGCACTGGCGGCTCAGT
This sequence comes from Chitinophagaceae bacterium, assembly GCA_031386125.1. Lineage (GTDB taxonomy): Bacteria > Bacteroidota > Bacteroidia > Chitinophagales > Chitinophagaceae > JJ008. The sequence goes on from JANNCC010000161.1 coordinate 16,084, forward strand.
TGAGAGCAGCCAATGCCCAGGTAGCGATGGCACAGGAGCAGGCAAACATGTCGAATGTATATGCAGGCATCAGCGGAATGATTGATGAGATGAATGTAAGAGTAGGTGAGTTCTTCTCTCCGCAAAGTGCAGCTATGCCAGGTGCAGGTATCCGCATCGTAAACAATAATAATTTGAAAGTGGTAACCAATGTGCCGGAGAATTATATAGCAAGAGTAAAGAAAGGCGATAAAGTGGAAGTGGTAATTGCAGACAGCGGTAAACCACCATTTCAATCTGTTATCAGCATGGTAGGTGGATCTATTGACCCTACTACCAGATCATTTACAACAGAAGCAAAGCTTCCTTCTGACCCGATGCTGAAACCTAACCAAACTGCTACACTGAAAATCCTTGATTATGAAGCAAAAGCAGCGGTAGCTGTTCCTGTAAATGTGGTGCAGAGTGATGAGAAAGGTAAATATGTGTATGTAATGGAAAAGGCAGGTGATAAAATGGTGGCCAGAAAAAAAGTAGTGAATGTAGGTGAAGCTTATAATGGATTTATTGAAATTAAAAGCGGATTAACTGGAGGCGAATTAATAATTACAGAAGGCTATCAAACGGTGTATGACGGGCAGACGGTGACTACCGGAAAATAAACCCCCTGAACGATGTTCGCAACCTTCGCTGAGGCTTGGTTGCCCTAAAGGGGAGACTTAGGTCAGATATCCTTTAGTTTATTATAAAGCTGTTGAAAGAAAAGTAAAAGTGTGGTGAGAACTCTTTCCCTCCTTGGAGGGGTGAATTGAGGACACTAAATGCTTTAATCAATCTGGGGTGGGTTTGCTGAATAAAGAACAAAAAGATGAACGGAGCGTCGCAACAACAGTTGAATAGAATTCATGTCGCTGGCTAAACCAAAAATCAATTGACAGTTTAAAATATTTCAGATGAAGATATTAGAAGGAGTTACAAAAAAATTTAAACAGTTTGGCCCTACCAGCTGGGCGATTGATAACAAAACCGCTGTTTATATTATTGCTATCCTTATTACGCTATACGGATTGATTAAGTTCAACAGTATGCCGAAGGAGCAGTTCCCGGATATTGTGGTGCCTACTATTTCTGTAGCAACGGTGTATGTAGGTAACTCCCCCAAGGATATTGAAAACCTGGTGACAAGGCCGATAGAAAAACAACTGAAAGGCATTAGTGGCGCCAAGGTGAATAAAATACAAAGTACATCACAGGCTGATTACAGTTTGATAATAGTAGAGTTTGATACGGATGTAAAAACAGAACTAGCCAAACAAAAAGTAAAAGATGCAATTGATAAAGCAAAAACTGATTTACCCAACGACTTAACATCACAACCGGATGCACAGGAATTTGCTTTTAGTGAAATGCCTATCATGTTCGTCAACATCAGCGGCGATTATGATGCGATGAAGCTGAAAGTGTATGCTGACAAGATGCAGGACAAGTTTGAAGAACTGAGTGAAGTGACAAGGGCAGAAATTGTGGGTGCACCCGAAAGAGAGGTACAAGTGAATGTGGATCCGTATAAAATGACTGCAGCAAGGGTGAGTTTCATGGATATTGAAAATGCTATCAGCCGGGAGAATAACGACATTACTGGTGGATTGATAGAAGTGGGAAACATGAAGCGGACCCTGAAAGTAAAAGGTCAGTTTGCCAGTGCATTGGATCTGCAAAACATAGTGGTGCGAAGCAGTGCACAGGGAGCTTCTGTTTATCTGCGGGATGTGGCAGAAATACGAGATACGATTAAAGACAAAGACAGCTATGCCCGTTTGGATGGAAAGAATGTAGTGACATTAAATATTGTAAAAAGAGCAGGAGAGAATCTGATCAATTGTGCCGATAAAGTGAAAGCGGTTGTCGCAGAGATGCAGGCGGCAGATGAATTGCCAAAAGATTTACGGGTAGAATTTACAGGCGACCAGAGCAAGCAAACAAAAACTTCTTTCAACGAACTGATTAATACCATCATCATCGGGTTTATCCTGGTATTGATTATCCTGATGTTCTTCATGGGTGTTACCAATGCCTTTTTTGTGGCATTGAGTGTGCCACTGAGTGTATTCGTCGCTTTCTTATTCTTACCAATTGCTGATAGTATTATCGGCACAAGTGTTACGCTGAATTTCATTGTGCTGTTCGCCCTGCTCTTTGGATTGGGAATTATTGTGGATGATGCTATTGTGGTAATTGAGAACACCCACCGTATTTATAATAATGGAAAGGTCCCGATTATCAAAAGTGCCAAGGAAGCGGCCGGAGAAGTTTTTATACCTGTATTAGCAGGAACGGCTACTACACTTGCTCCGTTCTTTCCTTTATTATTCTGGAAGGGATTGATTGGTAAGTTTATGATTTACCTGCCGACAATGCTCATTCTTACACTGGCAGCTTCATTAATTGTAGCCTTCTTTTTCAACCCGGTATTTGCAGTAAGCTTTATGAAACCGGAAGGCAAGGAGTATGAGAAGCCAAAGAAATCGGTATTCAGAAATAAGTGGTTCCTTGTTTTTGCGATAGCTGGTATTTTATTACACCTGCCGGGTATGCACGGCATTGCCAATTTTTTATTGCTGATGGCACTGTTAATGATACTCAATGCTTACCTGTTGAATGATTGGATTCATGCCTTCCAGAAAAGAGTGTTACCGAAGCTGATGAACAGATATGAAAAATTGCTGCGTTGGATATTAGCAGGCAGAAGGCCTATCTATGCATTCATATCCTTGTTTGGTTTGTTTGCTTTTTCTGCAGGGCTATTAATGGTACGGGGAAATAAATCAACCTTCTTTCCTGCCGGCGACCCGAATATGGTGTTTGTATATTTAAAACTACCGGTAGGAACTGATGTAAAATATACTGACAGTATAACAAGAGTTTTGGAAAAAAGAGTAGAGAAAGTATTAGAAAAAGAAAGACCGGGTATTCCGGGCAGCATTGTAGAAAGTATAATTTCTAATGTAGCGGTTAGTGCAAACAATCCAAGAGATAATAACAGGAGTGTGCAGTCTCATTTGGGCCGTATCCAAATTTCTTTTGTGGAATTTGAAAAACGACATGGCAAAAGAACGATGCCATATAAAGATGCGATACGGGAAGCAGTACAGGGAATTCCGGGTGCCAATGTGGAAGTGGCGCAAGAAGATGGGGGCCCGCCCACCGACCCGCCGGTGAATATAGAAGTGGTGGGCGATAATTTTGAAAACATTGCTGCTGTTGCCACACAATTATCCAATTATTTAGACACTAACCGGATAAAAGGTATTGAGAACCTGCAGGCCGATGTGGATTTAAACAATCCTGAAATCACTATTAATGTGGATAGGGAAAAAGCAATGTTTGAAGGTATCAGCACCGGACAGGTAGGCATG
>JANNCC010000231.1:0-3123 GCA_031386125.1 Chitinophagaceae bacterium
TACCGCTACTTCACTGGCATAATACTTTGCCATAGCCGCTTCTTTGGTCATCGGTTGTTTGCGGTTTTTTAAATCACAGGCTTGTAAGGTGAGTAAATCGGCTGCTGCTATTTCAGTAGCCATATCAGCCAGTTTAAAAGAGATACCCTGGAAATTAGAAATAGGCTGGTCAAACTGGTGGCGTTCCTGTGAGTATTGTAAGGCTGCTTCATAAGCACCTTTTGCAATACCGAGTGAAAGAGAGGCGATAGAAATTCTTCCACCATCTAATATTTTCATTGCTTGTTTAAAACCATCTCCCACTTCGCCCAAACGGTTAGCATCAGGTATGCGGCAATTATCAAAAATCATTTCGGCAGTTTCACTGGCCCTCATGCCGAGTTTATTTTCCTTTTTTCCGGCACTAAAACCTGTTGTTCCTTTTTCTATAACAAAAGAAGTGGAATTGTTTTTTGCCCTTGGTTCACCTGTTCTGCAAACAACTACTGCCACATCACCACTTTTTCCATGAGTAATCCAATTCTTCGTTCCATTAATTACCCAATCATCACCATCTTTCACAGCAGTACATTTCATATTGCCTGCATCACTACCGGTATTGGCTTCTGTCAGTCCCCAGGCTCCTATCCATTCACCAGTAGCTAATTTTGGCAGCCATTTTTTCTTTTGCTCCTCATTGCCAAATGCCATAATGTGGCCGGTGCAAAGCGAATTATGTGCGGCTACACTCAATCCTATCGAACCGCAAACTTTGGCTATTTCTTCAATCACTGTTTTATATTCATAATAAGAAAGGCCGGCACCTCCGTATTCCTCAGGCACCAATACTCCCATTAAACCAAGCTTGCCCATTTCTTTAAAAATATGCACGGGAAATTCCTGGCTTTCGTCCCACTCCATCACATGTGGTTTGATATGTTGTTGGGCGAAATCTCTGGTAGTTTGAGCTACCTGTTGCGTAAGCTCAGCGGATTGAAAATTCATAAAAAAAATCGTTGGTTATTTCTGTAATAACTGTGCCACTCCAAATTAAGGGGTGGCACAGTCTTGAGCCTTCATGAAAAGCAAGCAAGCAATCATTAAAGTCAGGTGCAAGGTAAAGGAAATTTTAACGAACTAACAAGTGTTAGCGCAATAATTTTTTAAAAAATACCCTCCTATTTGAACTCTAGTTCCAGCCCATCATAAGCCAGGTGAATTCCGTTGGGAAGTTCGCCTTCAATAAGTTCATGGCAGCCCAGTTGGTGAGAAATATGGGTAAAATAAGCAGCCGGTATTTTCAGCTCTTGGACCAGTCCGATAGCTTCATCAAGGGTAAAATGAGAAATATGTTTCTTTTTCCGAAGTGCATTCAGCACCAGTACTTCTGTTCCTCTTATCTTCTCTCTCTCAGTTTCATCAATCTTGTTGGCATCAGTGATGTAGGTAAACTTGCCGAACCTGAAGCCAAGTACCGGCATTTTTAAATGCCATACCAGGACAGGAGTAATGGGAATATCGCCAACAACAAAAGGGTCAAGGGTAATAGTATTCAAATTCAATTCTGGTATTCCGGGGTATTTTGTATCCGTAAAGGCATAATAAAAATCCCGCCGCAGTGCTTCTTCGGTTAATGAATCTGCATAGATACTCATTGGCTTTTTATGAAGGAAATTAAATGCCTTCACATCGTCCAGCCCGGCCATGTGATCTTTATGAGGATGGGTGAATATAACAGCATCTAAATGTTTTACTTTTTGCCGCAGCATCTGGTAGCGAAAATCCGGACCAGTATCTACCACCAATGCTGTTGTAGCCGATTGCACCAAAATACTTGAACGAAGACGATTATCTTTTTTATTGGTAGAAGTGCAGACTTCACAGTCACAACCAATCATCGGTACTCCGCTGCTGGTGCCGGTGCCAAGAAATGTTATTTTGATTGGGGGATATGACACAAGACAAAACTAAGCGTTGTAAATGGTATTATTTTTTACAGTGCAGGACTATTTCCTTTTCATTAAAGCCTGAACTATTCAACAACAGCTCATCAAACTGAAGCACCTTTACCGTAAAACCAGCCAGACTTAACCGTTCTGATATACCTTCAAAACTGTATATCCTCACATGATCCTGCTGCCCAAAATACTTAATCCGTTCATCCTCTTTTGTAATAGTGAAGTCTTCAAAAATTTCTCCTTCCCGAAATGGTGTCTGCAAAAGCATATTTCCACCAGGCTTCAACACTCTGAACAATTCAGCTATTGCTTTTCTGTCGTCAGGAATATGTTCCAATATATGATAACAAATAATAAGGTCAATAAAATTATCCTGAAGCTTAATAGCAGTTACATCAAATTGATAATCTGAAATAAACTCGTTAGCAAAATCAGAAGAAAAATACTCTATCCCCGGTGTTTGTTTAAACTTTCTGTATAATGCTCTTGATGGCGAAAAATCCAGCATTCTTCCCTGCAATAGATTTTCCTTTACTAACAAATCACATAACCGGCGGTCTCTTGGCAAGCTTCCGCATCGGACACATAACAATTCACCATTTTGTAATTTAATAAAGCGGCTAAAAGAACCTTCACATACTGTACAGTGATATTTATTTCCCCGGAAAAAAAATGAGTATGCTTTTCTTAAAAATGGTTCACTCCTGAAAACAAGCTTTTGCGGGAATATCTTCTTTACTATTTTTTTAAGAAATAAATACATAGCGAAATAGATTCACCAAAGATGTATAAAGTTGAACCCTTGTAACTATATCAGTGAAGCGGGGAATTATTAAACTATTGTTCTTTAGTTTCAAGTTTTGAAAGTATCTCTGAATGCAGTTTTTTGGATTCGGCAGTAAGTATCTCTGTATTAATTTCTAATTGAGGTATCAGGTCAATCAGTGTATTTATACGTCCCTCTGTTTGCAAAAACTTATTCAACACTACCACTTTTCTTTCTTCCAGGATGCAATAGCCGCTCTGAAAGGTGCCTCTTTCATAGCGAAGTACATAACCGCATTGCTCAGGGATGGCTTCTAATTTATCCAGAGATGTTTGTGTGTATTTCATACCCCAAGCCCCCAAAGGGGATATTTAGAATTTGATAATTAAATTTTCTTACCGTTGCGAAACTACATTATGT
>JANNCC010000253.1:0-2311 GCA_031386125.1 Chitinophagaceae bacterium
TTACTGCAATTCATGAATTGGGTCATGTATTTAATTTATGGCATCTGGAGAACCCAAAGACCTTTATGGCAACTAGTAACAATAGCACACCTTATCCTGAAACTGCATATTATTTTCTTAACAGTGAACGGATTATTAAATGAAGGATCTGCAATAGTTCTTTCATCAAAATGAGAACCTCCTGGCCAAACATGTGAATTTACAGATGCTTGATGAAGATAATCCCGATGGCTTTTATGAAAATAATATGCAGTTTCAGGATAAGGTGTGCTATTGTTACTAGTTGCCATAAAGGTCTTTGGGTTCTCCAGATGCCATAAATTAAATACATGACCCAATTCATGAATTGCAGTAAACACAGTTTCTTTTGAAAAAGCATCATCTGACGGACGGATTTGTCTTATAGCATTTAAAAATATGGCGCATCCTTCTCTTGGGACATCGGTATAAATGCTATTCACAGAATCTATTCCAGAAGGATTGAAACCAAGGTCAAACATAAAGCCCAAAACCCCGGGACGGCTTTCAAATCGGTCTGCCAGAATTAGCCCGATATTATTTACTTTATTTGTGTTTAACGGGTTTTGCGTTAAACGCATTAGGGCATTTTGTAAATAAAATGCAGTGGTAGGCCTTTCATCCGGAATTATGGAGTTATTATATCTGCTGGTAGTGTCAATTTGTAAGTTTATATCGGGTACTCCATTCTGATCCATTGATCCATACCGGAAATACTCACTAATGCTTTTTCCGGCTAACGATAGAGAGAATGAAAGGTCTAACTGAGGTCTTAGTCTTCCGCAATAACATGTAACATCCAGCATTTGAGCTATTTTAGTATTATTTCTACTTTAACTACACCTTCCTCTTTTCCTTCTCCCTTTTTATAATTAAAATGGATTAATAATGTATACTCACCTGGTAGTATCTTATTCTTATCAAATTGAAACTCCAAGTTTTTATGCTTGTCAACCTGGCATGTTATTGTGGCAAACGGTATTTCTTCACCGCTCTGTTTTTTTATACTTGATTGCGGCCTCAGAAGATCATCTATCTCTTTATCAAATGCTACTTTGTACTCAGCCAAACCATTATCCCCAAAAGCTATTGTAACTTTTCCCGTCGAGGTAAGCACCGGCTCTTTTTCGGGAATTGTTGCTGGAACAGACGGAGCAGATCCACCAATACTTTCAAATTCCATTTGTTTTTTTCCCTCTCCCCAGTCAACAGAAATCAATTGAACTTTTCCACCATTCGCAACTTGTTCCTCTCTCTTTTTGAATGGGTTATAAGTGTCTTTGATTTCAAACAATACGGGCCCCCAAGCCTTATCTGCGGCATTTGAAGTAGGGTCATTAAATGCTTTAGAGGCTTCCTTAACTTCAGCATCTGCTTTCTTAATTTTAGTATTGAGAGTCTCGATTTCTAATTCCAGTTTTTTTATCGTGATTTCAAGCTGCCTTATTTTTTCTTTAATTTCTAATGTTAAATCTGCTCCGGTATACAATAACTTAATTGTTTCAATTTCTTTTTGAGCAATCGTTAATTCAAGGGTTTTCACCGCTAATTGATCGTTAAGGCTATTAAAAAGATCTTCTGCGGTTTTTTTTCTGAGTTTTGCTTCTGCTGTTACCTCATCATCATCTGTTTTCTTTCTCTCAAATTCTGCTTTGGCTATGTTTCCAAGAGCTTCAACAGAGGCAGGTGTTAGTACATCACCTCCCTTACTCCAATCAATTTTTTTTATAATACCACTTTCATCTACATTTACTTCCATCGTATTTTTTGCCATGAATGCACTGGTTTGAATGGCATAAGTTTGCGATTGATCAGGTAGGTAAACCAGTTCCACACTATATGACCCATCTCCACTGGGGCTTGGGGTTACTTGTATAAATGGTTTCCCCAGTGAATATCTTATACCTTGTTCGGATCCAGATTGTACCTTGGAAACTTTTACTGTCGAGCAACTCATATTAAAAGAAATTAGAGCAACTATAACTACAGTATTGCATATTATTTTTTTCATTTTGATTCCTCCTTTTGTTTAAGAACATTTACATTTATTGAAATATCTCCCTGACCACCGACAAACTTTACATCAGACCCGTCAACAATTATTTTATAGAGATATGGTGGTGGCACTTTCAGTGTTGGAACGGGTTCATTTAAGGCTGCAATAAATGCAGGGGCTGCCGCTTCAACAGCTTTAATTATGGCAGAAGGGACGGCGGTAGCATCAATTGTATTTTTTACGCTTTTATATACACCCTTATCAAACTCCATTGTAGTTTGTGCTGTGGCCATGAAA
>JANNCC010000277.1:0-4922 GCA_031386125.1 Chitinophagaceae bacterium
CTTATTCTGAAGGCCGTTACAATGAACCAGTCAGCCGATTTTAAACGCACCAATAGTTTTGAGTTCATCAATACCACAGCAGATAAAACAACTGCCTGGGTTACTTATCGTCTTCAATCAGTAATAATAAAAGACGGCAAACAGGTAACGCTACTTTGGCTGGAAACAATAGTTTTAGCTAAAGCAAAAAAACAGTGGAAGGTAAAACACCTGCATTCAACACTTATTAAACGAAGTTAAAACCCAATGTCAATACAGTTCAACAATCAAATCAACATAAAAATCATGAAAAAAATTACCTTCTTAGCATTTGCAACGCTACTGCTGTTTGCCTGCAACTCAAATACTGAAACCAATAAAACAGCAATACAGTTAGATGAATACCTTACTGCCCAGTCAACCCATTACCGATTTAACGGTAATGTGCTGGTGGCCGAAAATGGAAAAATAGTTTTTCAAAAATCATATGGCTATGCCGATTTTGATACAAAGCGTATGCTGAATGATTCGTCTGTATTTGAACTGGCATCGGTAAGCAAACAATTTACAGCAACTGCTATTTTATTATTAAAAGATAAAGGCAAATTAAAACTTACCGATTCGTTGCGGCATTATTTTCCTGAGCTGCCTTACAGCGGCATCAGTATTTACGAGATGCTTACCCATACATCGGGCCTGCCGGATTATGAAGAAGCCATGAACAAAAAATGGGATCGTACTAAAATTGCTTTCAATAATGACATGATCGCCTTTCTTGCCAAAGAGAAACTACCGGTTTTATTTGCGTCGGGTAAAAAATGGATATACAGCAATTCCGCTTATGCCATACTTGCATCCATTGTAGAAAAAGTTTCGGGGCAATCTTTTAGTGAGTTTCTGGCACAAAATATTTTTCACCCATTGCAAATGAATCATACCCGGATTTACAATACCCGCCGCTCTTTAAAAGATACCATTGCCAATTATGCTTATGGGTTTGAGTATAACGACAGTTTGAAAAAATACTTAATGCCCGACAGTGTAGCCGATTTAAAGTTTGTAATTTATTTAGACGGCATACAGGGCGATGGCGTAGTAAATTCAACCACTGCAGATTTACTGAAATGGGACAGGTCTTTAAAAAGCCATACCCTGCTTAGCGAAGCCACACAAAAAGAAATGTTGAAAGAGCAGGCCATGATTGATACGGTAAAGAAATCGTATTATGGTTTTGGGGTGTTTATGGAAAAGACAGATTTGGGTTATGTTATTTCACACTCCGGCGGATGGCCTGGTTATACGACTTATCTGGCCAGAAATGTTGATAAAGACCAAACCTTTATCGTGTTATCGAACAATTCATCTCCTTCGCCGGCAATTAGCTTGGCACTGCAACATATATTGAACGGCAAGCCGGCAGTAATGTCATATCAACATAAAGAAATAACCATGGATTCTGTAAACATGCAGCAGTTTGTTGGAAAATATAAAGCAACCAATGAAATAAGTATTGAACGCAGTGGAAACAAACTTTTTAGAGTTAGTCCCAACGGACAAAAGATTGAACTGAAACCGGAATCGGCCACAAAGTTTTTTTATACCGATGGCAGCGACCGCCAGATAGAATTTGAAATTGATGGCACTAAAAAAATTACAAAAGTATGGTTGATTAACTATGGGGTGAAAATAGCATTTGAAAAAATATAATAATGGCGTACGCAACTAAATATTTACTACCATGAAGAAAATTACAACTACCAGCCTTGCCTTTCTGTTTTGCATTAGTTTGTTTGCCCAAAAACCCCGTGCTAGAGACATAGGAATTCCATTTGATGGCACAACAGGAAAGTTCAATGCCATCACCGATGTAAAAGGCGTGGAAGTTGGTTATAGCACCATCATTTCCGGAACGGGAAAAAATATAAGAGGCAAAGGCCCGGTGCGGACAGGCGTTACTGCCATTTTACCAAGAGGAAAAAATAATAATCCTGTTTATGCAAACTGGTACACCTTAAATGGAAATGGTGAAATGACAGGCACCACCTGGGTGACTGAGTCAGGATTTTTGGAAGGCCCGGTTATGATAACCAATACCAACAGTGTGGGTGTGGTAAGAGATGCGGTGTTGAAATGGTATGTAAAAACGGGTTGGTATAAAGAAGATTTTTGGTACACATATCCTGTTGTTGCAGAAACTTACGATGGTTTTTTAAATGACATCTATGGCTTTCATGTAAAAGAAGAAAATGCTTACGAAGCATTAGACAGTGCAAAAAGTGGTTTCATTAAAGAAGGAAATGTGGGCGGTGGTACGGGTATGATGTGTTTGGGATTTAAAGGCGGCTCAGGTTCTTCATCTCGAATTATAAAAATCAAAGATTCCACTTATACATTGGGTGTGTTCGTACAATCTAATTTTGGCAGAAAAAGAAATTTAACCATTGCCGGTGTGCCGGTTGGCAAAGAATTAATTGATACATTAAACAATGAATTCAAAGCCCCTCCTTCCTATCAACCGGGTGATGGTTCTATAATCGTTGTTGTTGCAACGGATGCCCCGGTTTTACCCCACCAGTTAAAAAGAATTGTTCAACGGGTTTCATTAGGTATCGGACAAGTAGGAGGACAGGGTACCAATGGCTCCGGAGATATTTTTATTGCTTTCTCCACAGCCAGCCCAAAAGCATTTCAAAGAGAAGATTTTACAAAAGTTGATGTATTACCCAATGATGAGATCAATCCTTTATTTGAAGCCACTATACAGGCAACGGAAGAAGCTATTATCAATGCCATGGTGGCTGCTGAAACAATGGAAGGGATCAATGGCAATAAAGCTTATGGACTGCCGCATAGGTTAATGATTGATGTGTTGAAGAAATATAACCGGGTGAAATAAATTACTTCCTGATGAAAAAAATGATAACTCTCTTTTGTTTTATTGCAAGTATACAAACTGTATTTGCACAAAACTCAAATTTTAAAAGAGATAGCTTATACAAAGTATTAAAACAAGCAAAAACCCCAGCCGAGCAAGTTGCTACCTGGGGTAGCATTGGGGAAGACTATGGTTACACTGGTCAGCAAGACAGTTTGCAGTACGTCAGCGAACAAATACTCAAAATAGCATCAGGCACTCATCAGGATTCTTTACTTGCCAAGGCCTATTTGTATATAGGACTTTATTTTAGCAACACCAGCGATTATAAACAAGCAATAGAATTTGAATTGAAAAGTTTAGCCCTTGCTGAAAAAGCCAAAAGCTCCACTGATATTTGGCTTGCCTCCAAAGAAGTGGGTGTTTGTTTTAAGGAATTAAAAAACTATAAAGAGGCTTTTCGTTATTTAAAAAAATCAGAACCCTTTTTGAATGGGGCGTCTTTAAACCGTATAGTAGCTACTAATAGAACATATTCACATTTAGCTGAAATATTTTTAGGCTTAGGGCAACCCGATTCAGCTTTGCGTTATGTACAATTAGCAAACGAAGTAACCATAAAAGAGAAAGATGCTTACGGTTATACCAGAGTGCTATACATTTTTGCAACTGTATATAAAGCAAAAGGAGATATTGACCTTGCAGAAAGTTACTATAAAAAGTGTATTGCCATTAGCGGTGCTGAAAATATTTATTTGCCCTATGTAACAGCCACAACTGATTATGGGCAATACCTGTTTGATGTCAGGCAATATAATTTATCTAAAGAATATGCTTTAAGTGGTTTTAATAAAGCAAAGGAGTCTAAAAATAAATTGGGGATGATAAATGCTGCAGCACTGCTTCGCAAAGCATTTTATGCTATTGGCCAAAAAGATAGTTCTTACTTTTATGCTGATGTAAAAGATGCTTACATCGACAGTGTATTTAATGAACAACAACGCAATCAAATCCAAAATCTTTCTTTTAGTCAACAAATAAAAGAAAACGAAGATGGGATTAAAGCAAATAAAGAATCGCAAAAACGTAAACAAAATATTCAATACGCATTAATAGCTTTCGGAATACTAACTTTCGTCATTTTGTTTTTAGCACTCAGTCGTCGCCATATCACCAACACAAAACTCATTCAGTTTCTCGGCGTAGTGGCGTTGTTACTGGTATTTGAGTTTTTAAATCTACTACTCCATCCATTTTTAGAACGCAGTACTTACCACTCCCCTGTGTTGATGTTGCTTGCATTGGTTTGCATTGCAGCCTTATTAGTTCCCTTGCATCATAAATTAGAAAAGTGGGCCATCTATAAATTGGTGGAGAAGAATAAACAAATACGACTGGCGAGTGCTAAGAAAACGATTGAAGAGTTGGAAAAGAACTAACTTAACTGAATCATGAAAAAGCTACTCCTGTATGTTTGCTACTTTTCATTAATTCAAAGCGGCTTTAGCCAAAACAAAACCGACAGTTTAAATAATACTTTAGCTGCTACAACTAATCCCATTGAACGATTTGACTTATATAGCAAAATAGGTGAAGAATATTTTTCAAGTGGTAATAACAACTTAGATTCTGCTTCCTGTTTAAAAATGCTGCAGATAGCGCAACGGTTAAACAACGACTCATTACTTGCTATCAGTTATAATTTCGTAGGAAATTTATTTTTATTTAATACAGGAGACTACAGCAAGTCGCTTGAATTTTTCTTCAAAGGCATTCCGCTGGCACAAAAGACCAATGACAAAAGAAGATTAAGTTCCTTGTACATTGATATTAGTATTGTATATGAAAATCTGGCCAATCCCGATGAACAAATAAAATATATAAGAAAAGCTGAGGCGGCATTGCCCGACAAGAACTCCCCGATGTATAATTATATGGTAAGGCAAGTACAATATAATTATAGCCGGTATTTTTTATATATACAAAAACCGGACTCTGCCATGCATTATACGCAGGCATTAATGGAAACCAACCTCCGGTTAAGAAGTTTTCTGTATGAGACTTATGC
>JANNCC010000290.1:0-2396 GCA_031386125.1 Chitinophagaceae bacterium
GGTATTGATGAACTCAAAACTATTGGTGCGTTTAAAATCGGCTGACTGGTTCATTGTAACGGCCTTCAGAATAAGCGTATCCATATTCCATACCTGGCCATATTCGTACAGTGTAATATCTGCAGTGCAATAAGCTTTCAGTCCGATTGAATCCCGGTTGGATAATGCATCAAATAGTTTTATAACTGTATGCTGTATGGCCTGCTGATTTGCTGTTAGTTTTCCCTGTGCATATAATTTCCCTGTCAATACCATTGCAATCAAAAATGCTTTTATTATTTTCATTTTATCAATTTGTTGATTACAAGAATGGAGAAAATACTAAGGGGCGCAAATTCACCATCTGTTTTTTATAGCCTGTTTGTATTTTTTAGTTTTTAACGACAGGTATTAGTAATACACTTTGATATTTACTGTCATTATAAATTTTAATATGAGCTGTGTGTGCATCTTTTGCCGTTTCGTTTGCTACCACACCGCCACTGCAATAATTCTTTTGAATGTAAATTGAATTGGGTGAAGAAAGTATTAATCGTAAACGGCTTCCCTTTTCAATGACTCTTGATATGAATGTGAAATTCTTGAAATGAAACAAATTGATGTCTCCCGGTTTCAGCAATGTATTCTTTTCCAAATCATCTCTGTACCTGGCTCTCATAGTTTGGCTGGTTAATAATACACTTGAACCGTCAGCTTTTATTTCATATACACTGGCCTCTATATCCACATCTTTTACATCCGTTTCTATATATGCTTTCAGTTCAAAAAAGCCTGAAACTTCGGTTTCATTTTCAAATTTGTTTGAATGATAAATTACACTAGCCTTGTCCATTCCATGCGCCAATCTCTGGTCAGTCAGCAGCAAATCAGAATTGCCTAATACCGCATAATTCAAGGATATGTGCCGTTGGTCCAAAGGGTCGTAGGTATATGTAGCGGGGATACTGTTTTTGGGCATGCTTGATTGTAAAACCGCAGCATTGAACACCGTATTTAAACTGGTATCTGTCGTATTTAGAAATAAAAGTTGCTTTTCTTTCCCAATTTCTTCGAGTGAAGAAGCATATTTCCAGGTGTTTTTGTTGGAAATAAAATAAGCCACTTTGTCTTTTAAGAATTCAGGTTTTGCGCCACTTTTTAGCGTAAAGTCATACCATTGTTTATGCAGGGTATTCATATCAAGTAAACAGGCATCACCAAAAGTTAAACCGCCTACATCTTTCCTGGGAGTTCTTGTGCCCGAATGATCCCAAGGGCCAATGATTAGGTAATGATTGCTTTTTGCTGAAGCAGCGGCATATTGCATAAACTCTTTGTAAAAAGTCAATGCACCAGTTTGGTCATCATCGTAATGGCCGGTAATGCTTAAAATCGGTATATCTATTTTGGCGTACTGTACAGGAGTGGGCGACATGCTTTTGAAATAGTCATCGTACATGGGATGTGTTACCCATTTTTGGAAGGTTGCATTGGGATTGCCAACGATGGTATCCAAACTCTTGAAAGCTACATCCTTTTGAAAACGTTCTGCAAACTTGCTTTTCCAAAATGGCTGGTCATCAAAGAGTAGGCCATTTCCTGTTTTCCCGTTGGTGTAGGTAAGCCATTGCGTAACATAGGAGTAACTCACATTATGCTGCATCGGAAAATCAATACCTGGTTTCACAGAGGCAACAGGTACAATCGTTTTCAAATGGGGTGGTAATTCTTTGGCTGTTGCCCATTGGTCGTAGCCACTATACGAGCCACCCCACATGGTAACTTTTCCATTGCAATATTGCTGAGTTGCCAGCCATTCCACTAAGTCATAACCATCTTTTGCTTCTTGCATCAGTGGGTCAAAAACTCCTTCGCTGCTACCTCTGCCTCTCGAATCTACAATGGCATAGACATATCCGTTTTTTGCAAAATAAGTTCCTCGTGGATGATAGGTATCGCTGATGTAAGGAGTTAATTGGAGAATGACAGGCAATGATTCTTTTTGTTCGTGGGGTTTGTAAATGGTGGCGTTCAGTTGAACCCCATCACGCAACTTAATTTTTACACCTGATAAAATATCTATTTCCTGTGCCGATGCAAGGTCGGAAGAAAAGATACTTATCAGTACAATAAACAGGAGTGTTGTTTGCCTTATTTTCATTTTAAAAATTTGATTAAGCATGTTTTTATTAATTTTTAACTGCTTTACTTTCTATCCACTTATTAATTTTTGTTTCCAGAATAATTAAAGGTAAACAGCCATCTTTTAACACTTCATCATGGAATTCTTTTATATCAAACTTATTCCCCAATTTCTTCTTTGCTCTTTCACGCAGTTCAATAATTTTTAACTCACCTACTTTATAACTTACCGCCTGTCCAGCTGTAACCATATACCGTTCTATTCGTTGTTCCGC
>JANNCC010000306.1:0-2224 GCA_031386125.1 Chitinophagaceae bacterium
ACAAACCATGGACTTAAATCCCGGAGATGTGGTAGTAATTCCCTCCAATTTGCCGCACGAAGCATTGATGATAGGTGATGTGGAAGAAATAGATACCTGGGCACCCCCCCGTCAGGATTGGTTGGATAAAACGGATGATTACTTAAGAAAATAAAAAAATATTGCCAGCAAAGCGATGTAAATGGAACTAGGTCTAAAAAATAAAATAGCTTTTGTAGCTGCTTCCAGCCAGGGACTTGGAAAAAGTGTTGCAATGGAGCTGGCGATGGAAGGTGCCAACGTAATTATTTGCGGACGTAATAAAGAAAATCTTGAACACACAAAAAGTGAAATAGAAAAAATAAGTAAGGGAGAAGTGCTTGCACTTGCCGGCGATCTATCTATCGCCGTTGAAAGAGAGCAGATCATCAAAAAAGCCCTACAGGCATACAACAGCATTGATATTTTAGTTACTAATACGGGTGGCCCGCCAACAGGAAAGTTTGAAGAGCTAAAACAGGAAGATTGGGATAATGCCTACAAAAACCTGCTGACAAGTGTTATCGGTTTGGTGAATGGATTTTTACCCGGTATGAAACAACAAAAATGGGGAAGAATTATTTCCATTACATCCATGGCTGTAAAACAACCGGTTAATAACCTGATCCTATCCAACTCCGTAAGAGCTGCCGTTGTTGGTTTAATAAAAACCCTTTCCAATGAATTAGCTATTCATAATATCACCGTTAATAATGTAATGCCGGGTTATACTGAAACTGAAAGATTAAAAGAATTAATTGAAAAAAACCCTTCCTTTTCGGCTGCAAAAAGTGAGATCCCTGTAGGACGTTTTGGCACTCCGGAAGAGTTTGCTGCTGCTGTTACATTTTTAGCAAGTGAACGGGCTAGTTATATTACAGGTGTTTCTCTGGCAGTCGATGGTGGATGGATAAAAAGTATGTTTTGAAAGATCAAAAATTGACAGTTCCAAGCTTTAGTTCTTTACTCCCTTTTAATTATTGTCCCTGATTAGTTTCCAAAAAAAGTCAAACGAAAATAACAATCCATTATTCTTTCCATTTTTAACCTGGGCATAAAGTTCTCCTGCAGCAACCAATCTAAATTGTTTGGCATTATATCCCAAAGAAAGAAACTTTATTCCCCAAATGTCTCTTGCACCAAGGCCTTTCCAGAAAAACACTTCTGCTCCGAAAGAAATAGCAGACATATTATAAACTCCAAAATAAACAGGCAGGTAGGTAGGATTGCGGGAATATTGATGGATAATGAGATTAGTATTCTGATCAAAGAAAATTGTATCAAATTGTTTTGCTTTGCAAAAAAGAAATCCTGCCTGGCCTACGAGGTCAATATACCGTTCAGGACCAATTTTTATTGGCACATCATACCGGATACCTGATTGAAGTGAGATTGAGGATGGATCAGTTTTATAAAGTTTGTTATTAGCATACTGGATTTGCCTGCTTATAACTTTTATACCCCAGGCAAGTTCCGTCTTAGGTTCTTTCTGATAAAGTTGCGCATTACTAAATAAAGCAAAGAATTGAAACAAGGCAAAGAAAATGAAAGCTAACAGGAATTTTTGGAGCAATGATCCGCACAATGGATTTGAAAGAGAATTGTAATTCATCATGAAATCTAACGAACTGAATTTTTTAAAATTGTACTAAATAGAAAAATATAAACCCGACTTACGTAAAAAATAAACAAAATGGAGGTTCTATTTTTTTGCTTCCACCAATTCCATTTTTCCCAAAGCCCTGAATTGCATTTCCACTTTAGGAGTTTCACCTTCATTAAAAATACAATCAAAAATGACAGTATGTGTTGCCGGCGAACTAAGCGGAGGAAGATCAGTCAAATGATAAGTTCCTTTTGGCTTTCCGCTTTCATTGTATAAAATAAGATCCTGCGTACCATCACATACCATACTTTCACCGGCCTTTAATTCAAGCGGTAAATTAATTTCTGCATAATTATCAAATTGAATTTTAATACCACGTATATCACCCAATTTTCCCGTAATAGTTAACCGGAATTGCAAGGCCTGCTCTTTTGCAGCTTGCTGGTAGGTCCAGGTAGTATGTACAGGCTCCCCCGGTTGCCGTTCAAATTTTTCATGAATAAAGAGAGGTGATAAAGCATATTGATAAAGATTCCACTTCTCCCCTGCTATTTTTTCCAGGTGAAATTCGTTTTTAGGATTTTTTAATTGTTCCTGCTG
>JANNCC010000334.1:0-3261 GCA_031386125.1 Chitinophagaceae bacterium
GTTCATCTACAAGGTCTTTTACTTTCACATCTCCCTGTGCATACTTTATCTCATGATATACAGGATCAGTACCAAAATACACTAATCTTCCAACTTTTAATTCCTCTTGTAAAAAACGTGTTGCGGCCGAAATATTGAATACAAGATCAGCATTCGCCAACATGTCTTCAGCTTTATTCTTATTAAGACCAAACCACTGTTTGTCTTCAGAAAAGCTACACCTGTATGCCCATCTGTCTGCAATGCCAAACCGATTGACAACAGACTTTAAATAAGGTATAGCGTAATCGGAATTATTAACCCTCATTCCAAGCTCTGGATTATACGGCCATGTGGAAGTAGTTTCAAAATAATAAACATGGTGCCCCAGACGCAATAGCCCGACGACCATCTGCATATGCATCCACGCCATACCTGCATACGGATCAGATGCCAACGTACCTACGACAACTATGTTTAGTTTTTTCATCCGAGGTATAGTTACTAAAATTATAGCTGCATATAAGCCGGTTATAATTTAAACTGTAACATATTTCTTATTGATTTAAAAAAGATTTTTTCTTCCTGATCAGAAATTCTATATCCTGATCACGTACCACTTCTGATATCATTCCATTTTCAAGGTGAAGGATAAGGTTGCAGGAGTTGAGTGTGTCTAACCGGTGCGTAATCATAAAAGTTGTTCTGCCTACCATCAACCTTTCCATTGCTTCCATTATCTGGGCCTCTGTTTTGATGTCGAGAGAACTGGTTGGTTCATCAAGAATTAATACAGGCGCATTCTTAATGAAAGCCCGTGCAATAGATATGCGCTGACGTTCTCCGCCAGATAATTGCATACCACGCTCACCTGCTAATGCGTTGTACCCACCTTCGTTGTTCATTATAAAATCATGTGCATTGGCCGCTATTGAAGCATCAATAATTTCTTTTTCTGTTGCTTCAGGGCGACCATAACGAATATTCTCTTTAATACTGGTAGAAAACAACACCGGTTCCTGCAATACCATGCTGAATTGCTTACGATAATCTGATAACTTATAATTCCTTATATCGCTACCATCAATACTAATTAGACCTTCGGTAGGGTCATAAAAACGCATCAGCAAGCTTACCAACGTTGATTTGCCGGCACCGGTAGAACCCATAATGCCTACCCGATCTCCTGTATTAATCTGGAAAGTAATTTTCTCCAGCACCTTCTTGCCTTCGGGGTATGCAAATGATACTTGATTAAATTGAAAAGATCCTTTAGCTCTTGATAATTGTATGGCAAATGGATTTTCTTTTACTTCTTTTGCTTCGTCCAAAACAGAAAAAGCCCGATCAATACCTGCAACAGATGATTGAATATCATTTAAGTTTTTCACAATGCTTTGCAATGGGCCGAATATCTGGCTTAAGTATGCTATGATCAATATTAAATCCCCCAATGTCATTTGACCCGATTTAACAAAAGAAGCTCCCATATAAATAAACAACGCGGTTCCCACGGCCAACAACATTCCGACTACAAAGGAAAAAGCTGCTGCAGTACCAGCCAGCTTAATGTTCCCTTTGACTGCTTCATTTGATTTGTCAAAAAATCGGTCGTTTTCGTTCTGTTCCTGTCCAAAGGCTTTAACTATTCTTAGTGATGAGAGTACTTCATGCAACACAGACATTGCTATGCTTTCAGCATCTTTTACTTTATACCAGTCTTGAATCAGTCTTTTGTTGGAGGCTTTACTTAAAAAGTATAAAGGGGGTAACAGGCATAAAGAAATTGCCGCAAATTGCCAGTTAATGATAAACATTACAACCAGCATGGAAAACAGGGTAATAAATGATGAAACTAATGGTGGCAGCTGAACCAACAGCAATGATCTTATGTTCATGGTATCCCATTGAATACGATAAATAGAATCTGATGTTCCTTTTGTATCATGGTATGCAAGTGATAATCGTTGAATATGATTGAAGAGAATAGTTCTGAAGTTGAGAACTATTTTTTCACCCACAGAAGTTGACATCATCCAGTTAATATAAATATTGATGTTATCAAGTAATGCTATAACAACTACAAGTCCTGCGGCAGTAATAGCTACTGCAGTAAAATTGAAATGAAATCCGGCAGGGAAGAACATAGCTATAAAACCGGGCACTTTCTGCGAACCAAAACCGCTATCAATAAGAAGCTTTAATGCATAAGGTTTCAATAAGGCAATAGGAGTGGCTAAAAGATTTAAAAAAAACAATAGTGTAATCTGTGGCCAGAAAGGTTTATTATATTCAGCAATTCTCCTTATAAGATTTCTTGTAGAATAGTGCCTTGTGTTTAAATCGCTGCTCATTACCACTCACTTTTTTTAAAGTCGCTTTTCAATTGCCGAAGCTCTTCATCTTCTGCAGAAAACTTTTCACCGGCAGTTACCAGATCATCTGCTTCCAATTCCTTATTAGTATAAACAATATTCAATTTGGTTTCTTTCTCAACCTTGGTTGCAAACGTTGAGAAGCTTTCATGCAGGCATGAAACCACAGTAATAGAGTCGCGGATATATTCCGCTGCAATTGCAAAAACTATAATGCCGATGGCCGTCATTACAATCCATTGTGCATATACTGCTGCTGCAATGCTGATAGCCGACAAAAAAAGAATCAGCAATATACCCAATACGGAATAGCTCATACTATACCTGAACTTAACATACTGCTTATTTGCTCCATGCTCCTCCACGGTAATAATTCCTTTTGCCTGGGCAAACAAACCAGCTGCTGCTTTGATGTCCCAGTTGTCAAAGTCGCCACCACGTTTTACCCGCACCTTCATATTTATCAATGTCTGTTCTAAGTCTTCCAACCAGGCATCAGTTGCTTTCCACGCCGCTTCATTCCAATAAAATAAAGTACGAGAAGTACCGAGTTGCATTTTCTTTACATCCGCCCTTATGCCCCGTTTTCTCCATGGTGTTAATCCATTCTGCATTCTTCCGGTTAACCTCGCAATGGGTTGAACAATATGTAAAGTGATAATAAGTGCCTGGTATTTCCAGTTTCGTTTTTGTTTTTTAGACAGCGAAGAATTCTTTGATGCACTTATAATCGCCTGAATAACAATAATTGAAATAGCAACTGCAAAAACAGCCCACATAAACAATAGTGGTTGCCAAAGAAAACCGAGGCCCCCCATAAAGCCAAACAAAGCATAAAGAAATTTCAATTCTCCTCCCACACCCCCAACCCCTGTCTTATAATTGTATAAGGCTCATCTGTGCAGTC
>JANNCC010000390.1:0-1617 GCA_031386125.1 Chitinophagaceae bacterium
GCGGTTCCCCACCTGTAATAACAACAATTTCAGCATAAGTTTTTTTTATTGCTGCAATAAGATGCTCTATTGAATATTTCGGATGTTTGTCAGCATCCCAGCTATCTTTTACATCGCACCACACACAGCCCACATCGCAACCACCCAGGCGGATAAAATAAGCCGCCCTGCCCTGGTGATAGCCTTCTCCTTGTAATGTATAAAAATGTTCCATTACAGGTAACGAAATAGTAATATGCTGTAAAGATTCTTTCATAACAGAAATAGTAAGCCCTCCAGAGTTTATCGAAGGAAGGGATTGGGGTTTAATTCTTTTGCATACAGGAACGATACGTATTCTTCATCAACGCAGCAATCGTCATTGGCCCCACACCGCCGGGCACTGGTGTTATCCAGGCGCATTTTGGAGCCACTGTTTCAAATGCAACATCACCTTTCAATTTGAATCCGCTTTTCTTCGTCGCATCTTCTGTTCTGGTAATGCCTACATCAATAATGACAGCACCTTCTTTTACCATATCAGCAGTAATAAATTCTGGTTTACCCAGCGCAGCAACAATTATATCAGCCTGCAAACAAAAATCTTTAATATTACTTGTATGCGAATGACAAATAGTAACAGTGCAATTACCCGGATTTGTATTGCTGCTTAATAAAACACTCATCGGTCTGCCCACAATATTGCTGCGGCCAACTACCACTGCATGTTTGCCTTTTGTTTCAATTTTGTAATGCTCCAGCAAAAGCATTATTCCATGTGGCGTAGCAGGAACAAAAGTTGGCAACCCCTGCAACATTTTCCCCACATTCTCCGGATGAAACCCGTCCACATCTTTATCTGCATCTATCGCATTAATAACTTTTTCATCGGATATATGTTTTGGTAAAGGAAGCTGTACCAAAATTCCATCTATATCCGGATTCGTATTTAAATCGTTAATGGCATTCAGCAACTTCATTTCAAAAACATCCGCTTCAAATCGTATCAATGTTGATTTGAATCCTACTTCTTCACAGGCTTTTACTTTTGCGGCCACATATGTTTCACTGGCGCCATTACTGCCAACCAATATAGCAGCAAGGTGAGGAATTTTTTTACCGGCAACTGCTAATGCAGCTACATCAATTTTCAATTCATCTTTTATTGCCTGGGCGGCTTTTTTCCCATCTAAAATTTGCATGGCGCAAATGTACTACTTGTCTGACGGTCTCCGTCTGACAAGGGCAAAGGTTTTCTGCTTTAATATGTCTGTTAAGTACCAATCTTTATTTTTTAAACCAGCACCATCCATGTAACTTTCGTATAAATTCTGACTGCTTGATACGACAATTTATTTTAATATCGGCTCTTGTGCTGACTGCAAATTTTTTACAGGCACAAACGCTGCGCCGCCCGGTTGCAGCCAGCTATACTGGGCTTGGTGCTTACAGTTTAAATCAGGTGGATGTGTTTTCTTTTATGTCTAACCAGGCATCGCTGGCACAATTAAAAAATAGTGCAGCCGGTGTGTATGGCGAAAGAAGATTTTTATTGAGTGAACTTACTAATTATACGGCTGCACTATTTTTTAATTGTGCCAGCGATGCCTGGTTAGACATAAAAGAAAACACATCCAC
>JANNCC010000394.1:0-1693 GCA_031386125.1 Chitinophagaceae bacterium
CCGGTTCTTGCCGACAGCAGCAGAACGGTTGTTACTTTTTCATGGACCAATCCAAAGTATTCCAATGATTCTTCCACAACCAAGTACATAATTGAAATTGATTCAACTGGTAAAAATTTTACCAAAGCCAATTCAAGAACAATTGTAGGTACATTAAATACTTCTTTTACCGGAAGAGAACTGAATGCAATCCTGTTAAACTTAGGTTTTAAACTGGGCGTTGCACAGTCGGTAGATGTGAGGCTGATATCTTCTTATGGCAATAATAACGAAAGGTACATGTCGAATGTGGTGAAGGTAGGTGTTACTCCTTTTGCCGATCCTTCAGTATTAGTAACAGCAAATACTTCTGTTACCTGCACCTTGGCTAATGCCGGATTGTTATCCAATACTTTTTCATGGTCATCTTCTTTTATAGCATACCCCGGTGTAGTCACTTATACACTTCAATATGATTCTGCTGGTAAAAACTTTGTAGCTCCGCAGGAAATTGCTGTGGGCGCTTCTTTGTACAGCAAGGCATTAACGCAGGGCGAAATGAACAACACTGCATTAACTTCTGGCATCCCCGGTGGCAACACAGGAAAAGTGGAGTACAGGATAAAAGCAGTAACAGCATTGGGTGCCATTGCTTATTCAAATATTGTATTTGTAACCATACAAAGCTATGTGCCAATTTTAAGAGTGTACCTGCCCGGCGATTACCAGGCAGCTACAGGAAATGGCAATAACTGGGATCCTCCAACAGCTCCTGAACTAATCAGGGACCTTCGTTCTAATGTATTTAACAGCATGTACTACATCTACATTTACATGCCAGCTGGTGCACAGTTTAAAATAACTGTGGGCAGAGACTGGGCTATAAATTATGGTGGTGCTGCCGGCAATTTATCTGCCAGTGGCGGAAACCTTACGGTTGCAACGGCCGGGTTTTACAGAATTTCAGTTAACATCACTACTTTAAAGTATGATATCAGTGCAGGCAGGATGGGTTTTGTAGGCGGCGCCACAGGTGCAGGATGGAATCCTCCCGGTGTGTTTCCAACTTACGCATTGGGCAATTCAGGTACCAACCTCTTTGTAGGGCTTACTAATTTTACTTCTGGCGGATGGAAACTGATAGATAATAATGCATGGGATAACGGAAGCCAGACAGTGAGTGAAACCAGAAGTTATGGTACGCCTGCTGGTAATGGTAGTACACTGGAGGTAAATGGTGCTAACATGAGTGACTACGGTGTAGCAGGCCGCTACAGGGTTATCTGGGATGGCCGTGACAGGGATAACATAAAATACTTTACCAGCCCTGCTACCGAAATGAGGGTGGTGGGTGATGGTATTAACCAGGCTGGTGTAAATGACTGGGATCCGCCAACATCGCCACAAATGACTTACTCAGGCAATGGTGTATGGACAAAAACGCTTGTGTTAAGAGCCAACAAGGATATTAAATTCCTGGCTGGCAATGCATGGGGCGCTTTCGATTATGAAGACAACAGCGGAGGCGTACAAACATTGGGAACTTCACGCCCTATTAAATGGGAAGGCGGCTCCAACTTTAAGACACCAACGGTGGCCGGCACTTACACCATCACATTAAATGAAAATACCCAAACGGTTACCATCAATTAGTACAGCAGTATTTTGAGTTAAATAGTAAGCTGCCCCATTTGTGGGGCGGCTTTTTTTATGA
>JANNCC010000003.1:0-5927 GCA_031386125.1 Chitinophagaceae bacterium
GTTGACAATTCCTGACCGTCTAACAATTGGTAGATGGTGTCGTTGTTAATTACATTTTGGTTTTGGAGAGCAACTGTAATTTTAGATAAGATTGTTTTGAAATGTTCAATCGGACAATAATGTTGGTATGGTTGTTCTTGCCTTGCAATTGCAATTATTGAGTTACCTTCCTTATGCCATTCATAATATTTGGTTCCAATGTCAGAGTCATCTGTGCTTGAAGTTTCTTCTGGTTTGGAAGGCAACGAAACTTCTTCATTGCCACTTGGAATAGTCGCAATGATTTTCTTGTCGCTAATGATTTGAGATATTTGAAAGAAAGTATTTGCTAAATCTTTTTTGTTCAAAGTGAAAACAAATTTGTTTGCGTCAATTTGAAATATTGCATTGATGAATGGAATTTTCAGAAGCTGAATAATACTTTCAATGTCTTCGTGTTCTATTTCAAGGTCAAGAATTTTTTCTCTACTCGCTAAACTCTCATAGGTAAAATATCCAAGTCGGTTGTTTTGTAATGTTTCCATTTCTTCAAGAATGGTTTTGAACTTCTCAAGGAAATGTCGCCTCGTTTGATTTTGACTTAGAAGGTCTTTAACTTGTTCCGTTAAATAACCTGCCTCTGCAAAGAGGTCTTTGATTTCTAAAAGTGTAAACGGATATTTTGAATGTGCCTCTAATAAGCTGACCAATTCTTCAGTTGTCAATAAACATACTCCGTGTTCGTTGGCTCTTTTTTCAAGGTTACCGCCAGCGAAGCCAGGTCCAACAACAACAACATACTTTGAATTGTTCTTTGCCTTATGGTCTTTAAGTGAGAGCCAGTCAATTTGAGCATCAGATATTTTATCCGTCTTACTTGTTTTACCATCAACATCAACTTTATAACTCTCTCGTCCAATGTTTGCAGTTAGCAAAACATCCGTATCGCCTTTGCCGCCAATTGTCTTTGCTTGAAATCCTAAAAAGTCAAATGCAGAAGTCAAAGCAACTTCATAGTCATTTGGTGAATCACTTCTGTTTTGAGTGTCCCTTAGTTGCTGAATTATTTCTGTCATTGTCATAAAGGTATATTTTTTTGTCTGTTCGTTTTAGCACTGTCGGTCAAAGTTAGCACTGTCCCCAACGGTTGCCTATAACAGTTGTATTGCCGCAACTGCTGGCATCGAATTTAATTGATTTTCAAAAGGATTTTGTACCAGCTATTTCAAAAAGAAAGAAAACCAGCCACCACCATTCACTCTTTCTCCAATCCATCCATAAACTCCTTCAGCTTCTCCAGCTTACTCAGCGATAATTTTTTAATCCGTTCCACCGGGTTCGCCACAGCCTCCTTCGGTTTCAGTTTATGTAGCGGGTGGTCTGCCGCCACCTCCGCACCATCACTTTTCCGCCATACAAACAGGTCATCAGGGCTGCAATTACATAAAAAACAAAGCTGCTCCAGTGTAGCATAGCTCATGCTATCCACTTTTCCGGTTAGCAGGCGGTTCACCGTGTGGTACTTCATACCCTTTTGTACCAGGTACCGGCTCGCATTCTCCACACCACGGGTCTTTAAAAGGTTCGAAATGTTCAGTTCAAGCATAACTAATAGATTTTAAGGAGGTTACTATTTAAAAACGGCCACTTACACCGTCAGAAAGCCTGTTTACATCAAAAAAATGAGCACTTACATCACAATAATTAATGCATGCTGCACCCGTAAAGCCATCTGCACCAAAAGAAACGGTATCTGCAACAAAAGAATAGATACTTACACAAAAATAATAGTTATCTGCATCAAAAGAAAGGGTATTTACAACAAAGTAATAGGTAGTAGCATTAAAATATTAGCTACTTACTTTAAAAGAATAGATATCTGCAGTAAAATAATCGTTAACTATTCTAAAATAAACGTCAGTAAAAGCTCCCAAAAACCATACAAAACTGTCAACCTATCCATCAAAAACAAGAAAATTAATACACCCGGTCAATTTTTAGGTATTATAAATAAGCTATTTCATAACTCCTCACCCGTATCCGGATGCCATATCAGGGAAACTATTACTCACAAGTAAACATTCAGTAAGCAAATCACCAGTTTAATAATCTGTCTCAGCAAAACCAGAGCTTTACCACACAACTTAAGGTAGCCTTCTGGTTTTATTTTTTTGAACCACGGAGGCACAAAGACACTCGGTTGTACAATCTAAGTTCCTGGTGTTTCTTAGTGCCTTCGTGTCTTTGTGGCTAAAAACTGAGGCACTGCCAGCTTAATACAATTTGGGTCATTCCTTCAAACGGGTTAGCTTTATTAACTCCTTCCTGCCCCTATTTATTACCACTTATTTTTCGCATCATTTCTTGTAACCATTAAACCACACACATGAAAAAGTATTATCTCAATGATGGCACATCACAGCAGGGGCCATTCGATCTGGAAGAATTAAAATCCAAAAACATCACCGCCGAAACACCCGTTTGGTATGATGGCCTGCCCGAATGGACAACTGCCGGTAAACTCGATGAATTAAAAGCCCTCTTCATTCATGTACCACCGCCTTTCACATCCCCCGAGCCCCCGCCTTCTTTTCAGGAAGTAATCCCGGTAACACCAGTCTCAGCAGAGCCAGTAGTTACAACTACAGCAGCCACAACTTCTGCCACAGCTACAGCAATTGCTGCTAAGCCAGCAGCAAAAAAGAATACCAAATGGATATCATGGGTAGCTACAGTACTGGTACTTGGCGCAGCAGGGTATTTTGTGTACCAGGATATGGAAAAAAACAAAGGAGCAGCTGGCAACACTGCACAAACAGAGGTCATTAACGACAGCACCGCAACAACTTCTTTATCAGAATCACAATCATCAACAGCAGACACAGCGGCAACAACGGTAACTACAACCACGGCTGATACAGCTGCTGTCACCCCAACACTGCCGGCGACAACAACACCAACCATTACAACCACCACCACCACCACCACTACCACTGCGCCACAAACTGCTGCACAAAAAACAGCAGCAAAAAAAGCAGAAGACGAAAAGAAAAAACAACTGGCACTCAAAAAAGCAGCCGATGATAAAAAGAAACTGGAAGCTGCACAGGCCGCCGCCGCTGCCCGGCAAATGGAAATGAGAAACCACTGGGCTAAGTATATCTCATTCGGTAATCTTAGTTATCAAACCAAAGGAGATGGTATTAAAGCTTTTGATGTACCAGTTTATAATGGCACAGATGCAATGCTGGACAAAGTGACTGTAAGGATTGAGTACACGAAAAAGAATGATAAAAAAATCGTCAAAACAGAAACGATCACCCTTTATAACATACCAGCTAAAGGAGGATTGAACGGCAAAGCTCCTGAAAGCAAGAAAGGAGATAAGGTGAATCTTTTCATTACAGGAGTTACCTCCGGGAAACTGCATTTCTGTTATCCGCAGAATAATGGTAACCCGGCTGACCCTTATTTCTGTAATTAGGAATATTTTAAAAAAAACGATGCCTTCGCATAGTCTGTGGAGATTCTCTTTTTGCAAACGACCTAAAGCAACAAAGTCCCGCAAACAGCGGGACCTCATGCTCAAATCTTATTCGAAATTAAATAATTGTTTACAAGTGTAATTTAATGCGCCTTAGTATAGCAATATCTTAAACAAATATTTTTTAATGATAAAATTGACCTGTAATAAGTTTTTGTCCTTTATAAGATGAAGATTGAAATCAACTGATTGGTTTGGCTCAGCCAGTAAAAATAAAATAAAGCCTTCTTTTGAAGACCCTGTTAGTTTCAAAATGAAACTGGTAAAAAACCGTTTTTCAGGGGTTGAATGAAGAAAGAACAGGCTTCTCCGCACTTAAACCACAATATGTAACTTTAATATTTTAAATTTATACTCGTATCTGCTTTTATCGTTAAACCCAGACTTATGAAATTGTTGAAAAAGCTTTTCCTGTGCGCCGCCGTCCTTCTTTTTAGTATCGAAGGCTTTGCATTGACCATCTATGAGATAAGCTATGAATTTAAGAACCTGGCGGAATATCCCAAATACACCGCCATGCTGGTGCGGTATGGCAACGGCACCGGTTTCATGCGGGTAAAATATTCCGATAAAGCAAACACCGAAACGTATGTGGTGGACATGAAGTTTAATGAAGTAGAAGGCCGGTCAAAGATTGACGGACTCCCACACCTCACACTACAGTTCAAAGGCGAAAATCCGAAGTATATCAAAAACGGTATCAAGGTAAAGCAGGAAGCTTACAATCCGGACATTCTTTGGTTTAAAAAAGAAAGCACCGATAAAAATTTTAAACCCTGGGGCGTTACTTCGCTTAATGAAGACGGAACGTTTGAATATGGCAAAATACTTAACGTGAAAGTGATGAACACCGCCGACCTTACCAGGGCCTTTGTAAAAAACTATTTTTTGGAAACGGAATCATTTTATACCAATCTGTTTAAACCAACTACCACAAATCCTGTAACTACAAAACCGGTTGCAACCGACCCCGGTAAAACAGACCCGATAAAGACAACCGCCACTACACCTGCAAAAATTCATTTTATTTTAGTAGCCAACACCAACGACCCACGCATTGGTTACAGCGTACAGAAAGATGTAGTGAATATTACCAGCCAGATAAAAGATGTAGCCATCTTCCTTGGCCTGCCACTTAATTATGTGGAAGTTAGCGGAGCTAAATTTGGAAAACTAAATGTGGAGACGGCATTAAATAATCTAAAACCGGGAACTGATGATATTGTTATTTTCTACTATTCCGGTCATGGGTATAGCAACGACAGAAATGCGGCAGAAGCCTATCCGCAGTTTGATCTGCGGCAAAGCCGCTTTGATGACATACTTGTTGCCACTCTCAACGCCTCAGAAGTTTTTACCAAAATAAAAGCAAAGAATGCCCGGTTGAATCTCGTTTTTACCGATTGCTGTAATTCCAGCCTGGGATTATTAAAACCGGAGGGAAAGAATTTTGCCTTAACCACCAAGTCATTGATGAGTTGGGAAAAGTCTTATTGCTACGACCTGTTTATGAAATCGAGAGGTACCATTATCGCCACAGCAGCTAAAAAAGGGCAGTATGCATATGGCAACACAGATGTTGGAGGCTACTTTACTTCCAACCTTATTACTTCCATGGAAAAGTACCTGAGTAAATTTCAAACCAGCACACCCACCTGGCAGGAAATTATTGCAGAAGCACAAACCACAACTGTAAGTCTTAGCTTAACCAATTTATGCAAGGCCAATACTACCTGCCGGCAAGACCCGGTATATGTGGTAGCAGTTAGTAAATAAAACACCGGATTCTTTTCAAAACCCGGTGTTTAATCTAATTATTATTTTTTATTACTTACTTGCTGAATCTTTTTCTGGTTTTTCATTCTCAGCTTTACTTTTATTGTCTATAAGTGGTGGTGGTGCCATCATTTGCATCATTTCATTCGCATCAGCAAAAGTCCAATGATCTGTTACTTTCCCGTCTTTAAATTTCGAAACTTCTACTGAATTGCCAGTATGCGATTGGCCGGCTTTCATACCCCATTCAGGCAAATCAACTTTTGCTGTTCCGCTGCCTTTCACCCAGCACATAACATACTCATCATCTGCTAAAGTTCTTATAATATCATTTTTCATATTAGTCATCATTTCTCCCATTTGAGCAAAATAGGCCTTGATGCTGTCAAGACCTTTTATATCGCCTTTAGGGCCTGCATGGTCAACGGCATCAGTTGCAATGTAATCGCCGATTTTACTCAAATCTCCAGTTTCAAACATTTTCATAATGGCATCGTTTGCCGCCATATTTTTTTTTGCTTTTTCAGACATACCACCGCCTTCTTCTTTTTTACTACCACAGGAAGCAAAAAATAAAAAACTTCCCGCAGCGAGAGTAAACAATAACTTTTTCATGTTGATTTTTATT
>JANNCC010000005.1:0-3714 GCA_031386125.1 Chitinophagaceae bacterium
TTCATCTGTAAGTGGGTCTAACTGAGGAAAGCGGCCAATCTGCGGGTCATAATTTCTAAACCCGTAGTCATACCAATTTAAATCAGCATCATCAAAGAGCTCTTTACCATTATAAAGGTAGCCGTTCTTTAATGTTCCTTCATAGCTATCCCCCAACTTCTTACTGCTTAAAGTAGCGATACGAAGTCCGTATGCGTAATAGCGATTTTGAATGTTGTATAGTCGCAGCCTACCTTTTAGCAAACGAAGAACTTGCTAAATTTAGCTTTTATTGCTCATTTTTACATGATTTCTGTAGCACTTTTCATTTTTTACTTTTAAATTTCATCACCCTCCAAAAGTTTTTGGTGTGCTTTCCGCACTTTGGCATTCAGATAATCCTGCACGACTACCACATACCGGAAAAATTCTCTGCTACCGGGTGCATGACCAGAAATCCTTCTTACAGAAATTTCATCTACTCCCATCAGCAAGAGGGTAGTGATGGCTGTCCGCCGCATTGTATGTATGGTGATGTGATCGTAAAACCTGCAGGTTTCGCCATATTTAGTTTTTACTTCTACTGCGATGCCCTGCCGGTGCCTGATTTTAGGCAAATAATAATCCCAGCCAGCCATTTTCATAAGCAATTTTATCTGAAAGTTGAGATTACCCCCTGATAAACGGGGCAGTACATAACGACCTGTTTTCTTTTTATACTTTTCTATAATATCAATGGCGTAACCTGGCAATGGTATTCTTACTTCTGCACCTGTTTTTTGGGTATGCAAAACAATACTCATTCCTTCCGGGGCATCCTGAATGTTAATTTTTTTAAGTTGCATCAGATCCCAATGCCGAAGGCCAACGGTACAGCCAAACACAAAAATATCTTTGGTTCTTTGTAATGATGTTGAAAGGGAGTCTTCAAATTCTTTATTGATAATTAATAGCCTTAACTGCTGGGGAGATAATACGACTGGTGTGAAAGAATCTTCGGGTACCCTGAATTTTTTGTGAAACTCCCCAATGGGCAGCATTTTTTCAGTAGCAATGTAATTAAAAAGTGCTTTAATAATTTTAAATACACCATTAACATAGCGATCCAGATAACCTTTGTCTTTGTAAAGAAAGCTGGAAAAATGCCTGTAAAACCTTTCCCAATAATTTTTTTCTTTCTGTATAAAACGGAGAGAATTATGTTTCAAAAGCTGAATACGCAAAGTTTCTTTTTGCCGGGCTTCAAATTGTTCCACCAGCAAATAAGCATATTTGTACTGTTGGAGGGTTCCGTTTCTTATTTTCTTACCAGAGGGCATGAGCCGCCTGCCAGTGAATGAAGCGGTGATAAATTTTTGAAACTCGGGGAGGAGCAGTAGTTGTTTGGTAATTTGTTTCTTTTGCATAGTTTCTTTTTTTGATTTAATATTAACAGGCATTAAAATAAGACGGTCGCCCTAATATCCCTTGGGAGAGAATGTGATGTAAAGGCTTTCTTCTTAACCGGTCTTCAGATGATAAACATTTACAAGCTAGTGCTGAAAGCTTTCTGAGGGGTGCCTGTGAAACTCACCGTCATCCGTTTGGCTCAGTTCCTTTTGAGGTAGGTGCCTGTATTAGTTAAAATGTAGAATAGCTAAATGAGAAGTCAAAAGTGCTGTACATTATTTGCAAACGATATAAAACGCATGACCTGATGATATGCAAAAGCTGTTAAAAGATTGGAAATGATCACCGCCTGCAAGAGAATTATTAAACCACTTTAAAAGCAGTAAAATAGTAATTGTTAGCGGCCGCAATGAGTTTCAGGTTAGCATAGTAAGACTGCAGAAAATCATGAAAGGCTTTAAACTCATGTGTGGGCACGGCGAATTCATCAAAGAAGATAATATCACCCGTTTTCAGAAAAGGTGCTAATGATGTGAGAGTATAAAGAGTTGCAGAATACAGGTCTGCATCCATCATAATAACATTTCTTTTGTCGTTATTCAGCGTATTCAAAAAACCAGGAAGAGTTTGTTGAAATAAACCCTGGTAAAATTTTGTTCTTTTATCATCAATTTGAGGTGCCTCCGTATTATTATTAAATGTCCCCTTTTTGTAAACGCCAAAATCCTCAGGTAAACCTGTAAACGTATCAAAGCCATAAAAGCGGCTTTCCGGATTTGCATTTTGCGACAAAAACCAACGAAAAGATTGCCCGTTTGCCACACCGAACTCAAGGTAGTTAACGGGGTTAATAACAAGGTCTTCCTTCTCCAAAACCCATTCATACATAGGGTATCTCTTTTCATAATTCCATTTTGAAGGAAAATCATTGTACTCAATTTTTCTGTTCTTATTTGCCTAGGACGATAGTTTGGAGAGATGGTACAGGTTGGAGAAAAAACCGGAAAAAAGATTGAAGAAAACATGCAACCTCAGGTAAATGAATGTTATTTTAATGTATCGGATAAAAAAGAGTTTCATTCGGAATGTATTAGTAAGGAAAAGAAATCTCAGACATCTGACAAAGCTTATTTCATAAAAGGAACGGGCAAAAGTAAGTATCGGCGCCTATTTATAAGTGCAGCTAAAACGGATAACACTTATAGCCTGAAAATAAGGCATAAAATAATTGCGAAAAATCTTCCAAAATCCGCTGTTTGCCCTTACCTTCGCCGCCCCAATTAGTTCTTTTGAAAGCCTTCGCCACGGTGGAGGAATGAGGAATTTGGGAGATTTAGTAGTCCGCCGCTGGCGAATGAAAGGTCGCTAAAACCAAAAAAGATAAAATAATGGCAAAAGAAATCAGTGGCTTTGTAAAGCTGCAATGTAAAGGTGGCCAGGCTAACCCCGCACCTCCGATCGGTCCGGCTTTAGGTTCCAAGGGTATTAACATCATGGAATTCTGCAAGCAGTTCAACGCAAGAACGCAGGACAAAATGGGAAAAGTTATTCCCGTATTAATCACCGTTTATACTGACAAGAGTTTTGATTTTGTTTTAAAAACTCCACCCGCAGCTATTCAGCTGATGGAAGCCGCTAAAATTCAAAAGGGTTCCAAAGAAAGTAACCGTGCAAAAGTTGGTAAAGTAAACTGGGAACAGGTAAAGGCAATTGCAGAAGACAAAATGCCAGACCTGAACTGTTTTACCGTGGAAAGTGCCATGAAAATGGTAGCCGGTACTGCACGCAGCATGGGCTTGAACGTAGAAGGTAAAGCCCCTTGGGAAAACTAAGGAAATCGGAACTCTGTTCCGATCAATCGCCGGAACAAAGTTCCGGCATCCATAAAAGAACTTTTAAAACGAATTAAAATGGCATTCATCAGTAAAAAAAGAAAAGTTGTAAATCCCAAAGTGGACGTCAACAAATCATATACCTTAAAAGAAGCATCTGCATTGGTAAAAAGTATTACTACTTGCAAATTTGATGCTTCAGTAGATCTTCACATCCGTTTGGGTGTAGATCCTAAAAAAGCAGACCAGGCTATCCGTGGTACGGTATCTCTTCCTCACGGAACTGGTAAAACGAAAAAAGTATTAGTGCTTTGCCCGCCTGATAAAGAAGCGGAAGCAAAAGCAGCCGGTGCTGATTATGTTGGCCTGGAAGAGTATGTAACAAAAATAGAAGGCGGTTGGGTAGATGTGGATGTTATTATCGCTACTCCCTCGGTAATGCCTAAGATTGGCAGACTGGGTAAAGTGTTAGGTCCAAGAAACCTGATGCCTAACCCTAAAACAGGAACTGTTA
>JANNCC010000020.1:0-3081 GCA_031386125.1 Chitinophagaceae bacterium
GTCGGTCTTTTGCAATTGTATTTTTCATATCAACCTACCTGCCGATTCTTTAGTGCAATTGGTAATCTCATCCGTAAATTTGCTTTTTTAATAATCTCACATGACGATTGCTGTATTAGGTGCCGGAATGGTAGGCCGTGCTATTGCTTTAGACCTTGCTAAAGATTATTCAGTCACTTCTTTTGACCTCAATGCTGTTAATCTTGACGAACTAAAAAGCAGAAACGATTTGGTGCAAACCGTTGCAGCCGACCTTTCACAATTTGCAGAATACACAAACTGGTTTTCACCTTTTGATATTGTTGTTTCGGCTGTTCCCGGTTTTATGGGTTATAAAACACTGGAAGCTGTTATTAATGCCGGTAAAAATGTAGTGGATATTTCTTTCTTTCCTGAAGATGCCTTGCAATTAGATGAACTGGCGAAAGAAAAAGGAGTAACGGCTATCATAGACTGTGGCGTAGCTCCGGGTGTCAGCAATTTTATTATTGGCAGGTATAACTCAGCAATGAAAATTGATTCCTTCGAATGTTATGTCGGAGGATTACCTCAAAATCCTAAACCACCTTTTAATTATAAAGCCCCTTTTTCCCCGGTGGATGTGATACAGGAATACATCCGGCCTTCAAGGTTGATGGAGAATGGAGTAGTTGTTACCAAACCTGCATTAAGCGAAAAAGAAATAATTCGTTTTGATGAAGTGGGAGAACTCGAAGCATTCAATACAGACGGACTTCGTTCATTAATTTATACGATGAGCCATATCTCCGATATGAAAGAAAAAACATTACGTTATCCCGGCCATATTGATTTAATTATTGCACTGCAACAGGCAGGATTTTTTGATACCACAGCACTGCGAATTAAAGAAATTGATATCACCCCATTAGACTTTACATCGAAGCTGTTGGTCAATGAATGGAAACTTGGTCCGGAAGAAGAAGAATTCACCGTGATGAAAGTAATTGTAAAAGGGAAGAATAAAACGATTGAATATAATTTACTCGACCGATACGACAAGGAAACAAAAACCTCGTCGATGGCGAGAACAACCGGCTATACCTGTACTGCCGTAGTAAATCTTATTGCAAAAGAATTGTTTACTGAAAAAGGTGTTTTTCCACCGGAACTGATAGGAAAAGACAAGAACTGCTTTGATTTTGTGATGGAGTACTTGAAAGCGAGGAATGTAATTTGGAAGAAAAGTTAGCCACAGATTAACACACTTGAAAGACTCGATCTGTGGCCAAACAAAGAAAGTGGCAAAGCCGCTTTCTTCAAAGTATTTGTATTGGTAGCTTTTCTTTACTCCGCTTCCGCCACCACTTCCTTCACTTCAGGTATCATTCGTTTCATCATTCCTTCAATACCGGCTTTCAATGTTATCATAGATGAAGGGCAACCGCTGCAGCTTCCCTGCATAGCAAGGTTCACCGTACCGGCTTCATAACTTTTAAATTGAATAGCACCGCCGTCCATTTCCACGGCAGGACGAACATAATTATCTAATAACTCTTTAATACGTTTTACTACATCATCATCATCGGCACTTACCTCATTGCTACTCGTTTGTTTTACTGCTGCCAGTTCTTCTTCATTGATGATAGCCTTTCCTTCTTCCAGGTATTCTTTTAAAAACTGGCGGATAGAAGGGATAGCATCGTTCCAGTCAATATCTAACACTTTGGTCAACGTCACAAAATTGCTGGCAATAAATACTGCCTTAATAAAAGGAAATCCAAACAACTCTGTTGCTAATGGAGATGGTTTTGCACTTTCAGCATCCGGAAAATCAATACTCTTGCCGGGATATAAAAGCTTGTTAGCCACAAACTTCATGGTCTCCGGGTTGGGAGTCATTTCGGTGTAGATGCTGATAATAGGATTGCCTGTTTTAATCATAGCTCACAAATTGGATTGTAAAAATAACAACAAAAGCCGGTTGTTGTTTACGAAGCCGGGAAACAGCCAGTAAAGGTGGTTTTTAGGCCACCGATTACACGGATTAACACAGATTCAATACAAAAAAAGTTGCGTCAGCAGCTTCAATGATTGGCTTTAATCCGTGTAATCTGTGGCTCATTCTTTAAATTTTCCAGTCTTTTTCAAATATCGGATGAGGATATAAATAAGGAGTAATATTCCAAGAATAACTCCAATCAGAATGTTGCGAAGTTTTTCATCATGCCCCATTAGTTCGGGATAATTCAATAATAGAATCAGTGTAATACCGATTAACCAGATAAATTGTGTGGTATGTTCTTTCAATATCCACCGCTTCCAGTTAAACTCCATACTGCCGAAAGTTTTACCCATGCCTTTCAGGCTGGGAAACCAACGATTTACTTTTTTACAATATTCATCAAAGCCGGTTCCGAATTTCCCCCGAAGAAAACTTTCTTCTGCCAAAACAATAGCCTGATAAATGAATAAAAAAATGGGAATAACGATAGCCACATACACTAATGAGTTGGCAAGAATGCCAACACCCAACAGCATTAATATATTTCCTACATACAACGGATTACGGCAATGATTAAAGATACCTTCTGTCACTAAACCTTCTGCATAAGGCTTACCTTCTTTACCGCCACGAACAATGTAGGCCAAACCAATTGTCAAACCCCTGATCAACTGACCAAGACAGGTAATGAATAAACCAAAGCCGATTGGCCATATATAATAACAACTGCCAAACTGCTTTGGAGAAAACAACGGCCATGACGGAATAAACAATGCTCCGTAAAAGAGAATGAAAATCCAGTTGCGATATTTGAAAAAGAAATTGCCGATT
This sequence comes from Chitinophagaceae bacterium, assembly GCA_031386125.1. Taxonomy (GTDB): domain Bacteria; phylum Bacteroidota; class Bacteroidia; order Chitinophagales; family Chitinophagaceae; genus JJ008. Next base: position 2,795 of record JANNCC010000020.1, read on the forward strand.
GCTACCATAAAGTATTTACTAAAAATAAAATATCAGGATTACTACAAACAAACGCAGACTATGGGATAAAACTCTTTCTCTTTTTTAAGCTCTTAGCTTATTTCTTTACAGCGATGATGCCAGCGAAATTATACCATTTAAAAAACACTTCACAATGAGCAAAACCCTTGTCTCTTAGCAGCGTAATGTTTTCGCTTAGTTTATAAGGTACCAGCACATTTTCCAATGCCTCCCTTTTTTGCGAGATTTCCATTTCACTATAATTGTTGCGGCGTTTATAATTATAA
>JANNCC010000051.1:0-8605 GCA_031386125.1 Chitinophagaceae bacterium
GCTAAGCAAGTGGTTGAAAGAAGTAAAAGGTGCTGCTTTAAATGTATTTGCTTATAATGATAGTATTGCACTATACAACGGCAAACCATTTGTGTCGGCTACCGGCGGCACCTGGTACAGAAGTCATTTGCTGCTGCAGCATTTACAGGAAGATTTTACTTTTTCTCAAACGAATACAGACAGCCTTACAATTTATAAGGCTAACAATAACCGGGTGCAATTCTTTTTTAAACTAAACTTCAACAGGGGTATTTACCATACCCAGCAGGTAGAATTGAATGGCTTTATACATTCTGTTTTATGCGGAACAAGGTTTGATTCGAAGAAATACCGGTATTATGAAACCCGGGCTTACAATCATTTAATTGAATAAAAATAAGAGTCGCCTGGAAAATCATTGCAATTCACTCAGCTCCAGCCACCGCAGTTCTTTTTCATCCAGCAGGCGGGTCACTTCGCCGATGCGGTGGGAGAGTTGCTGCAATTCTTCAAAGGGAGTGTCGCCGCTGTTTAGTTTTTCGGTCACGGTTGCTTTTTCTTTTGCAAGGGAAGCTATTTCTTTTTCCAGAAGCTCAAACTCCCGTTTTTCTTTGTAGGAAAACTGTTTCTTGATACTTAATTTTTGTTGCTGGTTATTTGGTATTGGCTGCTCAGCGCTGGCTGCGGACATAAGGTTGCCTATCCCTGATTGCCCGCCATTTGCCATTGCTTCCCTGTATTGCGAATAATTGCCCGGGAAATCTCTTATCACTCCGTTGCCTTCAAAAATAAAAAGGTGATCCACCAACCTGTCCATAAAATAACGGTCATGCGATACGATGAGTAAGCAACCAGGAAACTCACTTAAGAAATTTTCCAATACACCAAGAGTAGGCAAATCCAGATCGTTCGTAGGTTCATCCAATATCAAAAAATTAGGATTGCGGAATAAAATAGAGAGCAGGTGAAGCCTTCTTCTTTCGCCGCCACTTAATTTACTGATGTAAGTGTATTGCTTATCGGGATCAAATAAAAATAACTGAAGGAACTGCGCTGCACTTAATGTGCCACCGCTGGCCAGCGGAAAATGTTCTGCAATGTCTTTTACAAATTCTATGACCCGCATATCTTCTTTTACCACCAACCCTTGTTGGGAATAATTGCCAAAAATAACGGTGTCTCCAATATTCACTTTGCCACTATCAGGCTTTTCTATTCCTTGCAAAATATTAATGAAAGTAGATTTGCCGGTACCATTTTTACCTGCTATACCAATCCGTTCTCCTTTTTTAAAAGTATAATCAAATCCTTTCAGCAATATTTTTTCACCATAGCTCTTGTGTAATTTCTTTAATTCAGCTACTTTTCCGCCAAGGCGGTTCATCTTCATATCTAACTGCACTTGTTCATCAACAATTTGCTGTTTGGCTTTTTTCTCAACCACATAAAAATTATCCTGTCGGCTTTTGCTTTTGGTAGTTCTTGCTTTTGGCTGCTTCCGCATCCATTCCAATTCCCGGCGATAGGTGTTTTTTGCTTTATCAATACTGGCCATATCATTTTCTATCCGGGCCGTTTTTTTCTCCAGGTAGTTTTGATAATCGCCTTTGTGTACATAAATATTACTGCCTTCCATTTCCCATATCTCTGTGCAGGCAGCATCTAAAAAATACCGGTCGTGGGTTACCAGCAGCAGGGTAATATTTTCTTTGTCGAAATAATGTTCCAGCCACTCCACCATTTCCACATCCAGGTGATTGGTAGGTTCATCCATTATCAACAGCACATGTTTATGTTCAAAACCAATATCAATTAATGTTTTGGCAAGAGCTACTCTTTTGCGTTGCCCACCACTCAATGATTTTACCGGCTGCTGTAAATGATGAATGTTTAGTTTACTCAGCACCTGTTTTACCTTGGCATCAAAACCCCAGGCACCGAGATCATCCATTTTCATAATGGCATCACTTAGTTTATCCGGGTCGCCTTCCTCCTCCATTAATTCGTATTCCTTTATCGCATTAATAATGGGATGGTTGTGAAAGAAAATATTATCCAGCACTGATTTTTCTTCCACAAAGGAAGGTTCCTGCTCCAGCAGTACAACGTCCACATCCTTATTGACCCAGGCTTTGCCGCTATCAGCTATTTCTGTACCTGCCAGTATTCTTAATAAAGTGGACTTACCAGTACCATTTCTGGCCACTAGTGCTATTTTATCGCCTTCTTCTATATTAAAGGAAATGTTCTGAAATAATGGCTGAATGCCGTAACTCTTGGTCAATCCCTCAACTGAAACATAATGCATGCAGCAAAGATAACTCTAACGGCCCGCAACATAGATAAGCAGGCAAAGAATTAATGTGGCTGCAATGATGATGATAAGCGAATATTTTTCCCGGCGGTTCTTTTTTGCTGCCTTCTCTATAAAAGCAGTTAATAGTGCCCCAGCCAAATCATCACCCGCAGATAATTTTCTAAGTTGTGTTACAATTGTTCCTGTAAATACTTGCGGTAAGGGATTCATGGCTTTAATGATAGTTGTAATTATTTGCCGGATTGTTTCCGATTCGTTGAATTTTTTGAGTTGTTCAACGGTTGAATCAGGCAGCAGGCCAAGAATGTATTGTTGCAGGCCTTCTTTATCCATCCGGAAAACATCAAGTGAGGAAACATACCTTTCTAATTCCAATGCTTGTAATAAAACGGTGACAGGGGTTATTACATCCTGAGTTTTTCTTTTGCCAATACTCTGGTTGTACCAACGCTGCTGCAGATAATATTCTTTTTTGGCAGGATTGGTCAGTACTTCGTAAGCTTCTTTAATTTCTGTAAACTGCGCTGCAGCATAAGGTCCATTCTGATTTTTATCCGGATGATATTGCAGGGCAAGTTTTCGGTAAGCTTTTTTTATTTCCGGTATGGTGGCCGAAGGTTCTAGTTTTAGTATGTTATAATAATCCTTCAGGTGCATGGCAATTGCGAAGTTAAGTATTGAGTTCTTGCTACCTTTTATCAATTATTTACAAACTACATACATCCAAAGCCCCTTTGTTTATTTAAATAGGACTAATTTTAGAAGAGCATTTTTTATTCAATAAAATTTATTCATCATGCCCGATACTAATAAAAATAACCGCCGTGAGTTTTTAAAAATAACTGGAAGAGCCGGCCTGGCAGCAGGAATAGCCGCCTCTATCATTCCATCATGGGCATGTGTAACAGGTAAAACTGCTATGGTTAGTAATGTGACGGGAGAAGAAATACCGTATGCGCAACAGCCACTTTTGTATACTTATGCAGCATTGGAGCCGGTGATTGATGCAATGACGATGGAGATACATTATTCAAAACATGCAGCAGCGTATACAAAAAATCTGGCCGATGCAGTGAAAGCAGAGAATGTTGATATTGCAAATGAAAAATTGACTTCATTGCTGGGAAAAATTTCTAAATATTCGCCGAAGATGAGGAACAATAGCGGTGGACATTATAACCATGAGTTTTTCTGGAAGAGTATGAAAGCTTCAGCAGGTAGTAATGCCCCGAATGGTTCTTTGCAAGGTTCAATAATTAAAGACTTTGGTTCTTTTGATGCTTTTAAAACGCAGTTTACGGATGCGGGTAAAAACAGGTTTGGTAGTGGCTGGGTATGGTTGGTAAAAGCGGCAGATAAAAAACTGGTTGTTTATTCAACGCCTAACCAGGACAATCCTTTAATGGATATAAGTGAAGTAAAAGGAACACCACTGTTGGGGCTTGATGTGTGGGAACATGCCTATTATCTGAAATACCAAAATCGCAGACCAGACTATATCACTGCCTGGTGGAATGTGGTGGATTGGAATGTGGTGCAAAAAAGATTTGACGCAGCGTAAAAATTATTTTAAATACTTATTAAAAAAATCAATCGTCCGTTGCCAGGCAAGCTTGGCAGCGGCTTCATTATACCTTGTCGGTGCAGAGTCATTATGAAAAGCATGTTGTGCCCCTTCATAAGTATATGATTCGTAGGTAATATTATTTTTTTTCAAAGCATCTTCATAAGCCAGTATACCAGCATTTACCCTTTCATCTAATCCGCCATAGTGAAATTGAAGAGCCGCTTTTATTTTATGCACATCTTCAGCCGCAGGCTGTCGACCATAAAATGGAACGGCTGCTTTTAATGCAGGAACATTTATGGCAAGGCTATTGGACATAGCACCGCCCCAGCAAAAACCTACACAGCCAAATTTTCCGTTGCAGTCTTTTCTGCCGGGTAAGTAGTCAAACACTTTTATAAAATTCTGCAGGTTGTCTTCCGCTTTTAATTGCTGGAATTTTGTTCTGGCATCATCTTCATTTTCCGGTGTGCCACCGAGTGATGACAAGGCGTTGGGAGCAATGGCAAGATAACCGGCCTTGGCTGCACGTCGGGCCACATCTTCGATATGTGCATTGAGGCCACGGTTTTCATGTATCACTACTACAGCCGCATATGGTTTTTCTTTTTTGGGTCTTGCCACATAAGCCTGCATGTCTCCGTTGATACCTGGATAAGTAACTCTTTCTGTAAAAAGTTTTCCATCCGAAGTAACTGCCGCATGGGCATAGTTTACTTCCAATAAAGGAAGTAATGTCATGGCTGCTGCGGTGCCTCCGGCTAATAAAGCAAGGCGGCGGAGGAATTCGTTTCTGCTGAGTGGCTTGTGGGTGTACTCATCGTACAGGTTGATTATTTGCTGATCCATAAAACATAATTGAAGAATACTAAAGTTACGGAGGATAGCTTAACTGAATTTAGTTTTAATAAACAACCGGAAAGCGGTTAATGCTGATACAATAACGGTGGTATAAAAGAAAACCCGGATAATTTGTCTATCGCCTTTGTACATCATTAGCAGGGTAGAGCAGATAAGCATCAGCCCCAGTATAAAAACAAAACTCAGGCGGTTGATACCCTGCCGCATGGCTTTATTGGTATAGCTGTCTTCCTGCAAATTAATTTCATGCTTCAGCACCCCTCGTTTCAGGTTGCTCATCACTTCTTTTACATCACGGGGAAATTTGTCAATGAAATAAATATAATCTTCTGCGGAGCTGGTAATTTTATTCAGAATTGCCTCCCAGGAAAATTTTTCTTTTATCTTATCAATGGCATACGGTCGTACCATATCTGCCAGCGATATACTGGCTTCGAGGTTTTCACCGAATTTTTGGATAGTAGCAATCGTTTTTATCAGCATAAAAAGATTGGCGGGTACCTTTAGGTCGTACTTAATAATGTTCTTAAATGTTTCTGACATTACCTGCGACATATCCACCTGTTCGTAAGAGATATAACTATACCTTTTCATTACTTCACTTATTTCAAACTCCAGGTCTTCAAAATGTTTGAAGTAAGAAACATCACAGAGACCAAGTAATGCTTTGGTAAGTTTGCGGGAATCATTTTGGGCAAAGCCCAGCATAAAGTTGATAAGGGCCTGTATCTGTTTTGGCTTTAGCGTTGCCGCCATGCCATGGTCTATCAGCACAATCTGGTTATTGCCCCGGATAAAAATATTACCGGGATGCGGATCAGCATGAAAGAAACCATGCTTGAGAATCATTTTTAAAATGATATGTGTGCCGTTTTCAGCAATAGCCTGCGTATTAAAACCAGCTTCTCTCAATGCCTGCGGATTATCTGGCCGGTGTCCTGTTACATACTCCATAATCAGTAGCTTCTGGGAAGTGTATTGCGAAGCTACTTGCGGAATATAGACAGTCTCATCATCTTTAAACATGGCGGCAAAGCGTTTCATGTTGGATGCCTCGTTTGTATAGTCGAGTTCCTTCATCATATTATTACCAAAATCTTCTACGAAGCCTACAACGTTAAAGTGTGCCAGTTCAGGGTATGACTTTACGGCATGTTGCGCCAGTATTTTCATCAGCACCAGGTCTAATTTTATTTTTTGTTTGATGGCGGGTCGTTGCACCTTCACTACTACTTCTTCACCTGTCAATAATGTTCCCTTGTACACCTGCCCGATGGATGCAGAGGCAAGGGGTTTAGCATCTAATTGAGCAAATACTTTTTTGATGGGGTCGCCCAATTCTTCTTCAATAATGCGGATGGCAAGATCACTGTCAAAAGGCCGTGCCGATGCCTGTAGTTTTTTTAGTTCATCCCTCAGTTGTTCTGATGCAAGGTCGGGTCTGTCGGCGAGTATCTGCCCAAACTTGATAAAAGTGGGACCGAGGTCTTCAATGATGAGGCGAACCCGTTGCGGCCGGGTTGTCAGGTATTTACCTTTAGGGTCGAAAATGCGGCGAAACCAACTGTGAAAAAACCAGTTTTTAATAAGGTGCTTCAGAAATATCAGGATGATAGTGATAAGACGAAACGAATTGCGAATAAAATTTCTGAGCTGGAATATCCACATATCAGTTGGTTTGGCTGTTGATCAGATGGTAATGGTATATGAATATAAAAACTTTACGGCAGTTTTTGATTTATGTCCCCCCTATTTTATTATTTGCCAGAACTACAATATTTTGCTAAAACTCACTTGTAGTAGCTTTTATGCAACCTTGCTGGCATAATTATAGCGTCATACTGTAACGTAATAAACGAAGAAAATCACTTAAACAATTTTTCGAATGATTTATTTATTTACAAAAAAAATCGCCCATGAAACGTATCTTGAAAATTGCTGCCCTTGCATTGGTAACGGTGCTTGGCAGTTCGCTTCCTAACACTGTTTTGGCTCAGTATAATAATCAGTACAACGATCAGTATACTGACGATGACCGTGATGTTTCTTATCAAACTTTTTATGATGAATTGAGCCCCCATGGCCGTTGGGTAGATTACCCCGGACAAGGTTATGTGTGGGTGCCGGATGCCGGCGAAGATTTTCGTCCTTACAGCACCAATGGCCATTGGGTGTGGAGTGATAACTATGAATGGATGTGGGTATCCGATTATGACTGGGGATGGGCACCATTTCACTACGGCCGCTGGGATCAGGATGCTAACTATGGCTGGTATTGGGTGCCGGGTTATGAATGGTCGCCTGCCTGGGTAGCCTGGAGAGATGGTGGTGATTACTATGGTTGGGCTCCGATAAGACCGGGTATCAACATCAGTATTAATTTCAACATTGGCCGTTATTCGCCTCCTAATGACTTCTGGTGTTTTGCGCCACGACGTTATATCACATCACCCCGTATTCATGATTACTATGTTGACCGCAGGCAGAACATAACCATTATTAATTATACAACGATTATTAGTAATAATTATAGATATGGTAATAATTATGGTTTCGGTTCAGGTCCACGCCGCTATGATGCCGAAAGGTATTGTGGAAGAATTAATCCTGTAAGTTTCCGCCAGTCTTACCAGCCGGGCCGTTCAACTTTTAGAAATAATGAAGTAAGTATTTATCGCCCTGCTGTTCGCCAGGATAATAACCGGAGTTTTTCTCCCCGAAGTTTTGAACGCTACGACAGAAACAGTAATAACAGTTTCAATAGAAACAATAGTAACAACCGGAACAATACTGTGCCTGTAAACAGGGAAAGGGATAATAACTCAAGATTTGAGAGAAGGGATGACAATGTAAGACAACCCCAGAACAATAACGGTAGCAATAATAACGCCGACCGCCACAGGTTTGAAAGAAACGATAACAACAGTAATAGTCAACCTAACCGTGATAGAGAAAGAAGAGTTATCACTCCATCAGAAAGGCCGGACAGAAATCCTAATACCGGAAACAATAACAACAATAATGACAACCGTCGTTTTGAACGAAGGGACAATAATAATAGCAGTACCAACACACCTGTTCGCCAGCCGGATGTAAGGAAAAATGAGAATAACTGGCCAACCCGTCAACCTCAACAACAAATGGAAAGAAGACAGGAGCCGAGGCAACAACCACAACAGCCAATAGAGCGAAGACAACCGCCACAGATGGAGAGAAGACAAGAGCCAAGACAGCAGCCAGTGGAGAGGAAACAGGAAACAAGGCAACAGTCGCAGCAGCCCCGCCAGTTTGAACGCCGGGATGATGGCAATCGCCAGCAAAATAATAATAGCGGTGGTAATACTGACAACCGAAACAGCCGCAGAAGATTTTAGTGTCAGTCCTGAATCAATAAAAAAAAGACCCTGCCAACTGGCGGGGTCTTTTTTTTAGAACTATCGTTGTAAAATATCTTAGCCTACCTTTTTTACATTGACTGCGTTCATGCCTTTTTTACCTTCCTGAAGGTCAAATTCTACTTTGTCTCCTTCAGCTACCTGGTCGATAAGACCGCTGGCATGTACGAAAGTTTCTTTGTTGGAGTCATCATGTTTGATGAAGCCAAATCCTTTTTCTGAATTGAAGAACTTTACAGTTCCTTGATTTTTGTCGCTCATTGTATTTTGTATTAATAATTAAATTGGCGTTGAAGATAAACCTTATATAGATAATGCAGGGAAAATTATGAACCCTTGTGAAAATCAATGACTTTTATTTTCGTAAAGCACTGGCAGTTAGGTTGATGTAGTATGTATTTTAATACTGGTCTGTTGCCAAAACCAGTCTTCAATATGGGCTCAAATGGTTTTTTTATTCATTTGGGAAAGAAAATGATATACACG
>JANNCC010000076.1:0-4369 GCA_031386125.1 Chitinophagaceae bacterium
GCAATCTGAAAGGCAGGGACTGTTAAGATGATGGCAGCATTTTTTTTGCAATGTGTAAGGACTGCATCAAACATGTTGAGCTTTGCTTCTTGTTTACTGTTCATAGTTTAAAGTTTTAAGTGTGAAAAAAAATAATAATAATTTAAATTACCATCCTACTATGAAACTGACAATACCACAAAAGGGTAATTTTTTTTAGCATAGCCTGTTGGCTAACAGTGATGCCTGTTGGCAGCTAAAAGCATGTAATTTTTTTTACTGTTGATAGCCTCTGCACGGTGATAGTTATGCTTTGCATGACCGACACCTGCCATTGCAGTAGCGCCACCTGACATTGTATCACCTCCACATGCTCTTGCAGCAGCTACACTATCCGTTGCATAACCTACAGTATGCTTTGCATGACTGACAGCATCGTTTGCAGAGCCGACACTATGCTTTGCATGACAGACACCTGCCATTGTAGTAACGCCACCTGACATTGCAGCAGCTACACAGTCTATTGCAGCGCAGTCAGAGTGCTTTGCAGCGCTGACAGATACGTTTGTACTTAGTGATTATGTGTTAGTTAGGGGGTAAAGTTGCCACCGGTGGTTATGTATATTTAATCCCGTTGGGATTGGGAGAGTGCCTTTTCTTTTTTATGGCTGGAAGCCATAGAATATGACTTCGGGGCTGCAAGCCCCGAAGAGCTAAGTACCAGGAGTATGCAGCTGGTGTTGGCAGCAGCAAAAGAAAAGGCAGGCATTTTAAAACCGGGCAGTGTGCATGCCGTACGCCATAGTTTTGCCACTCATTTACTGGAAAAAGGGTACCGATGTAACGCTGATTATGAAGCTGCCTGGACACAATGACATAAAAACAACCTTACGCTATTTACATGTGACCAACAGAGATATGTTACAAATTATTAGCCCGTTAGATGACCTGAATCTGAAATAGGAAAGTTGTATTGGCGAAAGTTTTTGTGCAAAAAAAATTGATGACAAATTATTGGAAATCAAAGAAGTGGTGGAAAATACGAAAGCTATGAAGGCTCAAAACTTTCGCCTAGTTTTGAGTTGTGCGTCATGTTAACGCAAATGTCTTTCATCCATATTAATTAACTTGTTTACAAAACGGGGCTTATGAGAAAAATACTAGTACTCGCAATGTTATTTATCAGCAATGTTATAGTTATTTATGGACAATCTTCATTTGATGTTGCTGACTATGTAAAAAGAAATGTATCCATATCAGCTTTACAATTCTCTCCTGATGGTAATACCTTAGTCTATACTATTACGAAAGTTGATTGGGAAAATAACCGAAGAAAAACTGAATATATTTTATTAGATGTTGCTACAAAAAAACAACAGGAATTGAATTTCAAACAACGGAATGTAACTTCATTATCCTGGTCTCCATCGGGAAAGTACATGTCTTATTTAGCTTTGTCTGACACAACAGGAGCATCATTGCCCCAACTTTATATAAAAGAATTATCAGGAGATGAGGCTATGTGTATCACAACTTCTAAATCTGGAGTAATAAATTATTCATGGTCTCCAAACGAGGATAAAATTGTTTATATAGCAAAGGACTTACCTGCAATAAAAGAAGGCACAAATAAATTTGTTCAGGCATTCGAAGTAGGTAACAATAGCTACGTAACTACCACACCTAGTTTAGCTGCTCATATGTTTTTGATAAACTCAAAAGGTGGAATTGCAAAGCGGTTAACGAATGGTTCATGGACTGTAAGAGTTGCAAAATGGATTACCGACTCTACTATTATTTTTACAAAAGGCGAGACACCTTATAGCGGGGATTTAACGAAAAGCAAGTCAGTAGTTTATGACATCAATTCAGGACAAATAATAAACCTCACACAAAATTCTTTCCCGGAATTTAATCCTACTCCCTCACCTGATAAAAATACAATTGCTTTTTTGTCTTCAAAAAATGGCATGCCTGAAAATATTCTTGAAATAAGTTTAATTTCTATTAAAGATAAAAAAGTTTTAAAACTGACAGACAAACTAGATAGAACAATATCTGCTTTTCAATGGATGCCAGATACCAAGGCGTTAGTTTTATCAACACTCGATGGAGCAAAAGCTGGTTTAGTAATTATTGGTGTAGATAAAAAAGCTGACCGTCTTCCTTTAAGAGATGTAGCCAGTATTGGAGACTTTGCAATAAGCAAAGGAGGTCTTATAGCCTTATCAGGCAGTACTTCAATTGGCTCTGCAGAAATATATTTTTTAAACCCCTCAACAACCGCTTTAGAAAAAGTAACATCATACAATAGTTTTTTAGAGAAATTTCCTTTGGGTAAAACAGAAGCTTTAGAATGGAAAACAAGTGCTGGACTTACAGCAGATGGAATTATTACTTACCCTCCCGGTTTTATTAAAGGGAAGAAATATCCTTTGGTTCTTTATATACACGGTGGCCCTACAGCCTCTTCGAATATTTCATTTAATCCTTTTGTTCAACATTTAGCAGCCAACGAATGGATTGTGTTTCAACCTAATTATAGAGGAAGCAACAATAGAGGTAATCGTTTTCAAGGTGCCATTGCAAATGATGGTGGAAATGGCCCAGGAGAAGACATTATAAAAGGAGTTGAATTACTTAAACAAAAAGGCTTTGTTGATGAAAAGAAGATTGCCGTTACAGGCTGGTCGTATGGTGGTTATATGACCGCATGGCTGATCGGTAAATACCCAGCAATGTGGAAAGCGGCAGTAGCAGGCGCAGCACCAGTTGATGTAACAGATATGTCAAGTCTGACCGATTTGAATGTGATGATACGACACGCATTAACATCTTCGCCATGGAAAGGGGATAATTATAAGAAGTATTATGAGATGTCTCCTATAAGTAATCTTTCGAAAGTGCGAACGCCTACCCTTATTATGTCAGTAGTAAGCGATGAAAGAGTATCAATCACAGGTTCATATAAGCTTTATCATGCTTTAAAGGCGAATGATGTACCAGTACAATTTATTGCTTACCCTGGAACGGCTCATTTTCCCGCTGACCCAGTGAATGCAAATGACGTATATCAGCGATGGACATTATGGCTTAAAAAGTATTTAAATTAAATTGACAAATACGAACGCACAACAAAAGTATTTGCAAAAGCAGGACTGGACAATGTAACATCAACTATCTGCAGGCATCATCAGTGGTTTAGGCTCGACGTTCAAGGTTCAGCTTTAGTTCTTAACTTCAACGTCATATTTCCAAATGAGCATTTTTACCGGGCTGGACAATCAATGAATTCCCTGCCTTCGCAAATACTTGGGCGTTAGCTGTAACCCAAAACGACACGCCCCAACAAAACGACAGAAAAAGTAAAGAAAAAATATGTTAGGACTAAGAACAACAATTTATAAGGTTAACGACATTCAGAAAGCGACTGAATGGTATTCAAAAGCGTTTGAAACACATCCTTATTTCAATGAGCCTTTTTATGTTGGGTTCAACATTAAAGGTTACGAATTGGGACTTCAACCCGAAGAAAATCCGACTTTGAATAAAATTGAAAGTGTGGTTTCTTATTGGGGTGTAGAAAATATTCAAGAAAATTTTGACCGACTAATTGAATTAGGAGCGACTGAAAATGAAAAACCATACAATGTCGGTGGAGAAATAATGACAGCAACCTTAAAAGACCCTTTTGGAAATATTATTGGTTTAATTTACAATCCTCATTTTCAACTAACCTAATGGCTTCCGACCAAAATTTTGTAGACTTTGTTTTAGAACAAATCAAAAATGCAGGAGAAATAATCGCTAAAAAAATGTTTGGTGAATATTGCATTTACAGTAATGAAAAATTATTTGGTGTAATCTGCGACAATAAACTATTCATCAAGCCAACAAAAGCGGGGAGAGAGTTTATTGGTAATCCAACAGAGCTATCACCATACGAAGGAGCAAAACCAAGTTTTGTGATTGAAGATAAAATTGAAGACAGTGAATGGTTAAGCAAACTTGTGAGAGTGACAGTAAAAGAATTACCAGAACCCAAACCTAAAAGCAGAAAGAAATAACTGCCACCAACATGGGGCTTGCCAAAATGGGGGCGGACGGAATTTTATTTCCCCCACTTCGGCAAGCCCTGAACGTCAGACTGTGAAAAAACTATTTTCTCTCTATAAATTTTGCTGTATAATTTGATGTAAGTGATTTAGGCCTTCGCTTAGCTGGCCTTTATAAATATCAATCGGGGTGAGTTGCAAAAACAAGTGGTCGCATTTTGACCGTACATCAATTTGATAAGCACCTTTTTTATTGCACCAACTACTTTGGCGTAGTCTGGTTGCCAATTTTTAATCGCTGTTAGCATTTTATCAAAACCCAGTATGTTCTTTGT
>JANNCC010000077.1:0-8696 GCA_031386125.1 Chitinophagaceae bacterium
GCTATTGAAATAATCTGTTCTGCTTCGGGTTGTTTGTTTTTATTTAGTCCTTTGTAATCTATAAGTTGAATGTAAATGTCTTTGTTGTTACGGTCTTCTCTTTTCAGAATAAAACCGTCTGAAAGCATTTTTAGAAAAGTTTTGTTGCTTTCGTAAATGTCAGAAGATGGTAAGGATTTGAGTTGAAGAATAATTGATTTGGTTTCATTGATAGTAATACCGTGACTGGCATATTGCGTTAAAAGAAAGTTTTGTAAATCTTCTTCTATCAATACTTCATCGGGTGCTCGCTTAATGGTAATACCTAAGTGGTGGGGAAAATTTTCGTTCCCCAACAATTCGGTAAAAGCCTTTTCTAATTTTTCTTCGGTAAACTTCATTGCTTAGGCTTTTTCAATTTCTTAATATCTTCCTCAATTTCTTTCAAACTCTGTTCTTTTTGAATTTGCTTTTCATTGGCTTTGTATTTTTCAAATTCGGTACCCGATTTCTCCAATGCTTTTTCGTGGCTTATTTTTCCTGCGTGTGTCAATAATTCTCTTCCGTTCAGTTTTAAAATAGCATCCAGTCTTTGTATCCAATCTGCCATATACATTGGTGTTCGTTGTTGTGCCATTGTTTCGGCAAATGCTAAATATTGCTCTACCAATAAACCAAGCAGTTTTATTTCTTCTTCTTTTAGATAATTTTTTGCGACACTGACATCCGTTTTTTTAATAGGTAAGGTGTTTTTTTTATCTAATGACTGCATCCCCAATAATGGCAAACTGGCATCTACTCTTCGATACACCAATTCGGCTGCTGTTTGCTCACTAATAGCCCAAAGCAATTTGTTTTGTACTATTTTAAAAAAGGCAATTGTTTTTTCATCTTTTGCATCATAATCAATACTGGTGGTGTAGATGTCCTTTATTTTTTGATAAAAAAACCTTTCAGACAAACGTATTACCCTGATGCGTTCCTGCAACTCATTGAAATAATTCATAGAGTTGCCCGTTTTAAAACGGTCGTCATTAAGCGCAAAACCTTTTATGATATATTCTTTGAGGCGTTGCGTAGCCCAAATTCTAAACTGTGTGCCTTGTGGCGATTTTACCCGGTAGCCTATAGAAATAATTACATCAAGGTTGTAACCATTTACTTCCAAGGTTTGTGTTTTACCTGCCATAGCACCATGCTGAGTGGTTGTTCGGAATTTCCGAACAACCAGTTTTTCATCCAATTCCCCTTCTTCAAACACATTTTTAATGTGTTCGCTGATAGTAGCTTTTGATTTTTGGAATAAATCGCAGAGTTGTGCCTGGCTTAGCCAAACCGTTTCATCCTCCAGCCTAACATCAATCTTAATATTGCCTTCCTGATTTTGATAAAGTATGATTTCTCCTTTACTCATAACTCTTCAATTGCTATTCAATTTAAAAAATTGCCCGGTTGTGCTTTGCTATTGTTTACTTATCCATACGGATCATTTTGCCGCTGCTGGTCTGAATAGCAACGACAAAATAACATAGGCAAGTACTATTACCGGTGCAGCCAGCCATTTTAAAATTAATACGGCTGCAATAGCAACAGCTACCAGTAAATATTTCGGTAAATTATTTTTCAAGCCGAAATCTTTAAACTTCAATGCCATTAAGGGCAAGGTGGAAACCATTAACCAGGAAAGAACAGCTACCAGTGCATAAAGCACCCATTTATTCAATAGCAGGTTCTGTATCCATTCTTCATTTACATTCCAATAAATCAACGGTAAGGAAGCCACAAAAATACCAACTGCTGGCACCGGCATTCCTTTAAATGAATAAGATTGGCTGTTATCCAGATTAAAACGAGCCAACCGCCATGCCGCAGCACAAGGCAACACAAAAGCCGGTAATAGCCAAAGTAAGGAAACATCAAGTCCACCTTCTTGTTGAGCAAAACTCAACCGGAGAAACTGGTAGATTATCAAGCCTGGTGCCACACCAAAACTTACGAGGTCGGCTAATGAATCTAATTGTTTGCCCATTTCGGAACTGGCTTTAAAAAGACGGGCCACAAATCCATCCAGGAAATCAACTACGGCTGCCAATCCAATAAATAAAGATGCCATCCATATTTTTTCAGGAATGTAAAGTAATTCGGTGCCTTCCGCATCTACGGTAATCATGATGCCGTTCTGCAACGTAAAGACAATAGCCAAACAACCGAAAACGAGGTTGAGCAAAGTGAAAAGATTGGGAATTTGTTTCATCAGTAATAATTAAAGCAATTAAAATCCTGTTAATGCAGCGTCTACTAAAAATTCTTTTACCTCGCTTTCGTTTACTTCAAAGCCGGGCATAAATTCTACTTGTTCTTCAAAGCTGATTCCTTCAAAATAATTAAGCTGTCCTCTGAATAATTTTTCGCTGAATAAATCACCGAAATATTCAGTAGCCTTCTCTGAAATTATGTTTATGTTATAATGACCTTTTAGTATAAAATACAAATCAAGATAGTCCTTCCATTTACTCCTTCTGCTCAATGCAAAAGCTTTCATAGCCGCTAAATCAAGCAAACTGGGAATTGAAAGTCCATTTTCTAACTTAACAGGATGTGGTATAGAATATTCAAAATTGAAAAAAGTAAATTTTACATTTCTACATACGAGGTTAAGCTGGCCATCTCTATTTAGTGTAACAATAATTTCTTCTTTGCTTTCCTTAAAGCGGTTGATTATTTTTTTAAGGTGTATAACACCCATTTTAAACAAATCAAAATCTATCGATAATCTGTGCCCGATATGCAATGCAATGGCGGTACCGCCCACCATATAAAATTCACTCTTGAATTTTGATAAAAGTGGAAGTAATTGCCGCTGTTCTTCATTAAAAATTTCAGGATGCATACCGGGTAAAATACAGGGTAAAATAATTTTGAAGCTCGGGAAAATAGTTCGTTCTGTTGCCCCATTGTTTTACCTGTTCAAAAAAAACAGCCGCCGCATTCTTTATTCCCACAATGTTAAACAAGGCTTTTATATCTTCTTTGTCAGCATAGTTGATAAAAAATTCCAGCACTACGGGCAAAGGCAAATTTTCCTTTTCTGAGTCTTTTGAATACCAGAAAAGATGTGCATTTTTTCGTATCAACGCCTTTAATTCAGGGCTGTTATCCATGCTTAAAGATACCAATTTTTTGCCTGTTGCTGTACTACTTCTTCATCAAAGCTTCTATGTCTTCCCCTGTAATTGGAATATTTTTCATCAAATCCTTGTTACCATTCTTTGTTATCCAAAGATTGTTTTCAATGCGGATTCCCATTTTCTCTTCTTCTATATAAATACCTGGCTCTACCGTGAAAACCATTCCTGCTTTGATAGGTTCTGTCTTTGTTCCTAAATCATGCACATCAATACCCAGGTGATGAGAAATACCATGATATAAATATTTGCGGTAAGCTCTGTTCTCAGGGTCTTCATTTTTTACATCGCTTTTTCTTATCAACCCGATTTTTAAAAACTGCTGCGTTGCTTCTTCACCCACTTTGTCTGTATAATCAAGAATGCTGATGCCGGGTTTTAAAATACTTTTTGCATAATCATGTAAATGCAAGCAAGCATTGTAAACTGTTTTTTGCCGGCGGCCAAATTTTCCATTTACCGGAATTGTTCTTGTAAGGTCGGCACAATAGCCACCATACTCTGCACCAAAATCCATTAGTATCAATTCGCCGTCTTTACATTCGGCATTGTTGCTTACATAGTGCAGTGTCCTTGCTCTGTCTCCGCTGGCAATGATGCTGCCATAAGCAGGACCAGTGGCCCGTTGACTGAGAAAGGAATGAAATATTTCTGCTTCTATTTCATACTCCATCACACCCGGCTTAATGAATTGCAGCAGGCGACGAAATGTGTTATCAGTAATATCTATCGCTTTTTGTAAAACTTCTACTTCCAATGCAGTTTTAATTCCCCTCAGTTCCTTCATTATTTTTGATGCTCTTAAATAATTATGCAGGGGATACCGGCTTTTCATTTCATCAATAAAACGATATTCTCTTGTTCGCAACAAGTTTGCCTTGCGATCATTCTCGTTACTATCGAGGTAAATATTGTCAGCCAAATGAACCCATGGTTGCAATAAACCATCCAGACTATCTAACCACACAATGATTTTAATACCGCTGGTTTCCTGGGCTTCGTTTACCCGCAATCTTTTCCCATCCCATTTTTCTTTAAGTTCGTTGGGGCGAACCAATACCAGCACTTCCCGGTATTTTGGGTCGGGGTTGTCGGGAAAAAGAATAACCATACTGTCTTCCTGAGTTACTCCGCTCAGCCAAAATAAGTCGCTATTCTGTTTAAAATGATAAATAGCATCGCCGTTGGAAGCTACTTCATCATTGCTTACAAAAATGGCAATGGAATTTTTTTGCATCTGTCCTGCAAACCGTCTCCGGTTTTCGGTGAAGATGTCTTTGTTGAGGGGCAAATATTTCATAAGCTTAAGGTTTGTTGATTTTCAATTTAATCTTGCACAAAGGGTTAAAGATAATGAGCAAAATTATCAGCCAAATATCTTTCATCACAAAACTGGAAAAGAGAACAAGAAATGAATGATTTTCAAGGTTTCTAAGGCTTCCTTCAACATCTTGCAAAGCTAAGCTGATATACTGAATGACTACAAACGACTACCAGCAAATTTTAGCTTCATTTTAATGTGTAATACTAACACTTGTTTGTGTTGAATTAGGTTTGATACTTACCTTTGTGCCTTCAACAAATTTCGATTGCTTCTATGTCAGTACCTACTATTACCATCCCAACGAAACACCTGCTGAAACTGGGGTTAAAAAACACAGAATCTATTCACTATCAATCATCTCCCGAAGAGTTAGTCCAGGATGCCATCCGCATTGGCGAAGGAGTGCTGAATGATACAGGTGCGTTGGTTATCCGCACAGGAGAATTCACCGGCCGGTCTCCAAAAGATAAATTCACCGTGAAAGATGAAATCACTGCCGATTCTATTCATTGGAACGATTTTAATATCCCCATTGAACCAAAACATTTCGACATCATTTTTAAAAAAGTAACCGACTATCTGAGTTCGATTCCTGAAATATGGGTTCGGGATTGCTATGCCTGTGCCGACCCCCGCTACCGCCTCAAAATCCGGGTGGTAAATGAAAAGCCATGGAACAATTTGTTTGCTTACAACATGTTTCTCCGGCCAACAGAAGAAGAATTGGAAAACTTTGAACCGGAATGGCAAATCTTAAGTGCCCCGGGTTTAAAACTTGACCCCAAAGAATGTGGCACCCGCCAGTATAATGCTGCTGTTGTTTCCTTCAAACATAAAATGATTTTGATTGCCGGCACTGGTTATACCGGCGAAACAAAAAAAGGCATTTTTACTATTCTCAACTACATTTTACCACATCAAAAAAATGTGCTGAGTATGCACTGCAGTGCCAATATGGGTGATGATGGCGATACCGCCATCTTCTTTGGATTAAGCGGAACTGGTAAAACCACATTGAGTGCCGACCCCAACCGTAAGCTGATTGGTGATGATGAACATGGCTGGACCGGCGACAGCATCTTCAACTTTGAAGGTGGTTGTTATGCAAAAACAATAAACCTTACAGAGGAAAAAGAACCGGAGATCTACAATGCCATTCGCCCCGGTGCATTGGTGGAAAATGTTATTTTTTATCCCGACACTAATAAAATAAATTTTGATGATGGTTCAATAACAGAAAACACAAGAGTTTCTTATCCCCTTGATTTTATCAGCAATGCAATAGAGCCATCTATCGGGGGCTTGCCAAAAAATATTTTCTTTCTTACCTGTGATGCATTTGGGGTGCTACCTCCTATTTCTAAATTAACGCCAGGCCAGGCTATGTACCAGTTCATCTCTGGTTACACAGCCAAAGTGGCCGGCACAGAGTTAGGCGTAACAGAACCTAAGCCAACTTTCAGTGCCTGCTTTGGCGCACCGTTTCTACCGTTGCATCCCGGCAAGTATGCCCACATGCTGGGTGATAAAATGCAGGAACATAAAGTAAATGTGTGGATGATAAACACAGGCTGGACTGGCGGGCCTTATGGCATCGGCAAACGTATGAAGCTGAAATTTACAAGGGCGATGATTACTGCGGCTCTTACCGGAGGATTGAACTCTGTTCAATTCGAAACAGACCCGATATTCGGGGTTTCTATTCCAACGGAATGTCCGAATGTGCCAACAGAAGTATTAAACCCCATTAATACATGGACTGACAGAATTGCCTTTGCGGAAAAGGCAAAGTATCTGGCTGGTTTGTTTGTAAAGAATTTTGAAAAGTACGCCGATGGTGTATCTGCCGAAGTACTGGCGGCAGCACCAAAAGCATAAAAGTATAGACGGTTTTTAAAAAACCCTTTTCGTATTAACGAGACGGGTTTTTTCATTTATTTAACTGCCAGCTATGCAGCTAATAAAATTTTTGTATCGACTTTACGTTGATATTTATCCATGAAGTATTTTCTGAAATATTTTCTTCTTCTTTTCCTGTTAGCACCTTCGGCATTATTAGCCCAAAGCAGTGATGAAGAATTGCTGGACTGGAGTGCTTCCCGCAAACTTAGCTGGACTGATTATAAAGCTAATCCTAAGTTGGAAAATGATGCGGCTGCCTCTACTACTACTTATCTTGCTATTGATTATAATATCACCAGTACCAGTTTCAGTTATAAGATACAGTCCCGTTTCTCCAAAACCCGTTCCTGGGGCTTACATAAAACAGATTATATACTAAGCCATGAGCAGGGGCATTTTGATATTGCAGAAATATTTGCCCGTAAGCTGCATAAAAAAATGGGTGAATACAAATTTGATAAAAAGACCTACCAGAAAGATCTTAACAAAATCTATGATACGGTGACCAGAGAGAAAACAGATATGCAGAATAAATACGATAGGGAAACTAACCATAGCATCAAAAAAACAGAACAGGCGCAATGGTTGAAAAAAATTGCAGCAATGCTGAAAGAATATAACGATTATGCTGACTATTAGAGTTCAAAGGTGAGCCTGACGTAAGACTTTACACAAAATCCGTTTTGCACCGAAGGAAACCATTTGCCGGATAACTTTAATACCCGTATCACTTCTTCATACTTCTGATTTGGAGATTTATTCAACAATAGAAATGCTGACAAATCACCATTCTTATCCACCTGGAATCTGATTTCCACATTATCCCTGCCTTTAAACTTTGTATCTATATTTTTCTTTACAAACTTCTTCCAGTCTTCCTCTCCGCCGGGATAATAAGCTGGTTTCTCTGACCGGTCAAATATCTTATTATCATCTTCATTATTGAAGTTGTATTTACAGTGGCAGGTAAAATCCCGGATGGAAAAAATGGTGTCTTTATATTCTTGTGAATAGGAATTTATCCCAATCAGTAAGGAAAGCAAAAAAAATATTTTCCTCATTGTGTATTTTTAAAACAACCCATACAACTGCCCATCCACTTTCCTGATGATCTCACCGAAATGCTCTTCGTTTTCTGGGAACCTGTTTTTATCAACATCAATAATCAGTAACTGGCCTTCTTTATATTCACCGATCCATTTATTATAGTATTCGTTCAACTTTTTTAAATAATCCAGCCTGATATTTTCTTCATACTCTCTTCCTCTTTTTTGAATATTTCCAACCAGGGTGGGAACAGATGCGTTGAGATATATCAACAAGTCAGGAGGTTGTACCAGTGTTTTAAGCGTTTGGAAAAAGTGAAAATAGTTATCAAAGTCTCTTTTACTCATCAGCCCCATTTCATGCAGGTTGGGTGCAAAGATGTTGGCATCTTCATAAATTGTTCTGTCCTGGATAACAGTCTCAGTGCCCTTTTGTATTTCTACTAATTGCCGGAGGCGGCTATTTAAAAAGAATATCTGCAGGTTGAAACTCCACCGTGGCATATCCTCATAAAAATCCATGAGGTAGGGATTATGATCCACATCTTCAAAATTGGGAATCCATTTGTAATGCTTGCTCAGCATTTCGGTCAAAGTGGTTTTGCCGGCACCGATATTACCGGCTACTGCGATGTGTTTTGGTTTTTTTGCTTTTACCATGCCCTGATCCGTTACTGCGGAGAATTTAGAAGTTCATAAAAATCAAATCTAAAGTCTTATATCGTAAATCAAAAATAATTTAGCCCAATGGCCTCTCTAACCAATTCCATTGTGGCTTGGGCACTCTTCCGGGCTTTTTCAGCACCTTTCTCCATTACTTCTTTGAGGTAAGTTGGATTGTTCCGGATATTCTCAGCCTTTTCCCGGATCGGGGATATGAATTTTACCATATCCTCACCCAATTGCTTTTTCATATCGCCATAGCGAATAGTACAGTTTTTATAATCTGCTTCGAACCCGGTAATCACTTCCGTAGAGCTTACTAATTTCATCAACCCAAAAATGTTTTCGATATAATCTGGTTTAGCTGCGTTGGCTTCGGTAGGGCCGCTATCCGTTTTGGCCTTCATTACTTTTTTGCGAATGAGTTCATCATCATCAGACAAATAAAGCGTAGCAAACTGGTTTTCGCTTTTGCTCATTTTACCTGTTCCATCAAGGCTGGGCACTTTTACCAGTTCATCACCATAATTAAAAGCATGTGGTTCCGGAAACACATCACCGTAACGATGATTAAAACGGTTGGCAAAATTGCGGGCC
>JANNCC010000085.1:0-4613 GCA_031386125.1 Chitinophagaceae bacterium
ATGCCCAGCAGAAAATTATCACTACCGGCGCCCGAACCCGTTTGGGATGATTGATTGATGTTCAGCGTATAAATACCTTTTTTTTTCCAGCCGTTACTGTCCAGCACTACTTTTTTTTTAGTACCCAATTTTTTAAGCTCATTCACTGTTACCTGGCTATATATAGCCTTGGTGAACAGCAGTAACAGCATAAAAAGCAAGAGCCTCATAACAGTTATTTTCGCTAAATGATAAAGGTAGTTATTTATGAAAATCAATACCGACAGGTATTGTCGGTATTGGTTCAATATTGAAAGGTTAGATGCTATTTTTTATTTCATTGCCTATAAGGCTGTCTATTTAATTGCAAATCACATAATAAAGATATGGTGAAACAGCTGGTGAGTCCGACTTCCAGGCTAAGCAAAAACCTCCACTACCCGTGCATGAATTGCCGGCCACGGCTATCCATGGACTATTACCAGCTCCATGACAGGCTAAGATAGCATTGCAATAAAAACCTGCCAAACCGAGAGCACAATTAAACCAAACTTTTTTTGGTGTTGGAGCCACCATATTGACATCAACAGATGGCTCATCCTGGCCAATAAGAAAATAATGTTTATCTACATTTTTGCCTTCTATTTTACTTAGTTCCGGAAATTTAATTTTCTGGCTACTTTATTTTCGTCAATATGTGCCATCTTTCCATCTGCATTTTTCTGAAAGGCATCGTCGGCAATTTCTGCACTTTCTACTTCCATGTATTCATCTCCGGATACTGCAATCCAATGGCTGGTGTACTTGGGTTTAGGTGTTTCTTTTTTTGCCTTGGTAATAAAGCTTAAAGAAATAACGGCGGCGACTACAAAAAAAGCAGTCATGAGTTTGGTGGTTGGTGATTTCATTTTTTGTTTTTTAAAATGTAGAATTGAGGTAAGATTCTCATATAATGTTAGTTCAATATACGTTTAGTAACGAGATTGAGCAAAAATTAGGGACGAAATAAAAATTGTTATTACTCACCGGGATGATAGGTTTTTTCAGCATGTTTCAGCACATCTTCTTTATAAAACAACACCTCTTTGAAATGACCTTTGGTGTACATTTCTAACTGGTCTGAAAAATGAGACGACAAAGGATTACCACTATTACCACCGGCCAGTAATGATTTGGCTTTCAGCTTTTTATCCGCAGGGCTCTGTGAGCCAAACTCCACCGCACAAACAAAACTGTTACCATGAAAACCATATCTTTTATTGGTACCGGTGTAAGTGCGACTGTTATAAGAAGGCAGTTGGCCCCAAGAAGCTGAGGCAAACGGAACTGGCAAACTGGGTTGGTCGTCTCGATACTTTTGTACAATGTCATTGGAGATGCGTTGATAGCGGTTGATGTCGCCCCAAGGTATTTCCCATTTTCCAAATTTGGTTTTCAATTCTTTAATTACAGCAAGTAGTGGAGGGAGCAATTCGTTTTTGGTAGCGGTAGCCGCAAATCTTTTTACCAATGTTACCTGGTCATCCCATCCTTCATCTATATATATTCTGCGGATAGAGGCGGTAAGTTTTTCGGCCCATTCAATGGCCAGCGTTGTGGCTACTGAATTTTCAGCGGAATAATAATCCCATTTTTTTAAGAGTTGAATTGGTTCTGCTAATTGTGCATACAGAGAATCTGTTGGCAAAACATTTTTTTCTCCAAGGGAGTCCCATCGGACAAATGAACTAACCAATGCAGGAACCAATATTTCCATGGCGGATAATTTCCTGTCATACCCGGCAGCAATTGTTTTATCAATCGTAAATTTATTTTCATTGCTCAACACCCTTGCAGCATTAACACCACGAAAGTTTTCTCCATCTGGCGCCATGTAGGCCGGGTAGTTTTCTTGTTTGGGGCTGCTGCTTCCGGAAACAGTATAAGGAGTGGAATTGCAATTTTGTATCCATCCGGTTTTGGGATTATATACATGAACGATTTCATCTAATGTGTGTAAGCCCTTCCATTCTGTAGCAGCGGTAGTGCCATCTACAGGCTTGCTCCAGTTTAGTGTTGCATCCCTGCGGGGAACATAGTCGCCATGCCAGTAAGCAATATTTCCTTTGTTGTCTGCAAACACAGTATTGTTAGAAGTGTTGGCATGTAAGGCCATATTCCTTTTATAATCTTCCAGCCCTTTTGTTTTGGTTCGTTGATAACTCTGTATCAAACTTTTTAAGGAACGATTATATCCTCTTACACTTATCCATTGTCCGTTGCGATTGGCCATGATAGGGCCATGATGAGTATAATAAGTAGTAATGACTTTTGTTTGTATGGCATCATCTTTTTTGTACCGGAGAGTAATTAACTTTTGTGTTACCGGCTTTAATTTTTTTTCATATTCATAAAAAATGCCGTTATCCTTCTTCACAATTTTTTCGTTGTACATATCTGCCACATCTACAATGCTGCTGGTGTGCATCCATCCGCAGTATTCATTAAAGCCCTGGTAAATGAACATTTGTCCCCAGGTAACGGCACCATACACATTCAACCCTTCATTGCTTACAATATGCACTTCGGGTCGGAAGTAAAATGTAACATGGGGGTTGATATATAAAATAGCATTACCCGATGCTGTTTTGGAAGGTGCAATAGCAAAACCATTGGAGCCGGAACTTTCTTCTTCCAAAAAATCTTTTTTCGCAACCACTTGTTCATTGCTGCCAAAATAAAAATTCTTTACATCGGTTTCTGTTACATCGCCAGTACTGATGGCGCCAATGCTGCCATCCGTCCACAATAATTGATACCAGGGTTTGAACCGGGTAAGCAAAGCAGGCTTTACTTCCGGGTGTTTATACAGGTAATAATTAATACCATCGGCATAGGCATTCAATAGTTTTTGCAACCATAGCGGACTTTTTTTATAATCAGTCACTGCTTCAGCAGAATCGATAATGAGTTTTATGTACAAATCATCCTGCAAAGAACTTTCACCTTTTATCTCACTCATTCGTCCCAGCTTTTCAATGTAGTTCATCTCCACCCGATTGAAATCATCTTCGCATTGTGCATAAAGCAAACCAAACACGGCATCAGCATCTGTTTTGCCATAGATATGCGGAATGCCATAATTGTCCCGGATGATGTTTACCTGCTGAGCTTGTTTTTCCCAACGGGAAATTTCCTGAGTGGAAAATGGTTGGGCAAAACTGTTTTGAAACACCAATAAAAAAAAGAAGAAGAGGATTGTCTGGTTCGCTTTCATTTTAACTGAAGTATTAATAATGATAAGAATGATTGTTAGGTTAAATAGTCACTCACTTTTTTTTATAAAAGTCTGCACTGCCTCCCAAGCAGAAATCCTGCAACTCAGGCATTGCTATTAATTGTTCTAGTACGGAAAAGCCCGGGGTTCAACTGTCTTAAGATGTAACATCGGAAATCTTTTAGCGGCCTGTTAATTACAGCACTTGCAAAATACATTCTTGTTTCGGGTAAAAATTTGACACTCAGCAAAGCTGTTGTTACTTTTTCATCGCCACAATAGCGGCGGCAATTGCGGATTTCGTCCACATCGCCCCGTTCAAAAACCCGTTCTATTACAAAATTGGCTTTGGCATCGTAGTCAATGTTTTCAAACACCATCTCCCAAAAGATACGTTTGTGAAATATTGGTTTTGCTTTGTCTGGCATTGAATAAAGGTACAACAGTGTTTTATTTCTTTTCTAATTCCTCAATCGTTTTCTTAGCACTTGCCAGCCGTATCGCTTTATTCTTCTCTACCAACTTATGCGTAGCCCATTTTTCTAATTTATGATGTAATGGTACCAGCAACGCAGCAATGCAAACCAATGCCAGCAACATCAGCACTGGTGAATGATGGGTGATGCGTTCTAAAAAAGGATGCAGCAACAAATTGAGAAACTCAAATACAATCAACAAAGCAATAACACCAAAGAATTCGATGACTTTTGCATTGGTAAGAAACCGGCGGCTGAGTAATAAAAAAGTAATAATAAAAATGATAATGCCAAGTGCAATTAATGCGTATTGAATATTTTGTTTACGTTGTTCGGCCTCTTGAATTTTTTTAGCCTCTTCCTCCGAAATGCGCAATTGTTCACTAAAAGCGAGGTATTGTATTTTATTGATTTTTTCTTTGCTGAAAACAGAATCCCGGAACGCAGACTCCAGTCTTGCAAAATAGTAAGCACTGTCTGTTTTGTCAAGACTATCATAAACGGTTCTTAAAAAACCGGCAGCCGCCTGTTTAAAATCATAATTATTAAGTTTTTTGCCTGTTTCAAGTAATTGCTGCGCCAGTTCCTTTGCTGCAACAATTTTATTACTGCTAAGTAAGAAATTAATATAGGCTGGCTTAACAATAAATTTTACATAGGAATACTGCATAGAGTCTGATTGGGCATTTGCTCTTTTAAAATGAAAGGCAGCTAATTCGTTATCGCCTAATTGCCGGTGAACGGCACCTGATAACATTTGAGCATAAGTCTCATACAGAAAACTTCTTAACCGGAGGTTGGTTTCCATTAATGCCTGCGTATAATGCATGGCAGAGTCCGGTTTTTGTATATATAAAAAATACCGGCTATAATTATATTGTACTTGCCTTACCATATAATTA
>JANNCC010000089.1:0-1843 GCA_031386125.1 Chitinophagaceae bacterium
AGGCTTAACAGCGCTCCAGGCCTCTTCAAATGCTTTACCTGCATTCAGGTCTTTAATCAGCTTATCTAATTTTGCCTTTGTGTACCAGTTTTTAACTTCGTGTTTTGCAGTCATATAATTCAGCATAATTTGTTCATGTGAACCTGCAAGAAACTGTCCGCCTGATTTAAAATTTTTAATGTCTGGCAAATTTTTGAAATTGTTTGACTTAACTTTTAAAGTGTCGTCAGAATAATAATTTCTATAATCATTCTGCATTGCCAATCCTTCGTCAAACCATGTAGGAATTTTGAAAGTCCGATTATAAAATCCGATTCGATTGTAAAATTCACCATGCGAATATTCATGAGCAATAATATCTAAATCCATTCCGTCGGCACACAAAACAATAAAGACGCCTAATTTAGTGTAAGTAACGGCAGGATTAGAAGGGTTGTCACAATATTTTTTAAAATCTTCTTTGGTGTCGCAATAAATAAACTTGGGATTACTTGCCTTTTGTCCCCAAAAATTGTCTATACGAATTGATGCCTGAGTTATTAACGATTTTAAACTATCAATTTTGCTATGTGGTGTCGATGAATTAAAATATATACGTCCATCTTTTTTAAAGTTTGAATAGTCAATTAAAATGCTCCTTGTCTCTTGTGGAAAAATAAGAAAGTGAGCAAAAGCTGCAATTGGAATAAGAATAATAAGAACCAAGCAAGTTTTGATAATTATTTTTCTAAGCCTTTTCATAATTGTAGAGCCTTCAAAGTTTGCCGCTAACTCTTAAATATACGCAGCTTTCTTCCCATATGCAACAGTAAACGGTTACAATCGTTTGTAATCATATTTAAAAGCGATAAAGGATCTTGTGAGTTAGCGGCCAGGTGTGGCAAAGGCATTAGATGCGCTTACTTCGATTTATTTAATAGAAAATTTATTACCTGCAATATCATCGGTGTCAATAAAATTGCCGCTAATATTTTATTTGTGAAAAAATACAAACTGCCCGCCATTGTCATCCACATTTGCAATGGGAGAATATTGCAGCAACATCTGTGTTGCGTTTTGGTAGGCCGCTTTAAAATTGTAGATCAGCTGATCGGCCGTAATGTATTTTTCCTTGTTTTCCTGTAATGCCAGCCGGAAGTATTCAATAAAATCACTTTTATCCGGAACGATCGTTCTGTTGCCACTTGACAAAAATTTACGGCTCTTGTTCTTATACGCTTCTCTTACGATCGATGGAGCATCGGTAGGTATATCCCGGAAAAGGGTGCCGGCAAAGCAGGCGTCTGCAGTAAATAAAATATGTTTGGCATTGCTGTATTTGATGGCTTCTACCAAGTCGCCACTACGGATATATGAGCTGGTAATGTCAATCCCGGCATCGCTGGGTACAAGATAGCCTTCTTCCTTTCCGTCCGGCATTTTCTTCATCGAACCATGCCCTGCATAAAAAACAAAAAGATTATCGTTTTCGGTTAGTTCATTGGCCTTTGATATCAGTTTTTGTAAGATGGTTTGTCTTGTTGCATTCACCAGGGTATCGGTATTCTTTGGATCAAAGGTATAATTGGTGGTAAGTATCTTGTAGATCTTACGCATGTCTGCCAGGGTGCCGGGTAAAGTTGGGAATTTTTTATCCCTGTAATCTTTTTCAGCAATAAGGATAGCATGAAAGACAGGCTTTACATCAATGTCAGGAATATTAAGTGAAGGGTCTACGATGGGTTTGGCGGTTTTTATTTCACCCGCATCAATTACAATAGTATTGATGGCAATATTGTTATTCTTATCAGTAGCCACTACATTGAATACATTGGTGCCGGGGTTTACTTCTACAAGGGCTTCA
>JANNCC010000090.1:0-10182 GCA_031386125.1 Chitinophagaceae bacterium
CTTTCGCTTCTAAAGAATCGTAACCTACAAATTTGTTAGAGCCTTCTTTTAGGATAACCCAGTCTTCAGCATCAATTGTGCCTGCGGAACGGGAACGGTCTTTTTGTAACTGAAGTGCTTGATTGAAGCCCTTTATATCAACAGTCCAGCCTATTTCGTTGGCCATCAAACTAATTAAATCAATGGGAAACCCAAACCTATCATATAATGTAAAAGCCACTTTTCCACGAATTTCAGAAGGAACTGTTTTCTGCATTGTTTTAGTTCTATCCATTCCAAGTTTTGGGTCATCGTTTATGAAATAGATATTATCATCAAATAAAGTATTATACTCTAGTACAGCATCCAAACCAATTTCCTTTCGGAATGAGATATACTCATTAAACTGTTCTATTCCATGTCCAAGAGTTTTCAAAAAAGAGTCCTCCTCCTCTTTCACAACTCTACTTACAAAATCAACCTGCTTCTGCAATTCCGGAAAAACATTTTCAAATTGTTTTGCCAATACCGGTACTAACTGCGCAAGCAAAGGTTGCTTATAATCCAGATACGAATAATAATAACGAACGGCACGGCGAAGAATACGGCGTATCACATAACCGGCTCCAGTGTTAGATGGTAATTGTCCATCTGCAATGGTAAAACTGATAGCCCGAATATGGTCAGCTATTACCCGAAAGGCTACAGCCTCTTTGCTGTCACTGTAGTCATATTTCTTCCCGGTTATTTTTGCAGTGGCAGCAATTGTTCCAGTAAAAATATCTGTATCATAATTCGATTGTTTTCCCTGTATCACTCTCACCAATCTTTCTAATCCCATTCCAGTGTCCACATGCTTGGCTGGTAATGGTTCAAGACTTCCATTTTTTTTCCGGTTAAACTGGATGAATACATTGTTCCATATTTCCATCACCATTCCTGTATCGTCATTGTTCACTAAGGAATGTGCATCATTATTCGCCTCGGGGCGGGTATCAAAATGTATTTCAGTACAAGGACCACAGGGACCGGTGTCGCCCATTTCCCAGAAATTATCTTTTTTGTTACCCAATAAAATCCTGTCTTCGGCTACATATTTCTTCCATTCGTTGTAAGCTTCTTCATCTTTTGGCAAACCCTCTTTTTCATCGCCTTCAAAAATGGTGACGTATAGTTTGTCTTTATCGAGTTTATAAACTTCGGTCAGCAGTTCCCAACTCCATTGTATAGCTTCTTTTTTAAAGTAATCGCCAAAACTCCAGTTGCCCAGCATTTCAAACATGGTATGGTGATAGGTGTCCACCCCCACTTCTTCCAAATCGTTGTGCTTACCACTAACCCGCAGACATTTTTGTGTGTCAGCCACCCTGGAGTTTTCTGCTTTTTTATTGCCGAGAAAATAATCTTTGAACTGGTTCATCCCGGCGTTGGTAAACATCAAGGTAGGGTCATTTTTTACCACAATCGGTGCTGAAGAAACAATTTCATGCCCTTTAGAACGGAAAAAATCCATGAAAGCCTGTCGTATATCTGCGCTGGTCATCATATGGTGAATGGTGAATAGTGAGTGGTGAATGGGGGTTTACAGAACATTTTTTCCCTATTGCCCATCAAAGAACTGAACTCTGAAGGGTGCCCTTCGTTACCCCTGGGTAAACTTGCAAGGGACGATGATAGTAGTACTACAGTTGGTAACATAAATCTCTATCGAATTTTTCCCTGATTATCAATAGACAAACCGGGTTGATTTTTGCAGTTTAACGGACTATATTTGTCAGCCCCGTAAACGGTGGCAAAGGTAAATTATTCGGGTGGCATTTATTGCCCGATACAAGGTTAAGGCTTCCTTTCATGAAGAAGATAAAATACTACTATAATACCAATACACTCCGTTACGAAAAGCTGGAGACGCCTCTGCGGGTAAAACTGCTGCGGGTTTTTGGGTTTGTAGCTGCCGCCTTAGTTACTGCTGCCCTTATTTCCTATGTGGCTTTTCAGTTTATCGGTTCGCCCAAAGAAAAAATACTGGCGCAGCAGAACAAAGACCTAAAGGATAGTTATAAAGAACTGGAAACCGACCTGCAATCAGTACTGCAACAGATGAAGGAACTGGAGAAAAGAGATAATGATGTGTATCGGGCCATTTTTGAAGCTAACCCTGTGCCTGATAGTGCCAGAGCCAAGGAACTGGAGAATAAACAGGAAGTGGACAAGGTTGAAAAAATTAAAGACAACCACTTAGTGGCATCAATTACTGCTACACTGAAAAATCTGAAGAGCCGGGTAGCCGCACAGAAAAAATCATACGACGAAGTAGATGAACTGGTAAAAAATAAAGAACAACTGCTTTCTCATACACCGGCTATTCAACCGGTAAGTAATAAAGACCTTAGCCGTATTGCATCTGGCTTTGGCAGCAGGATTGACCCGGTTTATAAAACAGTAAAGTTTCACTACGGATTGGATTTTGCGGCACCACAAGGCACACCCATTTATGCCACGGCAGATGGAACAATAACAACTGCAGGCAGCACTGGCAATGGATACGGCAACCATGTTATCATCAATCATGGTTATGGTTATGAAACACTATATGGCCACATGGTAAGGGTGAAGGTGAACAATGGCCAAACCATTAAACGAGGTGAGGTGATAGGCTGGGTGGGCAGCACCGGAAAAAGTACCGGGCCGCACTGCCACTATGAAGTGCACAAGTATGGAGATAAAATTGACCCCATATATTTCTTCTATAATGATCTTACTCCGGCGCAGTTTGATTTGTTATTGAAAAAAGCAGCGGCAAGCAATCAGAGTCTTGATTAGTTCCGGGTTTCTGGTGTAAGGTTTCTGGTTAGCGTCTTTAAGTTAAAAGTTTCCTTTTCGTAGCTCGCAGCTAGCAACTCATAACTTGTATTTTTCCACACTACGTTTCTGCTGTATATAAGGTGCTCCCGCATCGTATCTTTACATGGCATGAAAAAATCTTTATCACAAATAACATTTGATTTTGCATCTGTAGAAGAGACAGCGGATACTTCTACTAACACTACCCCCGTTATAGTAGTAGAAAAAGTGGTTATGAAAATAAGTAAACCCGAAATAGCTATAAAAGAAGAAAAACAAGAAACAGTTATTGTGGCTGGTAAAAGGGGCCGCAAGTCCTTAAAAGAAATTGCCCTTACTGCTGATTTAATACAAGTGCCTGAAGATGAAATCCTTTTTCAAAAACAATATTATTCAATAGGGGCCGTGGCCACCATGTTCCGGGAAAACCAATCGCTTATACGATACTGGGAAACCGAGTTTGATATTCTGCAACCCCGCAAAAACCGCAAAGGCGACCGTTTTTTCCGCCCGGTTGATATTAAGAACCTGGTAATGATTTACGACCTGCTCCGCCGCCGCAAATTCACTATTGAAGGAGCTAAAGATTATTTGAAAACGAATAAAAAGGCGGAAGAGAAATTTGCCATGATGCAATCGCTGGAGAAGATTAAAGGGTTTTTGCTGGAGTTGAAGGCGAGTTTGTAAAAGAACAGCAGCCAATACCCATCCCTTCCTGCAACTTTAACACCCCTTCCTTCATCTTTTGGCTGCGCCCTTTTACATTTGCCATCTATTTTATTACATCATGAAGAAATTTACATTTGTTGCTGCTGTTGCCTTGCTGTTGAGCAATTTTTTATTTGCCCAAAATCAGTATGAAGTATTGGCAGAAAGACCTAACGAAAAAACACTGAAAGGCATTATTTCCCGTGAAGTGCTGCAAAATGATACTTCTTTTCATTGGTATGCAGATAACCTGAAAGGCTACTCTCCAAACTCTGCCGCCCTTGAAGAATTGAAGAAAAACAAAGACTCTATTCAACTACTTACTTTCATGGGCACCTGGTGTGAGGATTCGCATTTTATCATTCCAAAATTCTATTCATTATTGGATGCAGCAGGCTTTTCGCAGGACAGGGTTACATTGATTGGTGTGGATCGTAACAAAAAAACTCTAAGTCATCTTTCCGAAGCATTGAATGTAGATAAAGTCCCAACTATTATCGTTCTTAAAAATGGAAAGGAATTGGGGAGAGTAGTTGAATTTGGAAAATATGGTTTGTTTGATATGGAATTAGGAGAAATTTTAAAATCCATTAATTAAATAATTATTAGCAGACGCTACTGAATGGAGAATATCAATATGCTACTTTCCTTTCCATCGTCTTCACGGCGTAATGCATAAAGCCAGGTATTACTAAAATTAAAAGCACTACTTTTCAAAATGGCTTCCGGCATTTTCCATTCATCCAATCGGAAAGTACTTATCTCATAACGGAATAGTGTATCTGAACGGGACCCAAAAATATATTTGCCTGCCACTTTAAAATTTTGCCAGTGGTCTATCATAATATTATTTTTCAAAACACCGAAGTAGTCAAACACATACACTCCGTATATTGAATCATACACATACACATATCTGTTTTCATCAAATATCCTTATGGGAGAAGGTGCAGCTCCTAATAACAATCGAAAGTCAGGTGTTTCCTGCAACAGCCCTCCGTCTTCGTCCACCTTTTTTAGTTTATTTTCTATTTCATCATACACCCATATCTTATTATCGTAGGATTGGCCAACCGCCTTTGCCTGAAAAATGTTTTGTTTACGAAGGTCAATACTGTTGACAGAGTTCAGGAAACGGTCGAGCATAACAACCGTGGCAAAATCCCGGTAATACAATAAAACTTTCAAGGGATTAGAAACATCAATAAGTGTAGCCTGTCCAAATTTTTTAACATCGTTGTAAATGGCTACCGAATCACCGTTAGAGTTATATTTTTTTATTTGATTTCTGCTATTGAGTAGATAGATATTATCAAAGTTATCAACGGCAAAGTCAACAATATCTCCTTTAATCGTTTTGATGAACCTGAATGTTGAATCAGTTTGTGCCATGCCCAAAACAGGCTGCAAAAAGAAAATCAACAATATTCTCAGTAGTTTCCTCATTTAGTTACGAATAATTTTATCCTCTTTTCCCAGGTAAGATCTTAGTTCCATTGTTGAGCCGTCAAATACAGCATAACTAAAATATAACATCCAGTCGCCCAAGTTAACATACCGGCTCGTTTCATTCAGACGATAATCAATAGCCAGGTGTCTATGTCCAAAGACAAAAAAATCAATCTTTTTTTCTTTTAGCACTTCCTTGCTGTAGATAATGAGCCATTCTTTATCCTCGCCGAGAAAAATTTCTTCTTCCAAACTTGCAGCCCGGCTGCGTCGGCTAAGGTAATTAGCCAGCCCAATACCCATTATGGGTGGAAAAATGCCAAACAGCCATTTACTCACCGGATTACGGAATAGTTTTTTCAACCGTTTATATCCATGATCGCCGGGTCCCAGGCCATCGCCGTGGCCGATTAAAAATTTCTTCCCATTTCTTTCAAATTCTTCCGGTTTAAAGTAAACGGGGATGTTGAGTTCTTTCGGAAAATAATCTTTCATCCACATATCATGATTACCCACAAAAAAATGAATGGCAATACCTGAATCGGTTAGTTCACCAAGTTTACCCAACAATCTTACATATCCTTTGGGAACTACTTTGCGGTATTCATACCAGAAATCAAACATATCGCCGACGATAAAAATTTCAGCGGCATCGTTTTTTATTTCGTCAAAAAATTTTACCAGCAACTTTTCTCTTTCGAGGCTGCTGGCATAGTCAGGTGCGCCGAGATGGAAATCGGAGAGAAAATATATTTTACTGCTCACAATTAAATTTTCAGTAATAGCTCAAAATCAATTTGACTTATTTAGAATATAACTTATAGCTTCCTTCTACAAACCCATCACCTCTTTTATCCCAAACCCTGAATAACACAGTAAAAGATGCAGGCGGACTATCTTTCTTTAGTTCCAAGATAGCTGATAAATACATAGATTTTGAATCGGCAACAGATATTCCATCAGCATATTTCTGAAAAAGATCTTCTTCTTCCACTACTATTTGTCCTTTTTCTGTTACAATTTTTTCAGAAGCCCCTAATAGCACTTTGCCATTTTCTTCCACCCAGCCACTATCAATCACCAATTGCATTTTTACCGGACCGGTAAAATCAACAAAATTATCATCAGGCACCCGTTGGCCATTATCTAAAAGAAGGTATGCTTTATCGACTTTTACACCACTTGCATTCAATTGAATATCGTTATAAATCCTGGCGCCATTTTTAACTTCAGCGGCACCAGACACTTCCTCTTTCTTACCAATGGAACAGCTAAACTCACAAGATTGAAAAAGAAAAGAAACGCCAATCAATAAGAAAAGAGCAAACAACTTCATACAATTATTTTTTACTGCTCATATATTCAAGTATATCTCCCGAAGCAATCAACGGCTTTCCGCTTACGTCTCCATTATACCAGTATATCCAGGCGTCAGTTGTCTTATCATTAATATGTACTTCGGCCACCTCACGGCGGTATAGTTGCACTTCATCTGCCTCCACTGACACTCCTTCATAATCATCTAACTGACCGATAGCCCATGAAAATTCATGTTCATTTATTGCCTGGTACAACTCGCCAACAATAAAACTGTCTTCCGTGGTGGCAATCCCTGCGGGGTAAGTACCCAGATCATATAACTTGCCTTTTACTTTGGCTTCACCAATAAATTTAAAAAAACGGCTAATGTACTCATACACCGGGCTGTGAAAACCGCTGCGCAATGAGCCATACACAAATAACTGATAAATGCCGGAATTTGTCATGGTATAAAGATAAGCTAAGAGTTTAAAAAAGAAAAAGAGGTAAAGAAAGGGACAATAAATGGAATGATTGAAACTAACACATTATATACTTTGATTATTGTTTTATCCTTCTACCAGGAATAAATATACTTCCTTGGGCCCATGCACACCAACCACCAACGTTTTTTCTATATCAGCCGTGCGGCTGGGGCCAGTCGCAAAAGTTATCAGAGAAGGAAGGTTATTGCCGTATTTGTCTTTGGCTGCCTGCAAGGCATCTTTCAAATCGTAAACCAATTGATTAGTAAAAGCAATACAAATATGAATAGGGGCATACACACTGGTAGTACGGCCTTTGGTTTGTGCTGAACTCATTACAATAGTTCCTGTTCTTGCTACTAAACTTTCGCAACCGGTAATAGATACATCGCAATTTGCTAAATCAGTTTTTGTCAATCTCTCTGATAATTGTGCTGCTACAGCTGTTATCAATTTATCCTCTACACAAAATACCTTTTCCCAATTCTGCTTTTTAACAAGGCTACTCAGTTGAAAAGCAAATTCCTGTTGGTTGATACAATAAATAAATTTGCCCTGTAATTTGGTAAACTGTTCAGCAAATTCCACTTCAGGTTCCTGTTCTAATGGTTGAAACACCGATTGGCTGCCTTCACTCTGAGGAAAAGGCAAAGGCGTTGAGTGACTCAACGCCTTGCGGATTTTTTTTAAAATATTTTCCTTTGATGTGGAAACATTCATACTTATCTGTTAAATAGAAGGTGCCAAACCAATAGAACCTGTTTGCTCTCCTGTTGCTTTTTCTTCTTCGGCTTTTGGTTCTGCTTCCGCCACTGTTCCATCTACCACTTCTGCAATTGGCACATCATCTGTCAGTGGCTTTTTTTCTTCAAATGGTCTTTTACCAATCAGTGCTTCTACATCACTCTGGAACAAGACTTCTTTTTCCAGCAATGCATGGGCTAATTTTTCTACATCTTCCCTCTTTTCTGCGAGCAATTTTTTTGTCTTTTCATAAGCATTATCAATAAGCTTACGTACTTCATGGTCAATCATTTTAGCCGTTTCATCAGAATACGGTTTGGTAAATGTGTTTTCCTGCTGCGGATCATAGTAACTGATATTCCCTATTTTATCATTCATACCATACACGGTAACCATTGCATAGGCAATCCTTGTTATCTGCTGCAGATCATTTTGTGCCCCTGTAGAAATTTTATTGAAGAAAATTTCTTCGCTGGCTCTACCACCAAGTGTCATACAAATCTGATCCGTTAATTGGTCAATATTGTATAAGTATTGTTCTTTAGGAGTGTATTGAGCATAGCCCAACGCTGCGGTACCCCTCGGCACAATCGTTACTTTCAGCAACGGATAGGCATGTTCAAGATACCATCCGCATACAGCATGACCGGCTTCATGAAAGGCAATAATTTTTTTCTCGTCTGGAGAAATGATTTTATTTTTCTTTTCCAACCCACCAATCACCCTATCCACCGCATCCTGAAAGTCAGACATATCTACTGCTTCTTTATTTTTTCTTGCAGCAATCAGGGCAGCTTCATTACATACGTTGGCAATATCAGCACCAGCAAATCCCGGAGTTTGCTCGGCAAGTTTATGTACATCTAACGTTTTTGAAATTTTGATGGGCTTCAGATGGACTTTAAAAATAGCTTCCCGGCCAACTAAATCTGGTTTATCAATAGTAATCTGCCTGTCGAAACGACCTGGACGAAGTAATGCTGTATCCAATACATCAGGACGGTTAGTAGCAGCGAGAACAATGATACCTACATCTGTACCGAAACCATCCATTTCTACCAGCAACTGATTCAAGGTACTTTCTCTTTCATCGTTACTCATCATGGCATTCTTTCCTCTTGCACGGCCAATGGCATCTATCTCATCTATAAATATGATACAAGGAGCTTTTTCTCTTGCTTGTTTAAATAAATCTCTTACCCGGCTTGCACCAACACCCACAAACATTTCTACGAAGTCGGAACCACTCAAACTAAAGAACGGAACCTGTGCTTCACCGGCTACTGCTTTTGCAAGCAATGTTTTACCAGTACCGGGAGGGCCAACCAGCAAAGCACCTTTTGGAATCTTACCTCCGAGGTTGGTGTATTTCTTCGGATTTTTTAAAAAGTCAACTATCTCCATTACTTCCACTTTCGCTTCATCCAACCCAGCCACATCTGCAAAAGTGATGTTCACTTTTGTTCCTTTATCAAATAAAGTAGCTTTTGATTTTCCGATATTAAAAATACCGCCGGGCCCGCCACCACCACCGGCACCACCACTCATTTTGCGCATCAACAATATCCATAATCCCACAAACAACAGGATGGGTAATAAAAATTGTAAAGCTCCGCCCAGAATATCTCTTTCAGTTCTTACATCGTACACTACTCTTTTATCGTTGGGTACATTATTCTCTTTATAAAAGTCATCCATCTGCTTCTCAAAATCGCCTGAATATTTAAACGACATATGAGGGCCCTTCTCACTTAGCTTACCATTAATGCCTTCTTTTAATTTTGTTTTGTTTTTTTCAACTGCTGCCGGAGTCAGATATATTTTTACTGTCTTCCGGTTATCAATTATCTCATACTTGCTTACATCACCAGCCAGTATCATAGTCTTAAAAGCCAGATTATTTGTTTTGGCAGCATTGGGCGAAAAAGGGCCAAATAACTGAAAGCCTATCAGTACAGCGAATATGATAGCATATATCCAGTAAATGCTAAACCGGGGGCCTTTTTTGGGTGGGTTATTGGGGTCATCTCCACCGCCGGGGCGGTTGCCAATCCGGGGTTGCCTGTTTTCTCTTCTATTGGGGTCTTGTGACATATTTTATTTCCTCTGTGTGTTGCTGTAATTACTAATTATCTGACAAAAAAATTCTTGTATCGGTAATATTAAACATTATCATTCTTCATTATGTTCAGCTGCTGCCGCATCACTCCACATTTCTTCCAGTTGATAAAATTTCCTGGTTTCCGTCTGCATCACATGCACCACCACATTTACATAATCAATCAGCACCCATTGCAATTGCTGAAACCCTTCGTGGCGATAAGGGTTTTCGCTGCATTTTTCTTTTACACGGTCTTCCACATTATCGGCGATGGCTCTTACTTGTATTGAGCTGCTTGCTTCGCAAACAATAAAAAAATCGGCCACCGCTTCATTTATTTTTTTCAGGTCAAGAGAGATAATATTTCCCCCTTTTTTTTCCTGGATAGCTGCAATAATGGTTTTGATGATTTTTGAGTTCTTCGTTAACCGAGATGCACTTTTCTTGCGGTTGGTGAGGGATGCCAGTTGTTCCAAAAAATGTGAGTGTTTTAGTTTTAATTTGTGTTGCTGATTACTGGTTGTTAGTTACCGGTTAAAATGTCCGATTGTTACGAACTTTTTCCAGCAACAA
>JANNCC010000094.1:0-6697 GCA_031386125.1 Chitinophagaceae bacterium
TGTGGAAAGAGAGAAACAAATAACAGAAACGATGCGCAGGCAACGGGTGGATGGGCTGATTGTTTCTTTGTCAAAAACAACAAAATCAATTGAGCACTTTGAGCAATTAAAGAAATATAAAATACCGGTTGTGTTTTTTGACCGGGTTCCTGATATGCCGGATGCTTACACTGTTTCCTGCAACCTGGAGAATAGTTCAATTGAATTAATTGACTGGTTAGTTAGCCATGGGCATAAGCAAATCGGATTTATAAAAGGCCCGGATACCCTTATTCATTCGAAGCAGCGGCTGAACGGTTATTATGAAGGATTAAAAAAGCATAAATTAAAAGTAGATACCGCTTTTGTCGTTTCTACTGATCTCAGCAAAAAGAAAACACAAGATGCAATGCACAAATTACTGGCATTAAAAAATCGACCCACTGCTGTTATTGCTTTTAACGATTATGTAGCATTGGAAGCTACCAGGTACACCCGTAACCAGGGATTGAAGATTAATAAAGACATTTCGTTTGTCAGTTACGCCAACCTTCCCATTACCAGTTATCTTGATGATCCTCCGCTGGCATCGGTAGAGCAATTCCCTTACCAACAGGCTGAAAAAGCAGCGGATATTTTACTGCAACTGATACAATCAAAGGGAGCCGATGAACATATTCCCAAAAAAGTAGTGCTGGAAAGTAAAGTAGTGGTTACAAAAACGGATAAATAGGATTTACCAAACGAGTTATAAAAAATATTAATAGGGGATAATCAAATGATTGCTGTAGAACGCAATGCTTGTAATTAAACCATTATTAATCAAATTCAATTTTGCCGATAAGCGTCGCAGGGCTATTTTTGCACCGGAGAGTTGGCAGAGCGGTCGATTGCGGCAGTCTTGAAAACTGTTGACTGTAACAGGTCCTGGGGTTCGAATCCCTAACTCTCCGCCAAAACAAGTCCCCCGCACGGGGGATTTTTAGTTTGTCAGCTATTTTGTATGAAACACCTGAAGGCCCTCAATAAATATTTCTGGAAATATCGTATCCGTCTTGGGATAGGCGTGGTGTTTGTTTTTCTGTCTAATTATTTCAACGTTCTGTCGCCGCAGGTTACCGGTTTTGTTATTGATTTCGTTCAACAGTTATTTCCCGGTTACAAACCACCGGCAAGTGCTCCTAAATATGACACACTGATAAACGAAGTAACCGGATGGATAAAAGGATCGGGGTATGATTGGGTAAAAGTGGTGGCACTTTGCGGTATCACCATCTTATTGCTGGCGTTACTACGGGGCTTCTTTTTATTTCTTATGCGGCAGACAATTATTGTAATGAGTCGCCATATCGAGTTCGACCAGAAAAACGAAATTTATAGGCATTACCAGCAACTCGACACTGCTTTTTATAAAACACACAGCACTGGCGATTTGATGAACCGCATTGCAGAAGATGTAAGCCGGGTCAGGATGTTTACAGGGCCTGCTATTATGTACCTGGCAAATCTTATTGCTATCATTTCACTTAGCGTATTTTTTATGGTTAAACGGGATGCTGAGCTAACGCTGTATGTTTTGGCACCATTACCCATTCTTGCTATCACTATTTATTTTATTAATAATACAATTAATAAAAAAAGCGAAAGGATACAGGCTTCCCTGTCCGACCTTACTACCAATGCACAGGAATCTTATTCAGGAATAAGAGTGATAAAATCTTTTGTACAGGAGAAAGCCATGCTTGGTTTTTTTGCCAAAAACAGCGAAGAGTATAAAAAAAATGCTGTTGATCTTGCCAAAGTAGAAGCTATTTATTTCCCCTCTATTACATTTCTAATTGGGTTAAGCACCTTGCTAACTATAATGATTGGAGGATTACATCATATTGCTAATCCCGAAAAAACTAACCTGGCCACCATTGTAGAATTTGTGATGTATGTAAATATGCTCACCTTCCCGGTAAGTGCCATAGGGCTTACTGCCAGTATGATTCAACGGGCGGCCGCATCGCAGAAAAGAGTAAATGAATTTCTGGAAACTAAGCCTTCCATTCAAAATCCGTCTATTGCGGTTAAAATTCAGTTCGCAGGAAATATCAGTTTTCAAAATGTTGGCTTTGTGTATCCGCACACAGGTATTCATGCACTTAAGAATTTTAATCTGCAGATTAAAAAAGGGGAGAAGGTAGCTATCGTTGGTAGAACAGGCAGTGGTAAATCAACTGTTGCCCAATTATTGTTGCGGATGTATGATGTTAGCAGTGGGAAAATAGAACTTGACGAAAATGATATTCA
The DNA here is from genome assembly GCA_031386125.1 of Chitinophagaceae bacterium. Classification (GTDB taxonomy): domain Bacteria; phylum Bacteroidota; class Bacteroidia; order Chitinophagales; family Chitinophagaceae; genus JJ008. Next base: position 2,275 of record JANNCC010000094.1, read on the forward strand.
GCAACTGGACATTAAAACATTAAGGGAGCAAATAAGTTATGTGCCTCAGGATGTTTTCTTGTTTAGCGAAACGGTGGAAAACAATATTGGGTTTGGAATAGATAAGGCAGACAAAACAGCAGTAGAAAAAGCAGCTAAACAGGCAAGTGTTGAAAAGGAGATAGCAGGGTTTGCCCGGCAGTTTAATACAATGATTGGGGAAAGAGGAGTAACATTAAGTGGCGGTCAAAAACAACGGATTTCTATCGCACGGGCATTAATAAAAAATCCAAATCTTGTCATTTTTGATGATTGCCTGAGTGCTGTAGATGCCCGGACGGAAAAAGAAATCATCGGAAACCTGAATGAATACCTGCAGGATAAAACGGCTATCATTATTACACATCGTATTTTCTCCCTTTTCAATTTTGATAAGATAGTGGTGTTGGATGACGGGTTAATTGTAGAAGAGGGTACTCACCAACAATTACTTACAATGAATGGCTACTATGCAGGCCTCTATACCCGCCAACAGCAGCAGGAGAATAGTACGGACCATACAGTTTAGAGAACGGTAGCGGCACCTCAGACTTCTTGTTATATCCGGGTAGCTGCTGACTTATGACTAAAGACTTCATGCTCAGTTTGGCCGTTTCAAAAACATCTCTATATTTGTGACTTCCAAAACCGAAGCAATTCCTTAACTGCTAAAAACTTACAACTGTGGCTTACGAGAATAACGATAAAAAATACGAGAACGGTGACAAGAAAATGGAAAGCATTTACAGTAAACGCATCCGTGCAGGAAAAAGAAGAACCTACTTCTTCGATGTAAGAGCTACCCGTGGTAATGATTATTACCTGACAATTACAGAAAGCCGTAAACGGTTTGATGATAACGGCTATGACCGTCACAAGATTTTTTTATACAAAGAAGACTTCAACAAATTTGTAAAAGCTTTAGGCGAGGCTGTTGACTATGTGAAAACAGACTTAATGCCTGACTTTGATTTCGATGCATTTAATCATGACGAAAATCCTGATGAGATGGGGCATGCCGGAGTTGCGGAAAACAATACTGTAGAACCGGTAGCTGACGAAGTTATGATAGCAGATGAAGTTGTGGCTGCAGAAAACAGCGAAGAGGCTATTGCCCCTGTTGCTGAAGTAAGTACAGCTTCTGATAAGAGTACGGAAGAGGTTGATAAATGGTAAAATAGATTAGCCGTTTCCTTTCAATAAATTATTCCTTCTATCCCAGCCTTATAGACTAACCGGGTTTTCAGAGAAATTTTAAACATGGTTCTGCCCCCATTTGGCATGCAGAAGTAGTCTATTTATTACTTATTAAGATATGGGGATTTTAAAATTTGCCTTTTTTTTAGGTGTATGTAAAAAAAAGTTACCTTCCCTCCCAATTTCCGGACTAGAGCTACCAGATAGGTGGCTATCAATCATTTAAAATATCAAATATGCAACCAAAATTTACTCAAAAAAAATTGTGGTATTTGTGCACAAGAATCATCGCTTTAGCTTTGATTTTTACTGCAACAACCCAACTTTCTTTTGCACAAGAGAACCCGGCAAAAGCTAATAAGCTGAGCCCGGTTGAAAAGTCGCAACAAAGGTTCAAAAACTTGGCAGATCTAAAAGCTAATCCAAAGTCAGATAATGATGCTGGATTACCTAACAGGGTAGTCACTCAGTTAAGGGATAATCCTGCTGCTATTTGTACCAGCTGGACAGTTTCAATTACAGGTGCTGATCCAACTACAACGCAGCGGGGTTTCCGGGATGGTGTTCCTAAAACCTGTGCAGCTCCGGGAACATGTACAGCCGGGATTGGTGGTTCATTCAACTACCAGATTTTTCAATGGACAAATCCCGTGGCTCAGTGTGTTACCATTACTTATACCGCCACAAATGCCAGTTTTGGGTTTGTAACAGTTCACAATGCTCCTCCCACTTTAGGTAACACTTGTGCAAACTGGGTAGCAGATCCGGGATCAAGTGGTACTTCTGGCGTTCCTATAGTTTTTTCTTTTAATGGCACCGCTGGCACCACTTATTATTTCTTGGTTACAAATATTGGTGCACCGCCATCAAATTGTACCATCCAGGTAGATGCTGCTGTTTGCAGCAGTACACCTTGCGCAGGCACACCTAATCCGGGTGCCACAACAGGCCCTGCTGCCGTTTGTCCTACTGTTCCATTTACTGTAGGTATTACAACTCCTCAAAATTTTGCAGGTATTACTTATCAGTGGGAACAATCTACTACTGGTGTAGGCGGACCATGGTCAAATGCCCCCGGCGCAAGTACATCATCTACTTATACTACAAATATAACTGCAGCTACTGCTTACAGGTGTCGGGTAACTTGCACTAATAGTGCTATAACTACCATATCCACTCCTATAAATGTAGCTGTCAACCCACCTTCGGCTTGTTATTGTGCCGGTGGTGCTACAGATGTTGTTGATGAAAAAATATCAAGAGTTCGGTATAATACAATTGACAATGCTTCCAGTTCAACGGCCGGCTATGAAAATTTCACGGCCATATCCACTACAGTAATACAGGGAAGTACACAACCAATTACTGTAGATATTTCCAATTTCTTTACTGGTGATCTGGTAAGAGTTTGGATTGACTTTAACCAGAATGGTAGCTTTACTGATCCTGGTGAGATGGTTGTTTCTACTACTAATACGGCTGCTAACCCTGCTGTTGGGAATATAACCATCCCAGTTACTTCTAGTATTGGTCCAACAAGAATGAGGGTACGTATGTACTGGCAACCAGCGGATGCAAATCCGGGTCCTTGCGGCAATACAGCTTATGGTCAGGTAGAAGATTATACGGTAAATATTCAACCTTGTATTCAGGGTGTGTTTAATACTCAACCTGCCAATCAAACCATTCAATGCGGAGGTACTGCCAGCTTTAGCGTAACTACTGCCGGTTCTCTGCTTACTTATGGTTGGGAATACAAGACCAGTGCTGCATCTACAACTTGGTTTAATGTTACAAACGGTGGAATTTATTCAGGAGCAACTACTTCTACATTAACCCTTACCAACGTTCCTCAATCTTATAATGGATATGTGTACCGGGCAACAATTTTGGGTCCTTGTACGGCAATAGATTTCTCTAGCCCAGCAACACTGGCAGTCGGGCCATATATTGTAAATGTTGTTCCGCCTTCTGCAACTATTTGTACGGGAACTTTACAGCCATTAACTATAACCAATACTGTTTCTGCCCCGGTGACAGCCGTTTTCTCATCAGGAGCGATTAGTATTCCAATACCTGATGCTGTTGTGGCTGGTATTAATCATACGATCCCGGTATCAGGAATATCCGGAATTATTGCTGACGTAACTGTTCAGTTTAGTATCCCAGCACATACATGGCCTGGAGATTTAGCAGTAGTATTAAGAGCTCCAAATGGTAACATATTGAGCCTTGATTACTTTATAACCGCAACAGGAGCAGGTCCTGGTGCTGGTATGGTAAATACTAAATTAGGGACAAGTGGAGTTGCTAAATTAAATACAAGCACTGCACCTTATTCAGGTCCAATCTTCGCACCAGATGCACAGTTAGTACCTGCAGCAGGATTAGGCAACCCACCTGTTGGGCCTACTGGATTCTCAACAAACCTTCAAACAAGTTTTGCTGGTTTAACCGGTACTCCAAATGGTAACTGGACAATCGCAATCTATGATGGTTTTGGAGGTGATGTAGGTAATTTAACTAACTGGCAAATCTCTATTACTTATACAGCACCTGTATTTGCACAGGGAGTTTGGACAGCAGCACCTGCGGCACCAAACACTATGTGGGCTACTGCTGCTGGTTCTGGTGGAGCTGCCTATGTAGCAGGTACCCCAGCTACAACAATTTGGGTGAACCCAATAGTTAACACCAATTATTCAGTTGTTGTCACTACTGCTACGCCGTGTGTTTCAGCACCAACAGTAGTTCCGGTTAGTGTAACTAACCCTGTTAGTGGCCTTGTAGCACCTGTAAACAGAACTGTATGTGTTGGTACAAACGCCAGCTTCAGCGTAACTCCTGGTGGAGGTCCATTAACCTACCAGTGGGAAGTAAGTGTGAACAGTGGTCTTACCTGGTCAGCTATCGCTGGCGCAACAGGCGCAACATTGAACCTGACAGCTGTTACCCAGTTGATGAATAATAATCTGTATCGTGTTACTGTTAATGCTGCACCATGCGGAGCTGTAACAACAGCTGCGGCCCGTCTTAATGTAAACCAGTTGCCTATCGTTACCATTTCGTCATCAACACTACAGTTGGTACCAGGAAGGGTAGCTACACTTACAGGAACCAGTACACCTGCTCCATTCTCAGCAACGAGCTGGTCATGGACACGGAATGGAATTGCAATTGCAGGGGTAACCGGAAGCAGTACAACTGC